>JAZIHP010000001.1:0-109087 GCA_036678505.1 Alphaproteobacteria bacterium
GCAGGAGCGGCGACCAGCGTCTCGACGGCATCGTCCTCTTCCTCCTCGTCGGAGATCAGCGACGCGTTGAGCGGCTGCGAGAGCTTGGAGCCGTCGCGGTAGAGCGCGTTCGCCTTCAGCGCCAGTTTCCACGACAGCATGTAGGCGTTCTTGGCGTCCTCGACCGTCGCCTCGTTCGGCATGTTGATGGTCTTGGAAATGGCGCCCGAAATGAAGGGCTGCGCCGCCGCCATCATGCGGATGTGGCTCTCGACCGACAGGTAGCGCTTGCCGATCTTGCCGCACGGATTGGCGCAGTCGAACACGGCCAGATGCGCGTCCTTGAGGAAGGGCGCGCCCTCCAGCGTCATCGCGCCGCAGACATGTATATTGGCGGCCTCGATGTCCTTTTTCGAGAAGCCGAGCGCCGGCAGAACCTCGAACGAGAAATCGTCGAGCTGTTCATCGGTGAAGCCGAAGGTCTCCTTCAGCCAGTCCGCGCCAAGCGTCCACTGGTTGAAGACGAACTTGATGTCGAAGGCCGACTTCAGCGCGCCGTTCAGCGCCTCGATCTTGTCGTCGGTAAAGCCTTTTGTCCTGAGCGTTGAAGGGTTTACGCCCGGAGCCTGATTCAGGTTGCCATGGCCGACGGCGTAAGCCTCGATCTCGGCGATCTGGCTCTCGGAGTAACCAAGCGTACGCAGGGCCTCCGGCACGGCGCGGTTGATGATCTTGAAGTAGCCGCCGCCGGCCAGCTTCTTGAACTTCACCAGCGCGAAGTCCGGCTCGATGCCGGTGGTGTCGCAGTCCATGACGAGGCCGATTGTACCGGTCGGCGCGATCACGGTCGCCTGCGCGTTGCGATAGCCGTGTTTCTCGCCGAGTTCGATGGCGCGGTCCCATGCCGTGCGGGCATGGTCGACCAGTTCCTTCTGCCACACATGCCCGGCATCGAGCGGCACCGGATCGACGGCCAGCTTTTCATAGCCGCTCTTCTCGCCACAGGCGGCGCGGCGATGGTTGCGCATCACGCGCAGCATGTTTTCGGCGTTGCGCTCGTAATCCGGGAAAGCGCCCAGTTCGCCCGCCATCTCGGCGGATGTGGCGTAGGAAACGCCGGTCATCAGCGCCGTCAGCGCGCCGCAGATGCCGCGGCCTTCATCGGAATCATAGGGAATTCCGGAGGTCATCAGCAGGCCGCCAATATTGGCGTAGCCGAGGCCCAGCGTGCGGTATTTGTAGGACAGTTCCGCGATCTCGCGCGACGGGAACTGCGCCATCATGACCGAGATTTCGAGCACGATGGTCCACAGCCGCACGGTGTGCTCATAGGCGGCGATGTCGAAAGTGCCGTCCTGATTGCGGTAGGGCAGCAGGTTGACCGAGGCCAGATTGCACGCCGTGTCGTCGAGGAACATATATTCCGAGCACGGGTTGGAGGCGCGGATCGGCCCGGCCGCCGGGCAGGTGTGCCAGTCGTTCATGGTGGTGTTGAAGTGCAGGCCGGGATCGGCCGAGGCCCATGCCGCGTAGCCGATCTTCTCCCACAGGTCGCGGGCCTTGAGGGTCTTCGTCACCTTGCCGTCCTTGCGGGCGGTCAGGTGCCAGTCGCCGTCATTTTCGACAGCGCGCAGGAAATCGTCCTTGAGGGAGACGGAGTTGTTCGAGTTCTGGCCCGAAACGGTCAGGTAGGCTTCCGAATCCCAGTCGGTGTCGTAGGTGCTGAATTCGATGGACGTGTAGCCCTGCCGCGCGAACTGGATGACGCGCTGGACGTAATTTTCCGGCACGGCGTTCTTCTTCGCCGCCCTGATCTCGCGCTTCAGCGCGGTGTTGATCGAGGGGTCGAAGCAATCGTCGTCCTGGCCTTCGCAGTTCACGCACGCCTTCATGATCGCGTCGAGATGCTTGCGCACGATCTTGGAGCCGGTGACGAGAGCCGCAACCTTCTGCTCTTCCTTCACCTTCCAGTCGATGAAGGCTTCGATGTCCGGGTGGTCGGCATCGACGATGACCATCTTGGCGGCGCGGCGGGTGGTGCCGCCCGATTTGATGGCGCCGGCGGCGCGGTCGCCGATCTTGAGGAAGCTCATCAGGCCCGAAGACTTGCCGCCGCCGGAAAGCCTTTCGCCCTCGCCGCGCAGATGCGAGAAGTTGGAGCCGGTGCCGGAGCCGTATTTGAACAGGCGCGCCTCGCGCACCCACAGGTCCATGATGCCGCCTTCGTTGACGAGATCGTCGCCCACGGACTGGATGAAGCAGGCGTGCGGCTGCGGATGCTCATAGGCCGAACCGGATCTGGTCAGCTCGCCGGTGAAGGGATCGATGTAGAAATGGCCCTGGCCGGGGCCGTCGATGCCGTAGGCCCAGTGCAGGCCGGTGTTGAACCATTGCGGAGAATTCGGGGCCACGCGCTGGGTGGCGAGCATGTAAGACAGTTCGTCCCTGAACGCCCGCGCATCTTCCTCGCTGTCGAAATACTTGCCCTTCCAGCCCCAGTAGGTCCAGGTGCCGGCCAGACGGTCGAAGACCTGACGCGCATCGGTCTCCGGGCCGTAGCGCCCGGCTTCGGGCAATTCGGCAAGGCCGGCCTCGTCCGCGACCGAGCGCCACAGGAAGGAGGGAACGTCGTTTTCCTCTATCCTTTTCAGGCGCGCGGGAACGCCGGCCTTGCGGAAATATTTCTGCGCGAGAATGTCGGCCGCGACCTGGCTGAACTGCGCCGGCACATCGATATTGTCCAGCCGGAAGACGATCGAACCGTCCGGGTTCCTGATCTCCGACAGCGCCTTGCGGAACTCGATCTCCGCATAGGGAGACTGACCCGCTTTGGTGAAGTGCCGTTCGATGCGCATCTCGTTTATTCCTTCATTTACATATAGCGCGTTTCAGGGCGGCTGCCCAACCGGTTTCCGGCAAAACACGGCGCTGATCCGGACATGCCTGCGTCATCGCGGATCTGCTCCGCCTGCCTGACGCGACGTGGAACCGAATGCACAAGCCATTTCAGGACCGCCGAAGCCGTCCGCATGCCGCACCCTGAAGACGCTGTAATCTCTCTCGGAGAAGTTTCCACATTATATAGCCGAAAAGATGATCGCAAACACTAAATGTAGTATTAACGGATTAATTTTCCAGCTGCCTGTCCGCTCTCCGGATACAAAAAAACGCTTCGCGACCAGCCTTTTTTCAAGGAAGGAATGCGATTGAAACGCGATTGAACGGGGAAAAGACCGGCGTCGAAACTTTCCGGCCGCGTCCGCAACACCGAACGCATGGCCAATAAAAGGCGACTCGGGCGGGAGCGTCAAGCGTTGGTTCATCCAACTTTGGTGCCCCCGACATCTCGTAGGTGAGGGATGTGGATATCGGGGAGAAGCAGACTGGCCTGTTGCCTGTGGCAATGGCGATCGCGACGGGCGCTTTCTTGCGGTCGCGGTCCGGTTTTTCCCTGCCGCGAAACCCTGTGTCGGCGCGGAGGAAGCGTCTCCGGATCGCGATTGCGGATGGGAAGGCTGTGTTGAAAGCAGCCCGGATCGGGAGCCGGGCTCCTTACGTTGAAAGCAGATTAAGCAAAATTGGGTTCACCGCCTGCCCGATCTGCTCTATATCTGTCGCGCAGTCGGTTGGGCCATGCCCGACCCTTTAACACCGTGCCGGGAGGCCCGTGCGCCGATCTGTGTCGTTGATGGCGCCGGTGCCGACACCCAGAAGCGGGGAGTTGTTGTCATGAACAGTTTGTTGCGCCACGACGCGTTGCAGCCGGTCGACCCTATCTGGCGTTCCATCCGCGACGAGGCGATGGCGGCGGTCAATCGCGACCCGCTGCTGGCGGCGTTTCTCTATTCCGCAATCCTCAATCAGGCGAGCCTTGAGGATGCCGTCATTCACCGGCTGGCGGAACGGCTGGCGCATCAGGATGTCGGGGCGGATCTGATCCGTCAGACCTTCGATGCCATGCGCGAGGACGATCCGGCGTGGTCGACGGTGGTGCGGGTCGACATCCAGGCTTATTTCGATCGCGATCCGGCCTGCGAGCGCTTTCTGGAGCCTGTGCTCTACTTCAAGGGTTTTCATGCGATCCAGACACACCGGCTGGCGCACTGGCTGTGGAGGCGGGGCCGCAGGGACTTCGCGCTCTATCTGCAAAGCCGCTCCTCCTCGGTGTTCCAGACCGATATCAATCCCGCCGCCCGCATCGGCAAGGGCGTCTTCCTCGACCATGCCACCGGCCTCGTGGTCGGCCAGACGGCGGTTGTCGAGGACGATGTCTCGATCCTGCACAATGTGACGCTGGGCGGAACCGGCAAGGCGAGCGGCGACCGGCATCCGAAGATCCGCCATGGCGTCCTGATCGGGGCAGGGGCCAAGATCCTCGGCAATATCGAGATCGGCCACTGCTCCAAGGTGGCGGCCGGCTCGGTCGTGCTGGCCACCGTTCCCCACAACAAAACCGTAGCCGGCGTGCCGGCCCGCATCGTCGGCGAAACCAGCTGCGACGATCAGCCTTCCCGGGAGATGGATCAGCTTCTCCCGTCGCAGGCCATGGATCATGTCGTCAGTTTCGACATCTGAGAATGAACTGAACCTGACGGGGCCGTTGTCGTTGCCTCGTCTTTACAGTGCCCCGGGCGCGTGCAAGAAGCGCCTCTCACATCAGGTCCCTTAGCGGAGAATTTTTTTGAAACCCGACGAAATCCGAAAGCTCGACGCCTATTTCAAGCGCGTCTTCCAGAATCCGCGCCTTGAAGTGAAGGCGC
This sequence comes from Alphaproteobacteria bacterium, assembly GCA_036678505.1. Taxonomy (GTDB): domain Bacteria; phylum Pseudomonadota; class Alphaproteobacteria; order Rhizobiales; family Rhizobiaceae; genus Mesorhizobium. Next base: position 4,740 of record JAZIHP010000001.1, read on the forward strand.
GTCCGCGCAAGGACGATTCAGCCGAAGTTTATGCCGGCGACGAATTCCTCGGCATCGTGTTCAAGGACGAGGATGACGGCGACTACAATTTCTCGATGGCCATTCTCGACATCGATCTGGGCTGATATTTCAGCTCTTTTCCTGCTCCGCCTTCACTGTCGCGGTGGGGCCGGGGTTCCCAGCATGGATGCGGCGAGATTTTCAACCGCCGTATCCAGTGCCTGCCACTCTTCCAGAAAGCGTTGCGGGAAGCGGTAGGTGAGGGTGAGACGCTCACCCACCAGAATGTCCCGCTCGCAAGGCGTCAGCGATTTTTCCGCGGCTTCCCCGGTCAGGCAACGCGCCACGAACGGCTCGCGTCCCTGCCTGTCCGCCACGGCGAGCATCTCTCCGACATATCCCGATTTTGCTGAAAATTCGTAGAAGGTGATGCCCGCGGGGCCGTTGCGCCCCGGCCTGGTAATCAAGGCGCTGTAGATCGGCGCGAAACGGCTGCTCATGTCGCGGGACATCATCTGCTCCGAAAATCCGAGAAAGATGATCGAATCGGCGGCCGTCGCGTGGTTGAAGTCGTCGCGCGTCTGTCGCGTATATCCCGTCATCGAAGGATAGCGCACATAAAGGTCGAGCCGCTCGGCGTCGCCGCTGCGCCTTGCCTGTTCGAAGCGAATCATGTTGGCCGGCGCCGCCAGAAGATTGTTTCCGATGACCACGGCATGAACGGTGGTGTCGTCGGTGTGGCCGCCCATGGCGATGCGCTCGCCGAACCATTTGCCCGCAAACGTAATCGCCACCGACAAAAGCCCTACGATGACGATGCCGTAAAACAGGCGGCCGGTCAGGGAGGAGCGGCCCGCCCTGAATTCCTGTGGTGCGACGGCGTCTTTCATGATGCTCCGTAAGGCGTGCTGGCCCGGCCGCGAAACAGGTTCCGCTCAGGTGCGACTGTGGAGATTTATGGTAAAGGGAGGGTTAAAGGAACGGCCGCGGCGCCCGCTGTAATCTGACAGGAGAAGACATGCCCATCTATGCAATCGACGCAGCAGAGCCCCGGTTCGAGGACAGGAACAGCAACTGGCTTGCGCCGGATGCGACGCTCGTCGGCAATGTTTTTGTCGGCCGTAACGTCGGCATCTGGTTCGGCACTGTCATTCGCGGCGATAATGAAGCGATCGCGATCGGAGAGGATACGAATGTGCAGGAGCATACGATCATGCACACCGATCCCGGCTTTCCCCTCACCATCGGCAAGGGGTGCACCATCGGCCACCGGGCTTTGCTGCACGGCTGCACCATTGGCGACAACAGCCTCATCGGCATGGGAGCCATCGTCCTCAACGGCGCCAAGATCGGAAAGAACTCGCTGGTCGGCGCCGGTGCGCTGGTCACCGAAGGCAAGGAATTTCCCGACAATTCACTGATCGTCGGCTCTCCGGCGAAAGTGGTGCGTACGCTGGACGAGGCTTCCGCCGGGCGACTGCGCCAGTCGGCTGCGCATTATGTGGCGAACGCCCGTCGCTTCGGCAAAGGTTTCAGGAAGCTGGAAGACTGAGTTTGTCGAAATTGTTGATGGCCTGAAAAAGCGGAGCCGGCCCGCAGCGCAGGCCGGCTCCTGAAAACCGGTCGTTCGGAGGGGGACGGGGGCTCGACCGGTTTTTTCCTCAAAAGCCTGCTGCGCTTCAGTGCCGGCCGGGATCAGCGGACGGAGGCCACCGCGTCGGCTCGGCCATCTGTGATGGAGACCCAAACCCCGGAATTCTGCACGGACTGGCGCTTGAGATAGGCATAGGAAGTGTCCGACCAGGCCAGAACCCGGCCTTCGAGATTGTCGAGGATGAAGTCGCCCATGCTGGTGTGGACGGTCAGAACCGCATGGCCCTCGCCATTGGGCTGGCGCACCACGGTGATGAGCAGGTTGCCGGCCGGCACACCGGCCTGCATGAGGCGGCGGCGCTTTTCCAGCACATAGTCCTCGCAGTCGCCCATGCCGTTGACCGGGTAGGACCACACTTCCTCGCGCCCCCAGATTTCCAGATCGGTCATGGGGATGACGCTGTTGTTCACGTCGTTGTTGACGGAGATGAGGGTCGTCCACAGCTTGCGGGTGAGTTCGGCCGGAGCCTTTTTCGGGGTCTTCTGGCGGCATTCCTGCGGCAGGCCCCGACAGAATTCATAGTGCCCGACCGGCTGGGTGGTGCGCCCGCCCGTGGGCATGAAGCTGTTGCCGGCATGGGCGCTGCCCAGTGCGGCGACCAGCATCGTCATGGCCGTTATCAGCGAAGCGCCCCAGTTGAAAGTCATTTCGGTGTCTCCCCGTTTGAGGAGACAATGACAGGTCCGGATTTATTTGGCGCAAAACCGCGAAGAAGACATTGAGTAAAACATAGATCATTTTAGCCGCAAATAAGAATAAATCTTGATTCAAATTTTAGCGGTTTTTGAAGGGAATGCTTACCCTTCCGGCAGCCGGGCGCGGGCTGCGACGGCACGCATCGCACGCTTCTGAAAGACCGCACGCGCTTTCCGGCATTTCCGGTGACAAGGGAACGCCGCCAATGCTTCTTCTCCTTTCTGCGCGATTGCGGGCGCAAAATCGCTGCGCATCTTTGCTGGAAACGCGACAAGACAAGGACCTGGAGCCGTTCGGCGGTTCCGTGAAATCATGAACGGCTCTAGCGAAGTGTCGCGTTGAATTCCGCGTTCAGGGTTTCGGGACGCTGGACGACCGCGAACTCGATGGCCACGCCGTCTTCGAAGTGGCGCACGATCTGGCCGCGCATGGTGCCCAGCGTAACCTGCACGCCGATGGCCGGCTTGACCTCGATTTCAACCGCGGCGCCGGACAGGGACAGGTCGATGATCCGGCAGGGGTACTGGCGCCCGTCCACGAGATGCAGGACGCTGATCGGGTTGCGTGGCGCTATGCGCTCATGCCGGCGGTCCTCGGGCAGGTCCAGCTCATGCCGGTTCGCGAGCCATGTGAGCTGAGCCGCAAGTTTCTCGCGCTTTCGCTCGGAGGCGAGCACGGTCATGGCAAAGCCGTCCTGAAAGGTCCGGACGATGACGCCCTCGATGCGGCCGATATGGTCGATATAGGCGATCACGCGTTCTCCCGGCTCGCCGATGCGCTCCGTGCGCAACGCCATGTTGCCGGGGGACATTTCAATGACCTGACAGGGATATTCGGAGCGGTCTTCGAGCATGAAGCGCCCGTAGATCTTGACGCGAACGCGCTGGAAGCTGCGCCTTTCAGCGACAGACGGCGCGTGGACCTTCGCCGCAGAAACCATAACCGCCTTCACCCCACTGGCTGCTCCGCATTTCGGGCGGATTTCTGACCGGATTATGAATCTGGAAGGTTAACAACCGGCAAACAGGGCGGGCAGAAAGACGTTATTCGCCGCGGCCACCGTCCAGCACCAGCAGGTGGCGTATCCTGCGGCCCCTGCCATAGCCGGCGCGCGTGCTGGCGGCGTCGAGGTCGGCGGGCGCGAGTTCGGGCGCGTCGATGGAGGGGCGCCGGAAGCGTTCCGCCTTCTCCGCGGCGGGATCGATGATGCGCAAGGTCTCGATGACGGCGTCGCCGACGGCGTCGGCTCCAAGCCAGAACGGCTTGTGCGCAGGCGATGCGACGCCGAGGCAGCGTGCGTTTCCGGTTCCGCTTTCCAGAGGCAGGGCCAGCAATTCGAAGGGCAGGGTTCGGCCGCCAAGGCTGATCGCCTCATAGCCGATCAGGATGGCAGAATGATTGTCGAAGACGTTGTCGAGCAGCCGGGCGACCAGTCTCTGGTCCTTGTGGCGCCACAGGGAAGGAAAGCTGAAGCCCTTCAGTTCGCGTCCATAGGCGGCGCACAGGCGCGTGCCGGCGAGACGGAAGACCGCTTCGCCGCGCGTGTCCTTTTCAAGGATAAAGGTATCGGCAAGCAGCTGCCTGATGTCTGCCGGCTCGATTTCCGTGCGCTGTGGCGCGGAACGTTCCCCGCGCAGCTGATTCCAATAATGGAACAGTGCAATGGACCCTGCGAGTTTCATGTTCGCTCCGCTTCGTTCAATCTGAAGTCTGATTGTCCCAACGATGAACAGGAGGACATTTCCGACCACCTACATGCGGTGCCATGCACAAACCGTGCCAGTCTTGAGGCGCCTTGTTCACGGATCGAGGCCGTTAAGGTTAACAAAGGGTTTAGATTGCGGCTGCCCGAAAGATGTGAGACGTTGAATTCATTCCAGAAAACGGCTTGCCCACACACGGCGGCGGTTTTCCAGTCAGAAGTCCAGGGGAGCCCAGGGGCTCGGTCGGCCGTTCGGGGCATGCCCTGAACGGCCATTTTTTTCGATTCGATTCGCCTGTTTCAGAAGGTCCGCCCACGTGGTGGCGACGATTCGCCGTTTGGAAATGGCGGGCGCCTCGCTTACATCGCATCCTTCAAAACAGGACGATATTCATGAACCAGCCCGAGCCCTACAGACCGCCGCAGCCTGCCATGCAGGGGCGCGAGCCGATGTTCAACCTGCCGGGCATCGTGATCGCGCTTCTGGCGCTCTGCACCGGCATACATCTGCTGCGCGCCTATGTTCTGACCGCGGAGCAGGACTTCGAGCTGATCGTCCGCGCCGCATTCGTGCCGATCCGCTATTCAGGTGCATATGTGCTGGATGTCTATGCCTTCTCCAGCCCCTTCACCTATGCGCTGCTGCATGGAAGCTTCGCTCATCTCGCCGTCAACATGGTGTGGATGGCGGCTTTCGGCGCGCCGCTCGCCAACCGGCTGGGCACCGCCCGCTTCGCGATCTTCTTCGCGGTGACGAGCCTTGCGGCGGCGTTCTTCTTCTATGCGATCCATCCGCTGGGGCAGAACCCGCTCGTCGGCGCTTCCGGGGCCATTTCGGGCATGATGGGCGCCGCCGCCCGTTTCGCCTTCCGCATCGACCGCTCCTCGGGCAAGGGCGCTTTTGCCGGCGATCCGCTGCCGATGCGTGAAATCGTGCGTTCGCGCAGCGTCGTGACCTTTCTGGCGGTGTGGATGGTCATCAATCTCGTCACCGGCCTTGCCGGGTTCGTTCCGGGCGAGGAGGCGCAGATCGCCTGGGAAGCGCATATCGGCGGCTTTCTGGCCGGTTTCCTTGGCCTGCGTCTTTTCGAGACAGGTTTGCGCCGCCGCTTCTGATCGCTACCGCCTCCACGGAGCTTGAAAAGCTCGCGGCCCCGGCGCACCATGTCGTTGCGAACGTCATGGCCGGAAGAGCGGTCCGGCCTAACGCAGAGGAGGACGCAATGACGGTCAAGGCTATTCTCGCCCAGAAGGGGCACGACGTTTTCACGCTCGGGCCGGACGAAAAGCTCGCCGAGGCGATCCACAAGCTTGCCGCACACCGGGTGGGCGCGCTGGTCGTCACCAACCCGGAAGGCGGGATCGTCGGCATCATCTCCGAGCGCGACATCGTACGCGTCATGGCCGCGCATGGAGCTTCGGCGCTCGACATGGCCGTCCGGAACGGCATGACGTCCAAAGTCAGGATTTGTCACGAGCACCACACGATCACCGAAGTCATGGAGGTCATGACCGCGGGTCGCTTCCGCCACCTTCCGGTGGAGAAGAACGGCCGCCTGGACGGCATCATTTCCATCGGCGACGTGGTGAAGCGGCGCATTGAGGATGCGGAACGCGAAGCCGAGGAGATCAAGGCTTATATCGCCACCGCATAGGAAGCCTGACCAGCTCTTGCGAAGCTTGCATCGAAAATTGCCAGAGCCGGCTTTGTGCCGGCTTTGTGCTTGTCTGGCAGCCGGGTTTGCAATAGCCAGACGATACGCTCTATATCCGCCGTATACGCAAACGCATTCAGGCATATCCGAAAAAGACGACAGGCCGCACATGACCCTGGTAGATACCCGCACGCCCGACGCAAAACGCCTCATTCCCGGCGCAACCGCAGACTGGGAAGTCGTCATCGGCATGGAAGTCCATGCGCAGGTGACGTCACGCTCGAAGCTGTTTTCCGGCGCTTCCACCGCGTTCGGCGCGGCTCCCAACGCCAATGTGTCGCTGGTCGATGCGGCCATGCCCGGCATGCTGCCGGTGATCAACGAGGAATGCGTGAAGCAGGCCATCCGCACCGGCCTTGGCCTGAAGGCGCAGATCAACCTGAAATCGGTCTTCGACCGCAAGAATTATTTCTATCCGGACCTGCCGCAGGGCTACCAGATTTCGCAGTTCAAGCAGCCCATCGTCGGCGAGGGCCAGATCATCGTTTCGGTCGGCCCCGACAAGAAGGGCGAATTCGAGGACATCGAGATCGGCATCGAGCGTCTGCATCTGGAACAGGATGCGGGCAAGTCGATGCACGACCAGCATCCGACCATGTCCTATGTCGATTTGAACCGCTCCGGCGTGGCGCTGATGGAGATCGTGTCGAAGCCCGACATGCGCTCCTCCGACGAGGCGAAGGCATATCTGACCAAGCTGCGCACCATCGTGCGCTATCTCGGCACCTGCGACGGCAACATGGATGAGGGCTCCATGCGCGCCGACGTGAACGTTTCGGTGCGCCGTCCGGGCGAAGGATTCGGCACGCGCTGCGAAATCAAGAACGTCAACTCCATCCGCTTCGTCGGTCAGGCGATCGAATATGAAGCCCGCCGCCAGATCGCCATTCTGGAAGATGGCGGCAAGATCGATCAGGAAACCCGCCTGTTCGACGCCAGCAAGGGCGAGACCCGCTCCATGCGCTCCAAGGAAGAGGCGCATGACTACCGCTATTTCCCCGATCCGGACCTGTTGCCGCTGGAATTCGATCAGGCCTATGTCGATGCGCTGGCCGTCGATCTGCCGGAACTCCCCGACGACAAGAAGACGCGGCTGATCGAAAAGCTCGGCCTGTCGGCCTACGACGCCTCGATCCTCGTCTCGGAAAAGGCGATTGCCGATTATTTCGAGCAGGTCGTGGTGGGGCGCGACGGCAAGCTGGCCGCCAACTGGGTCATCAACGACCTGCTGGGCGCTCTGAACAAAGCCGGCAAAGCCATTGAAGAGACTCCTGTTTCACCCGATCAGCTGGGCGCCATCCTCGACCTGATCAGGGAAGGCACCATCTCCGGCAAGATCGCCAAGGATCTGTTCGAGATCGTCTGGAACGAAGGCGGCGATCCGCGCGAAGTCGTGGAAAAGCGCGGCATGAAGCAGGTGACCGACACCGGCGCCATCGAAAAAGCGGTGGATGAAATCATCGCCGCCAACCCCGAAAAGGTCGAGCAGGCCAAGGCCAAGCCGACGCTGGCCGGCTGGTTCGTCGGCCAGGTGATGAAGGCCACCGGCGGCAAGGCCAATCCGCAGGCCGTCAACGATCTCATCAAGGCAAAGCTGGGCCTGGAATAGAATGTTCGTCCGCACGGCCGGAGCGCGAGACCTGGAGGCGATAAAGGCGCTTCTGGCTGAAACCTGGCATGCCACCTACGATGCCGTCTACGGTCAGAAGCGTGTGAGCGAGATCACCGCCGAATGGCATTCGATGGCCGCTTTGAGAGCCTGCCTGACGCATCCGCACTCCGAATTCCTGGTGGCCGATGACGGCAAGACAATCGCCGCGATGGCATTCGCGGCATCTGTCGACGAGGGCAGGGTGGTGTGGCTGCGCCAGCTCTACGTGTTGCCCGGCCAGCAGAGACGCGGCATTGGCGGCATGCTGCTCGACGAGGTGGCCGACAGCTTTCCCGAAGCCGGCCTGATCAGGCTTGAGGTGGAAGCGGAAAACCTGAACGCGATCGGATTTTACCGGGCACAGGGTTTTATCGTGTCTGAAACCGCTGAAACGACGCAGGGCGAGGTTTCGGTGATGGTGATGGAAAAAGCGCTCGCCTGATCAGCGAGCGCCGATATTGCCGTGCCGATGGGCGGCGACGCTCAAGCCACCGCGGCAATTTCCACATTGTCGATCAGCCGCGTGCTGCCAAGCCATGCGGCAACGAGCAGCCGCCCCTCGGTTGAAGGCTGCCACGGGCCCAGCGAACCGCTTTGGCGCGCCGCTACATAGTCCACGCTTCTGAACCCCGCATCGAGCAGGGCCTGACCGGTTTTCGCGGCTTCCCGTTCAGGATCGGCTCCGCCGGAAATGGCTTTGGATGCCGTGCGCAGGATGACGTTGAGCTTGCGGGCGATGGCGAGTTGGGCCTCGTCCAGATAGGCGTTGCGCGAGGACATGGCGAGGCCGTGCTCGTCGCGCACGGTGGGCGCGCCGATGATCTCGACGGGGATATCGAGGTCGCGGCACATCTGCTGCACCACGCATAGCTGCTGGTAATCCTTCTGGCCGAACACCGCGAGATCCGGCGCGGCTTGCAGGAAAAGCTTGGTCACGACGGTTGCCACGCCCTCGAAGAAATGCGGGCGAAAATCGGTTTCCAGTCCGGCGGAAGGCCCCGCTACCGACACTTTGGTCGCAAAGCCGGCCGGATAGACCTCCGCCGCCGTGGGCGTGAAGGCAAGCTGCACGCCGGCTTGCGCCAGTCGTTCGATATCCCGTTCAAGCTGGCGCGGATATTTGTCGAGATCTTCTGTCGGCGCGAACTGCGCCGGATTGACGAAAATCGAGACGATGCAGCGATCGGCGCGCGAGAGCGCCACGCGCATCAGAGAAAGATGCCCCTCGTGCAGCGCGCCCATGGTCGGCACCATGGCAACGCTCAGCCCCTGCCTGCGCCAACCCTTCACCTCAGCGCGCAGGTCCGCGATGGTCGGCGAAATATGCGGTCTGCTCATGTCAGCCCTTCGGTGTCTGCTTGCGGAACACATGGTCCGCTGTCGGGAAGGCGCGGGCGCGAACCTCGGCCGCATAGCTCATCGCCGCCTTGGCGACCTCGTTGCGCAGATCGGCATATTCCTTGACGAATTTCGGAACCCGGTCGATCGTCAGGCCGATGGCGTCGTCGATCACCAGAACCTGCCCGTCGCAGGCCGCGCTTGCCCCGATGCCGATGGTCGGGATCGACAGGATTTGCGTGATTTCGGCTGCCAGCGGCTCAACCGTACCCTCGATCACCACGGAAAACGCGCCAGCCTGTTCCACCGCGCGCGCATCCGCCAAAAGCTTCGCCGCGCTTTCGTCGGTTCTGCCCTTGATCTTGTAACCGCCTTCTTTTTCGACGGACTGGGGTTGCAGGCCGATGTGGCCCATCACCGGAATTCCGGCTTTGACGATGGCGGCGATGCGATCCGCCACCTCCGTGCCGCCCTCCAGCTTGACGGCGTGACAATGCGTTTCCTCGAAAATCCGCTTTGCGGAGGCCAGCGCCTGTTCGACCGAATCTTCGTAGCTGCCGGCAGGCATGTCCACCACCACGCAGGCATTGCGCACCCCGCGCATGACGGCCTGCCCATGCAGGATCATCATCTCCATGGTGGCGCCGAGCGTGTTTTCATGGCCGTGCAGAACCATTGCCACGCTGTCGCCAACCAGGAGCAGATCGACATGGGGCTCCAGGAGTTTTGCGATAGGATAGGTATAGGCGGTAAGGCACACCACCGGTTCGCCGCCCTTGGCGGAGCGGATCGCCTCGGTTCTGGCGTGCGATTGCGCCGACAAGACAGGTGCCATTCTCTCCCTCCGGTATTTTGCCGCATGGCCCCGATGGGCTGGCAGCATTAGAAATATGACAGGAGCTTGGCAAGGCGCATTGTGCACCGCAATAGCAAAAGGCTTGCCCAAAACGCTTGTCATTGCCATATGGCAGGGTCATAAGCAGCGGGCAGGCGTTTTTGCCCGGCGAGGATTGGATGAAGAAGTTTCTCCTGCAGATTTTTACCTGGTGGAACGGCCAGACGCTGAACACGCGCTTTCATACGTGGCGCAAGGGCAAGCGCGTCGGCGAAGACGAATTCGGCAACGTCTATTATGAAGGCGGGGTCACTTCGGAAGGGCGCACGCGCCGCTGGGTTATTTTCAACGGCTATTCGGAAGCCTCGGCCATTCCGCCGGGCTGGCATGGCTGGATTCATCATCGCGTCGACGTTCCTCCCGTCAAGGAAGACTACAAGCCGCGCGAATGGCAAAAGCCGCATCGTCCGAATCTGACGGGAACGCCGGCGGCCTACCGCCCGAAAGGCTCGATTCTCGGCGCCGGCCATCGTCCGCAGGTTACCGGCGATTACGACGCCTGGACGCCGGGCGCCTGAGAAATCGGTCGCCGCGGGGCATTTATTGCCACATTTCGTGTTTAGCTGGTTGCCTCATTCGCAACGCTTGCCAGAGCCGTTCATGGTTTCACGGAATCGCCGAATGGCTCCAGGTCTTTGTTTTGTCGCGTTTCCGAACCGGAAAAGTGTTTCCGCTTTTCCTGGAAACGCTCTAGCCTTCCGAATCGCCGCTGGCGCAACAATCGGTGTTTTTGCATGAGGGAATTCGGCCGTATCTGGAAAAACGTTGCGGCGTCGGTGATCGCCGCCTGCACGTTGCCGGCGCCCCTTCATGCGGCGGAACCCACGGTTGCCGAGCGCGTGAACAACGCCGTTGCCGAGTTCGCGGGTCTCGACAAGATCACCGGGCGCATCATCGCTTTCGATGTCTATATCGATGAGACGGTGCAGTTCGGCGCGTTGCAGGTCACGCCGCGCGTCTGCTATTCCCGGCCGGGAGCCGAAGCTCCGAAGACCGATTCCTTCGTCGAGGTTGATGAAATCACGCTGGATCGCAAGATCAGGCGTATCTTCACCGGCTGGATGTTCGCGGAAAGCCCCGGCATCAATGCGGTCGAGCATGCCGTCTATGACGTCTGGCTGAAGGACTGCAAGCAGAAGTCGGATGTTCCGGCGCCCGAAGCCGCCGGCGCGAACTGAGGCGCCCGCTCAGATCAGCAGCAGCCCTTTCATCGACGCATAGCCCTTCTTGCCGATGATCAGATGATCGTGCACGGCAATGCCGAGGCGCTTGCCCGTTTCGATGATTTCTTTCGTCATGTCTATATCCGCGCGCGATGGTGTCGGATCGCCCGAGGGGTGGTTGTGCACGAGCACGATGGCGGTGGCGGACAGTTCCAGTGCGCGCCGGATCACCTCGCGCGGATAGACCGGCGTGTGATCGACGGTGCCGGTCTGCTGCACCTCGTCGGCGATCAGCCCGTTCTTCTTGTCGAGGAACAGAATGCGGAACTGTTCGCGTTCCTCGAAGGCCATGGCGGCCTTGCAATAGTCCAGAACCTGCGACCATGAGGTAAGAACCTCGCGGCCCTTGATCTCCCCGATGACCATGCGCTGGGCCGCCGCCGCGATGACCTTCAGATCGAGCGCCACGGCGGGGCCGATCCCTTTCACCTCGCGCAGGAGGTTGACGGGAGCGCCGAGAACTTCGGCCAGCGAGCCGAACCGTGCAAGCAGCGCCTTGGCCACCGGCTTGGTGTCCGACCGCGGAATCAGGCGAAACAGCAACAGTTCCAGAAGCTCGTAGTCGGGCAGGGCGCCATGGCCGGAGGCGAGGAAGCGCTCGCGCAGCCGCTCGCGATGTCCGTGATAATGCGGCTTTTGATCGGCAGATTCGCTTTTGCGAAGATCGGGCGCCGGCTGCTCCGCCAGAAACCCGCGGAAATCGCCGCTGTTCTTGCTCATACATCCCCCGCACCCACCCGTGACACGCAGGCTGCCGCCATTGCTGACGGCGCCGATGTTATGCCGGCAGGCCGGGCCGGTCGAGCCCCCCGGGCGACAGGGTGAATATCTCGCAGCCGTTTTCGGTCACGCCGATGGAGTGCTCGTACTGGGCGGAAAGCGAGCGATCGCGGGTCACCGCCGTCCAGCCGTCGGACAGCACCTTCACATGCGGGCGGCCGAGATTGATCATCGGCTCGATGGTGAAGATCATGCCGGGGCGCATTTCCACGCCATCGGTGACATTGCCGTAATGCAGGATGTTCGGCGAATCGTGGAAAAGCCGGCCCACGCCATGGCCGCAGAAATCGCGCACCACGGAGCAGCGTTCGCCCTCGGCATAGGCCTGGATGGCCGCACCTATGGCGCCCGTGCGCGCGCCGGGCTTTACCGCGGCGATGCCCAGCAACAGGCACTCATAGGTAACCTCCAGCAGGCGTTCGGCGGCCCGCTTGATGGTGCCCACCGGATACATGCGGCTGGCGTCGCCGTGCCATCCATCCACGATATAGGTCACGTCGATGTTGACGATGTCCCCCTCGCGCAGGGCCTTGTCGTCGGGAATGCCGTGACAGACCACATGGTTGATGGAAGTGCAGGTCGATTTCGTGTAGCCGCGATAGTTCAGCGTTGCCGGCAGGGCGCCATGGTCCATGCCGAACCCGAACACGAAGCGGTCGATGGCATTGGTCGTCACCCCGGGCTTCACGATGTCGACGAGAGCGTCGAGGCAGCGGGCGGTCAGATCGCAGGCCTTGCGCATGCCTGCAAAACCCTCCTCGCCGTACAGACGAATCTGGCCTGTATTGCGAAGGGGCGCGGTCTCGGCGTCGAGATAAGTGGTCATGGCTTCTGGCGACTGGCTTCAGGATTGATGTCACCATCATTTGGCACCGATTGTCTCCGGCTTCAAGCCATGACCCGAAACCGGGTTGTTTGGCGGAACCTCCGGAGCCCCGCCGCATTTACCCGATAAGCGGCAAAACGACCGGCGACGATGCCGCAGGCCTGTGAAAAAAGCGGACGCATCGCCATATTTCGACAGGGTTGGCCGCAACGGGGAAAGCAAATGGACAGGTTGCAGTTTTCAGTGCCGGTGCGTCTTTCATTGAAATCCGGTGAACCCGTCGAAGAGATTTACTGCATCGACCAGGCGCTCGCGTTCCTTCACAACTGGCCGGCGGGCAGGGAGGGGCCGCTTTTTCAGGCGGCTTTCGACGCCTGTTTCGGTGCAAGCGTCGACATTGTCTCCACCGAGGAGGCGTGCCGCGCATTCACCGCGTTCTGCCGCGTCGGCGGGCTGCTTGCCGCAGATGCGATCGCAACCGCCAGCCGCCAAGCGCAACGTAAAACCCGCCACCTCTGAGCACATGGCGCTGCTCTGTCTGGATGAATAAAAATTTAATAAAAACAGATATTTATTTGAATACAATCCCGCTGTTCATATTAATCCTCCAGCGATAGGAATCACAAACAACCTGCTGTCGGGGGCACATACCGGAAGCAGCGAGATGTCGATTCGCGAGAAACGATTCAGTATCGTCCTTGACCCCACCAATCTGTGGACCGTCTGGGATGGCGAGGACGAGACACCGGCAGTGTTCGGTGACCGGGTGTTGTGCAGCCTCTGCGAAAGCGAGGCAGGTTCCGCATGCGATGTCCTCAACGCCATCGATGAGCGCCGCCGCTGGCGCCGTCCTCAGCCTGCGCCTTCAGCGGAAACGCTGCGCATGGAAAATGTGCTCGATCCGGAGGTGGTGGCCAAATTCAAGGCCACCGGCCCCGGCTGGCAATCGCGCATCAACGAATTGTTGCGTCAGGCAAAGATCTGAGACTATCCGGTCTTTGCCCGGTTCAGGAAGTTTGTGCGGGAATGGCCCGCTATGCTCTCGTGCTGCCTCCGGTGGAGCCGGAAATCTGGGACCATGGCATGGCGGCAGCGATGTCTTCCAGAATCCGGGAGGAACGTGCGAAGCCGGCGAAGGCGCTTCGGGCCGCGGCCAGCGGGTAATCCGTCTCGAAAGCTTTCTGGCATGCGCGCAGCGCGGTGGCGTGAATCGGACCGCGCCGTTCGCGCGGCCAGTCATATAGAAATTCAAGGGCGTCTTCGAGGCAGGCTATCTCTTGTATGAGGCAATCGCCCTGTTTGACGAAAACGGGACTGTCGAACGTCTTTGTGCTCATCAGGTCCTCCAGAATCCGAAAAGTGGTGTTTTGAATGGCTGGCGCGGCGCAGCGGGCGCAACGTCGCGCATATTGGATATGTTGACCGCGAAGCGGGGTTTCAAGCCCGGCAGCGTATCTGTTTCAAGGACGATAATTCCTTTCGCGTTCACCAACTGTAAACCATGATGGCTCAAGCATGCCGCCATGGCTGACTTGATTCCTTTCCCGCTTCACTCCCGCACCCGGTTGATCCGGTCCCTCGTAAACGACCTGAAGGTCGTTCACGGTCCTGCGGCAAATCTGTTCTGGCGCGAGCGCATTGCCGGCATCGTCGGTGAAATGCGCGGAGCCGGCCTGAGCGACGACGCGATCCGCACCGAGATACTCGGCTTGCAGGATGCCGTTCAGGCCGAACTGCAAGGAAGTTACCTGCACCAGCGCGACGGCACGGCCTGATCGCCGATAAACCCCTTCGGCGCGGGCCTGTGGTCCGGCCGCTGGCGTGTCTGGCCGGTCGGGAATGCAGCCGCTCCGAAAGCGGGAACCGGTTTCGGGACAACGGCATGCGTAAAGAAGGAAGCTGAAGCGCAGGGAGCGGGCTTCAGCGCCGGATCGATCCTGTCATGAAAGCATCGATTGCCGGTGGAGAGGACTTCGATGGCTCTGCGGACGAGAGGACGGCCAGGGCAAGAAGTCCCACGAAAACCGGTGCAAAGAGCACGCCAACCCGCGCAAGGCAGATCAGCGTTTCCCAGCGGCGCGGCGCTTCTTTGTCATCATTCTGGCTCATGCTTCCGGATATGGAGGGCAAGAGTCAATGTTCGGTTAAATTACGCGCTCCCGGCGGGTTTCCTCACGCCTTTCTGACGAATTCGGTCTTCAGCACCACCCCCTTGACCTGCTTCGTATTGGCTTCGATTTCGCCGGGATTTCCGTTCAGGCGGACATTCTTGACCATCGTGCCGCGCTTGATCGTTTCGGACGTGCCCTTGACCTTCAGATCCTTGATGAGGGTAACGCTGTCGCCTTCATTGAGCTGATTGCCATTGCTGTCGCGAACCACGATGTCGGTCATAGATTTTCCTTTCGGCTATATGTGAACGGACGCCCCGCGAAGCAGGGCGTCACCTTGAGTGGCGGGGCTGGTCAGTAGTCGTCGTCGGCCACGATGCCGCCTTCGCTTTCAAGCGTGGCGATTCGCCGGACTTCCGAAGAATTGAATTTCAGCCTGACCCCTGCGCCGCCGCCGTTTTCGGGTATGAAACGGATGCCGAGCTGCTCCAGCGCCATTTTGACGGCGCGCACATTGTTTGCAAGCCCGCTGGCTGGCCCTTCGCTGGATTCCATGCGCCGCAGGGTGGTGACGGACACGCTGGCGAGCTTTGCCAGCCTGTCCTGACCTACGCCCGCCAACACCCTGCCGGCGGCGATCTGCCGTCCGCTGACCTGACCTGCTTCGCTCAATTTTACAACCCGCTCTCCCCACGCCCCGCCGCGACCATATCATGGCGGGCTGCCCGATCAAACCGGTGCAGGCTGGAGAAGATATTCAAAAGTGGCGCTCCCGCAGGAGCATTGCCTGAAGCCACCCTCGCAAGCCGGCCCTAAAGCGTGTCGCCCTAAAGCGGGAACCGGTTTCGGGGGAACGCAGGGAGCTGATCTGAAAGATCGCGACGCGTTTTGAGCGCCGTCACGGTAAGCGTCGCCGGGACCGCAAGGGTCTCCGGTGCCGCTTTTTAGACGTCGGGGAAGTGCTTGAAAAATCTGGTACGCCCAAGGGGAATCGAACCCCTGTTTCCGCCGTGAAAGGGCGGCGTCCTGACCGCTAGACGATGGGCGCGCTCAGATGAGGGCGGTATATAGTTGGGTTGTTAGAAACGGGCAACCCATCATCCAGCTTTGCGACAGTTTTTTTCTCGAAATCTTTGTGGAGAAACCGGATTGTCGGCATTGCCTGGAAAATCCCGGCCGCAAAACTCTATTTGCGGCGGCGGCAACGCCAGTCCCAGTCGCGTTCGGGGCCGACATCGACGTGAACCGATTCGGTATGGCAGTAGGTGCCGACACCGCCACGCCCCGGCATGGAGCGTAGATAGGTGGCCAGCTCCCACTTGCTCACGCCCGGAACCTGAACGTCGGCGGCCGCACAATACATATGCAGAGAATTCTTTGCGCCACGGGCCCGCTGGTTGCGGGACGGATCGCGGTATCCGGAGGTGACGATCAGCTTCTTGCCGTAGTGATTCTCGATGACCTTGAGCACGCGCACCAGAGAAGGCTTGAGGCAGGCGACATCCACGCTCTCCGTCTGCTTCAGGAGGCCATTGGGCGCAAGGCGGGCAAGACCGGCCGCCGAGGCGACCTGATAGGTGGCCGGACCCTCATCCTCATCGATGTCGACGTCGCTGTCGTCGTCGATGCCGGATTTGCGCTTGATCTCGAAAAGGGCGTTCTGGCGTACGCCGGGAAGGGCATCGCCGGAGAAATTGCTGCGGGCAGCGCCGGCCGAGGCGATCACCGGCTTCGCCGGGCCGGTGGAGGCCAGGGTGACCACCGGCCTGGCCGTGGTTCGCGCCGGCATGGCGGCGTTGGATTTCGCCGCGGGAGAAGCCGGGGCGGAAGAGGCGCCGAAGAAAGAGGCGAGGAAGCCCTTCTTCTTTTGCGGGGCCGGCGGCTGCGCGGGTTCGGTGGCGGTGACGAAAAACTCCGCGGGTTTTTGCCGTGCCGGCGCCTGCTGTTCCGGCTGGACAGACGCGGTTTGCACCGGTTTCGCTTCGGGGACCGGTTCCGCCGCCATTGCCACGGCGGGCGCGGCTGCGGCGGTCTCCAGCGGCGCCTCCGTCTGGCCCAGTGCGGCTGCCTGCGCCTGAAGGGTATGTGCGGCCTCGCCGTTCACGGCTTCCATCGCCGCGATCGAATACGACGGTTTCTGGGCCGGCATGAAGGCGACCTGATCGGGCAGATTGGTATCGCCCTCGGCGCTCATCAGTTGCTGGGACTGCGCGGCGATTGCTGATTCGCTGGAGAAAGACGCAGATGAGCCGGATGCCGATGAACCGGGAGCAGGCGTAAGATCGGCCGCGTTGTAACCCGGCATGCCGACGGACATGGTGGGATCGACGGTCGATGAACAGGAAGCGAGGAATACGGACAGGAGGGCAGCGGTAACGAACCGGCATTCACCTTTTGCGAGGCGCGATCCTGCTGATTTCAAAACAAAACTCCCTTGCATTCCGTCCGATGTCGCATCGACGCAGGCGTTTGAGGCGTCAGCATCGATCTGATCGTGTCCCCGGGATACGCAAACGGGACCTGTGTCAAATCGGCAACCTTGCTGTGAATTCGGCGACTATCGACAGAATAAGATTACCAGAGAGTTGACGCGGCCATTTCACCTGCTTGGCGCGGATCGTCAACTCACCAGACATTACAGATTGTTACACGCGCACGCGCACATAGGTTCCCGGAGCTTCACCGAGCGGCCGAACCTGCTGCCCTGGCATGCGGGCATCCGTGCGGTTCGCGTCCTGGCTTTCGATCCATTTATGCCAGTGCGGCCACCATGAACCCGGGGTTTCGCTGGCGTTTGCGAACCATTCGTCAAAACTGCCCGCCGGCTTGCCGCCGGTCCAGTACTGATATTTGTTCAGGTGGGGGGGATTGATCACGCCGGCGATGTGGCCGGAGCCCGCCATCACATATTCCACATCTCCGCCCAGAAATTTGCACCCCAGGAAAACCGAGCGGGCAGGGGCGATATGGTCTTCCTTGGCGGCCAGATTGTAAACGGGAATGCCGATGTCGGCGAGCGATATGGAGCGTCCGGCAAGCTGCATCCGTCCTGCGGAGAGGTTGTTCTCCAGATAGCAGTTGCGCAGGTAGAAGGAGTGGTTCGCCGCCGTCATGCGCGTGGAATCGGCATTCCAGTAGAGCAGGTCGAAGGGCATCGGATCCTTGCCCCGCACATAATTGTTCACGACATAGGGCCAGATCAGGTCGCTGGAGCGCAGCATGTTGAAGGCGGTGGCCATCCGCGTGCCGTCCAGATAGCCCTTTTCCTGCATGGCGCGTTCGAGCGCGCTGACCTGATCCTCGTCGACGAACACCTTGAGGTCGCCGGCATGGGTGAAGTCGACCTGCGTGGTGAAGAAGGTGACGGAGCGCACCCGGTGATCGCCCTCCTGCGCCATCAGGGCCAGCGCCGCGGCGAGAAGCGTTCCGCCCACGCAGTAGCCGATGGCGTTCACTTCGCGCTCGCCGGTCTCCTTCTCTATGATATCGAGCCCGTATTGCAGGCCTTCCCTTATATAGGCTTCCCAGTTCTTCGCGCCGTGGCGCTCGTCCGGGTTCACCCATGAGATGACGAATACCGTATGCCCCTGAGCCGTGGCCCAGCGGATAAAGGATTTTTCCGGATTGAGGTCGAGAATGTAGAATTTGTTGATCCATGGCGGGCAGATCAGCAGGGGCCGCTTCAGCACCTTATCGGTTGAAGGCGCATACTGGATGATTTCGGCCACGTCGCTGCGGCCCACCACCTTGCCGGGAGTGATGGCGATGTTTTCGCCGATAGAAAAGCGCTTGTAGTCCGATTGGCGCAGCCTGAGCTCGCCCTTGCCGGCCGCAATGTCCTCGGCCAGCATTTTCATGCCGCGAACGAGGTTCTCGCCATGCGAGGCCATGGTCTCGCGGAACAGTTCGGGGTTGGTGAACAGGAAGTTCGACGGCGACATGGCCGCCGACACCTGCTTGACGTAGAAATCGGCCTTCTGCCGCGTATGTTCGTCGAGCCCCTCGGTCTGGCGTACCAGGTCGGATGCCCATCGCGACGTGACCAGATAGGTCTGCTTGAGAAAATCGAAAAACGCGTTGCGGCCCCATTCCGGATCCTGAAAGCGCTTGTCGCCGCGCTCGGGCACCACGACGTCTTCGACGGGAGGGGCATCGGGCGCGGCGTTGAGCCGCTGGATGGCCTTGGACCACACATCCATATAGGCGGCAAACAGGCGCGTCTGCGCCTCGAGCGCGCGTTGCGGGTCGGAAAGCCAGTATTCGCTGAGTTTGGAAAAGGTTTTCACCATATCGGCCACCGGTTCGGCCATATGGTCGCGCACTTGCCCCTTTTCGCGGGGTTCCACCCATGCCGAGGCCGCCTTGCCTGCCTGTTCGATCATGCGGGCAAGGTTCAGTGCGAAAAGTTCCGGGTCCTTCACCAGATATTGTTCAATGGAGGAATGATTGTCGCTTTCGCCTTTGCCTTGGCCGGCTTTTTCGGACATGGTTCGCGCAATCCCTCCGTGACCCTGCTGTTGACATGCTATCATGAGAAAGCGGATAGGGTCCAACACGGTCTACCCCGGATTTTACGGATTTACGATGACAGCTGGTATCGAAAAGGCGGCAGGCTCGAAGGCGCGGCATTTCCTTGCAATCGCAGCGGCCGCAACGGCCCTCGGCCTTTCTGCCTGCGCCGGCAACGGGCCTTCCGGCGGCAGCGCTCAGGGCGCGTCCTCGCCGGCCGGCGCCAATGTGGTCGGGCCGCGCGATACCGGCTCCTATCCCAATCTGAATATAAAGCCGGGGCAGGCGGCTCCCCAGTTCACCGATGCCGAGGCGAGGGCCAAGCTCGATCTGCTCAATGCCGAACGTGCATCCGCCCGCGATCCTGCCCGCGCCAGCGGCGTGAAGGATGAAAGCGCGGCACTGCGCAGGCTTGCCGCGACGCATGGCCCCGATACGCTGAGGCAGATCGAGGGCAAATGCGATCCCGCCCTCGACCCGACCTGTAAATAGGTCTATACCGCGCACCTGTTTTTACGCTTTCCGATCGCTGGAATTGCCATGGAAGAATTTCACAAAGTCCGCCGCCTTCCACCTTACGTGTTCGAGCAGGTCAATCGCCTGAAGGCCGCCGCACGGGCACGTGGCGCAGACATTATCGATCTGGGCATGGGCAATCCCGACCTTCCGACGCCGAAGGCGATCGTCGACAAGCTGTGCGAGGTCGTTCGCGATCCACGCACGCATCGTTATTCTTCCTCGCGCGGCATTCCGGGCCTGAGGAAGGCGCAGGCGAACTATTATGCCCGCCGTTTCGGCGTGAAGCTCGATCCCGACACGCAGGTCGTGGCCACGCTCGGCTCCAAGGAAGGCTTCGCCAACATGGCGCAGGCCATCACCGCGCCGGGCGACGTGGTGCTGTGCCCCGATCCGACCTATCCGATCCATGCCTTCGGCTTCATCATGTCCGGCGGCGTCATCCGCTCCATGCAGGTGGAACCGGACGACGGCTTCATTCCGGCGCTGGAGCGTGGCGTTCGCCACTCGATCCCGAAGCCGCTGGCCCTGATCCTGAACTATCCGTCGAACCCGACGGCGCTCGTCGCCTCGCTCGATTTCTACAAGGATGTCGTCGCCTTCGCGAAGAAGAACGACATCGTCATTCTTTCCGATCTCGCCTATTCGGAAATCTATTTCGACGGCAACCCGCCGCCTTCCGTGCTGGAGGTTCCGGGCGCGATGGATTGCGCCGTCGAATTCACCTCCATGTCGAAGACCTTCTCCATGCCCGGCTGGCGCATGGGTTTCGCGGTCGGCAACGAGCGTCTGATCTCGGCGCTTACCCGGGTCAAATCCTATCTGGATTACGGCGCCTTCACCCCTATCCAGGTGGCGGCGACGGCGGCGCTCAATGGCGACGGTTCCGACATCGCCGAGGTGCGCGAGGTCTATCGCAAGCGCCGCGACGTGATGGTGGATGCCTTCACGCGCGCCGGCTGGCCGATCCCGGCGCCGGCGGCCTCGATGTTCGCCTGGGCCCCGATACCGGAGCGTTTCCGTCATCTGGGTTCGCTGGAGTTCTCAAAACTCCTGATCGAGCACGCGGATGTCGCCGTCGCCCCCGGTGTCGGCTTTGGCGAGCATGGCGACGACTTCGTGCGCGTGGCGCTGGTCGAAAACGAGCATCGCATCCGTCAGGCGGCGCGCAACATCAAGCGCTTCCTGTCCATGGATGCGGCTCGATTTCAAAATGTGGTTCCGCTTTCGGCCCATCGCTGACCGCCGGCCGGGCTCTGGAGCGTTTTGCAGCCGGAATGGAAACATTTGGCGTCGCATGAATGCGGCTAAAACAAGCAGACAGAGCGGCAGCCCGGATTTGTCCGGGCGTTTGCCGCTCTTGAACATCTGAAGAAGGGACTGAGCCTGTCATGGCTGAAGCATTGCGCGTTGGAATAGCCGGCCTTGGCACCGTGGGTGCTGCGGTCGCACGGGTTCTGGCGGAAAAGTCCGCCGAACTCACTCGCCAATGCGGCAGGGACATTATCGTCAGCGCGGTTTCCGCGCGCGACGCCACCCGTGACCGGGGCGTCGATCTGTCCGGCGCGAAATGGTTCGATGATCCTGTGGATCTCGCGCGCAATGCCGATATCGACGTATTC
This sequence comes from Alphaproteobacteria bacterium, assembly GCA_036678505.1. Lineage (GTDB taxonomy): Bacteria > Pseudomonadota > Alphaproteobacteria > Rhizobiales > Rhizobiaceae > Mesorhizobium. The sequence continues at coordinate 25,978 of JAZIHP010000001.1, forward strand.
GTCGAACTGATCGGCGGTGAAGCGGGCGCTGCCCGCGCCAGCGTCACAGCGGCCCTTCAAGCCGGACGCCATGTCGTCACGGCAAACAAGGCTCTCCTTTCCCGCCATGGCGTGGAACTGGCCACGATGGCGGAAGAGCGGGGCATCCTTCTCAACTACGAGGCGGCTGTCGCCGGCGGCATTCCGGTCATCAAGACCATGCGCGAGGCCATGGCCGGCAACACGGTCAGCCGGGTGTTCGGCATTCTCAACGGCACCTGCAACTACATCCTCACCCGCATGGAAGCGGAAGGCCTGTCCTTCGAGGACTGCCTGAAGGACGCGCAGCGCCTCGGCTATGCGGAGGCCGATCCGGCTTTCGACATCGAAGGCAACGACACCGCGCACAAGCTGTCGATCCTCACCAGCCTCGCCTTCGGCAGCCGCATCGCTCCCGATGACATCTATCTGGAGGGCATCTCCAACATCACGCAGGCCGATATCCGCGCCGCAAGCGAACTCGGCTACCGCATCAAGCTGCTGGGGGTTGCCCAGCGCACCGAAACCGGCATCGAGCAGCGCGTGCATCCGACCATGGTGCCGACGGCGTCCGTCATCGCGCAGGTGCATGGCGTCACCAACGCCGTGGCGATCGAGACCGATATTCTGGGTGAATTGCTGCTGTCCGGTCCCGGCGCCGGCGGCAACGCCACGGCGTCCGCCGTCATCGGCGACATCGCCGACATCGCCAAGAGCCGTCCGGGGTTCCAGCACGGACCGGTGTTCGGACGCCCGGCGAAGGAACTGCGCCCCTATGTGAAGGCGCGCATGCGCACGCATGCGGGCGGCTACTTCATCCGCCTGACGGTTCATGACCGCGCCGGCGTCTTCGCCGCCGTCGCCACGCGCATGGCCGAGAACGAGATTTCGCTGGAATCCATCGTTCAGCACGCCAATGGCGCCAATCCCGAAACGCAGAAGACCGTCATCCTCGTCACCCACGAAACCACGGAAGCGGCGGTGCGCAAGGCCGTCGAAGGGATCGTCGCGGACGGGCATCTGGTCGACAAGCCGCAGGTCATCCGTATCGAGCGGGCCGGATAGAGCTTTTTTGCGGTCAGACGGAATCGTCTGACGTCGCACAAATGCGGCCAGGGAAAACAAGCTGGAGCAGCGGGGGCGCGTTCGCCAGGACACCCGCCGCTCCAGGCCTTTCAATCGATTGATATTGCTGCTTCTTTGTTGATTCCAGCGCCGGGACTTGCTGTTGTCGCGCGCCTTTGACAAAAGAGAGCGAAGCTCCGCGAAGGAGCGTGGAAAAAGGGATTGAGCAAGATCATGAATGCGGCAGACAAGATCAGTGCGGGCCTCGACCGGGTTCTGACCATGGAACTGGTGCGCGTTACCGAGCGCGCGGCGGTGGCTGCGGCCAGGCTTCGCGGACGCGGCGACGAGAAGGCCGCCGATCAGGTCGCCGTCGACGCCATGCGCACCGAGCTGAACCGCCTCGCCATCAAGGGCACGGTGGTGATCGGCGAGGGCGAGCGCGACGAGGCGCCGATGCTCTTCATCGGCGAGGAAGTCGGCACCGGCAATGGCCCCGAAGTCGATATCGCGCTCGATCCGCTGGAAGGCACGACGATCTGCGCAAAGAACCTGCCCAATGCGCTCGCCGTCGTGGCGCTGGCCGAGAAGGGCAGCCTGCTCAACGCTCCCGACGTCTATATGGAAAAGATCGCCATCGGCCCCGGCTACGCCGACGATGTGATCGACATCGACGCGCCGCCGGCCGAAAATATCGCGCGTCTGGCCAGGGCCAAGGGCGTTCCGGTTTCGGAGATCACCGCCTGCATTCTCGACCGCCCGCGTCATGCCGCGATCATCGAGGCCGTGCGCGCCACGGGTGCCGCCATCCGCCTGATCGGCGACGGCGACGTGGCCGGCGTCATTCACACCACCGATCCCGACGAGACCGGCATCGACATCTATATGGGCACCGGCGGCGCGCCTGAGGGCGTGCTTGCGGCCGCCGCGCTGCGCTGCATCGGCGGCCAGATTCAGGGCCGCCTCATTCTGGATACGCCGGAAAAGGTCGAGCGCGCCGCCCGCATGGGCGTCAGCGATCCGCGCAAGGTGTATCGCGCCGAGGAAATGGCGCGCGGCGACGTGCTGTTCGCCGCGACCGGCGTCACCGACGGCAACATGTTGTCGGGCGTGAAGTTCGCCAGCAGCTACATCACCACGCACACCATCGTGCTGCGCTCGTCCTCGCGCACTGTGCGCGAGATCAAGGCGCGCCATCAGGATCTGGACAAGTTCTGATTATTGTGGCGATGCTGCCGGCCGGTAATCGCGTCTCATGCAGGCAATGCGGGCGATGATGGCCGACAAGCGTCTTTTCCTCGATGTCCGGCGCTCGGCTACCGGCATTTTCTGGGCGCATCGGCTGAGCGACCGCCAGGACATGATTGCTCTGGCGATCGCGCAGGGGCACGGCGTTCCCGATATCGTGGCGCGCGTGCTGGCCGGGCGCGGCGTGCAGGCGGCGGAAGCCGCGCGCTTCCTCCAACCCACCATCCGCGAACTGCTGCCCGATCCGGCTTCGCTGACCGATATGGAACGGGCCGCGAGCCGTATTGCCGATGCGGTGACGCGAAAGGAAAAGGTGGCGATCTTCGGCGATTATGACGTCGATGGCGCAGCCTCGTCGGCGCTGCTGAAGCGGTTTCTGGCGCATTTCGGCGTCGAATCCGAAATCTACATTCCCGACCGCATTTTCGAGGGCTACGGCCCCAATCCCGATGCGATGCGCGAACTGGCGGCGCGCGGCGCGTCGCTGATCGTGACCGTCGACTGCGGCACCAACAGTGTTGCTTCCATCGATGCGGCCAGAAAGGCCGGCGCCGATGTCGTGGTGCTCGATCACCATCAGGTCGGGGGCGCGTTGCCGCAGGGCGTGGCGGTGGTCAACCCGAACCGGGAGGACGATCTGTCGGGGCAGGGGCATCTGTGCGCCGCGGGCGTCGTGTTCCTGACGCTGGTGCAAGTGGCGAAAGTGCTGCGCCAGAGGCTTGCCGCAAGTGCGCCGCCGGACCTGCTGGGGCTGCTCGATCTGGTCGCTTTGGCGACGGTCTGCGATGTCGTGCCTCTGGTGGGGGTGAACCGGGCCTTCGTGGTCAGGGGGCTCCAGATCATGCGCCGACAGTCCAATGCGGGGCTTGCCGCGCTGGCGAAGCTGTCGCGTATCGGCGAACCGATCAACGCCTTTCATCTGGGTTTCCTCATCGGGCCGCGCATCAATGCCGGCGGGCGCATCGGCGATGCGGCCTTGGGCAGCCGGCTTCTGGCGACCGACGATCCGGTGGAAGCGCAATCGATCGCCGAAACGCTCGACCGCCTCAATCAGGAGCGGCAGGCGATGGAAACCGAAATGCTGGCGCAGGCCCGCGCCGAGGCGGATGCAGAACTGGCCGGCGGCAATGGCCCTGCGGTTCTCGTGACCGCCGATCCCTCATGGCATCCGGGCATCGTCGGGCTCCTGGCCTCGCGCCTGAAGGATCACGCGCGCCGGCCGGCCTTTGCCATCGCCTTCAATCCGAACGGCGTCGGCACCGGGTCGGGCCGTTCGGTTCCGGGCTTCGATCTTGGCCGCATGGTGCGCGAGGCGGTCGAGGCGGGGTTGCTGGTCAAGGGCGGCGGCCACGCCATGGCGGCCGGCATCACTGTGGAGAAGGAAAAGCTCGGTGCGCTGCGCGCCTTCTTCGAGGAGCGGGCGGCGGCCGATATATTCCGGCTTCAGGGTCAGGAAAGCCTGTTGATCGATGCAGCGCTTGCCGCCGAAGGCGTCACGCTGCAACTGCTCGACACGCTGGAAAACGCCGGCCCTTACGGCACCGGCCATGTCGCGCCGGTCTTTGCGCTGCCGCGCCACAGGCTGGTCGATGCGCGGCTGGCGGGAACGAACCACATCCGGGCCGATCTGCGTTCGGAAAGCGGCGGGCGCATTCAGGGCATCGCCTTTCGTGCGGCCGATACAGCACTCGGCGATTTCCTGTTCAGGAAGCGGGGCGCGACCATCCATGCGGCCGGCTCGCTGTCGTCCAACTACTGGAACGGCAATCGCAGCGCCCAGTTCAGGATCGTCGACGCCGCCGAAGCGTGATCAGGCGGCGTGATCAGACGAGCGCGCTCTGCAACCGCTTCAGTTGCTCCACATTGGCCATGGCGGCCTCATAGCCGAGATCGATGGCCTCGCTGGCGCGATGAAAGTCGGCCAGCCCGATGTGGCTGAGCCTCGGTTGCAGCGACAGATCGGGCGGGTCGCCTGCGAGCCGTGAGCGCGAAATGCGATCCTGAATGATGTTGAGGGCCTCGAACATGATGCCGGTTATGCCAAGCCGCGCCTCATGCGCCGAAGTCTGGTCCGCCGGCTGCGGGGAACCATCGGGCAATCCGTTGCCGGCGTCGTGGCGGATCACGGCCGCGCGGCCGAAATTGTCGGAACTGAGATTGACGGCGACCACCGCCGGCTGCTCATAGGCGCGGCAGACGGACACCGGCACCGGATTGACCAGCGCGCCATCCACCAGCAGCCGTCCGTTGCACTGCACCGGCGCGAATATGCCTGGCAGCGCGTAGGATGAACGCATGGCGGTGATCAGCGATCCTTTCCAGAGCCAGATTTCATGGCCGCTGTGAATTTCCGCAGCGACGCTGACGAAGGGTTTGGGAAGATCCTCGAAACGGGTCCCGTTGAGATGCTCGCGCAGGCGCGCATCGAGCTTCAGGCCGCCGAACAGGCCGCTGCCGCGAAAGGTGATGTCGAGCAGGCCGAAAATGCGGCGCTTGGTGAGGCCGCGGGCGAACGCTTCGAGTTCGTCGAGCTTTCCCGCCAGATAGCATCCGCCCACCAGCGCGCCGATTGAGGTGCCGGCGATCATGGAAATTTCGATTCCGGCTTCCTCAAGGGCGCGCAGCACGCCGATATGGGCCCAGCCGCGCGCGCAACCGCCGCCGAGAGCCAGTGCGAGGCCCTTTGCAGGAGCGGGAAAGGGATCTGCGCACCCGCCGGCCGAAGAAAGCCCGTTTGCTTCCCGCACCTGTGGTTTGCCACGCAATGACGCCCACTCGAGCATCACAATCTCCCTTGTGTCCTGTTCAGTCTATGACCATCCCGTATCGAAAAGGTGAATCAGTACAGAAGCAAGCCGGCGGGCAGGTCAGCGAGATTTATCGTAGACGGCATCGGCATCGAACAACGGGGCCATCCCATCTCCGGTGAGCATGGCCTCGCCGCCGCGAAGATCCACTTTCCTGTAGAAGCAGGAACGCCTGCCGGTATGACAGGTTGCATCGTGGCCCGCGACCTTAACGCGCAGCCACACCGCATCCTGATCGCAATCGGTGCGCAGTTCCAGCACCTGTTGCAGGTTTCCCGACGTTTCGCCCTTCTTCCACAAGGCCTTGCGCGAGCGCGACCAGTAATGGGCGATGCCGGTTTCCAGCGTCAGCGCCAGCGCCTGCGCATTCATGTGCGCCACCATCAAAAGCATGCCGTCGGCGGCGTCGGTCACCACCGCGGTGACAAGCCCGCCGGCGTCGAAGCGCGGGCTGAACGCCCCGGTCTCCCGTTCGAGCGCAGTCTTGTCCGCCGGAGCGGGGGTGAAGGTCAGCGCCATGCCGGCTGCTCCCGTAAATGCATCGGCTGCGAAGAAGGGGAAGCGCCTAGCGCGCCAGCCCGCCGCGCGCCATGGCCATGAACCGGATCTGCTCGTCGACATTGTCGCTGAACGTGCCGGTGAAGGTGGAGGTGAGGGTGGTGGAGCCCTGCTTGCGGATGCCGCGCATGGCCATGCACATATGCTCGGCCTCGATCAGCACGGCCACGCCGCGCGGATTGAGCACGTCCTGGATGACGTTGGCGATCTGCGCCGTCATCGATTCCTGCGTTTGCAGGCGATGGGCGAAGATATCGACCACGCGCGCGATCTTGGAAAGGCCGACGACCTTGCCGTCCGGCAGATAGCCGACATGCGCCTTGCCGATGATCGGCACCATGTGATGCTCGCAATGAGAATGAAAATGAATGTCGCGGATGACGACCATATCGTCATAGCCGGCCACTTCCTCGAAGGTGCGGCCAAGCTCTTCGGCCGGGCACATGTCGTAGCCGTTGAACATCTCGCGATAGGCCTTGGCCACGCGCTTGGGCGTATCGCGAAGTCCTTCGCGACCGGGATCGTCTCCGGTCCAGCGCAACAGGGTGCGCACCGCGGCTTCGACCTCTTCCTGTGTCGGCCGGTCGGTGACCGGCTTGTCGAGATAGGCGGCGGCAGGCATTTTCTGCTTGATGACGGCGTCCATAAAGGCGTCTCCCGTAGTTCCTCTCGGTGGAGAAACGAGTTGAACGGACCACAGCCTGTTACGGGATCGCTTGAAAGCCCGCATGCGGCGTGACTTGGTTCCTGAAAGCATGACGCGCAAAGGCGGCTTGCCGTTCCCGGAACCTCGTCATTATATATTGAGCCAGTGCCGCGATTGAAAGTGTGGATCAGGCAATCGCCGTTCATTTGATCGCGAGGAACCGGAAAATCATGATCGACGACGTCTACAACAGGAAAATTCTGGCTTTTGCCGGAAATATCGAGCGCATCGGGCGGCTGGAAAATCCTGACGCAACTGCGAAGGCGCATTCGAAATTGTGCGGCTCGACGGTTATTGTCGATTTGTCCATGCGCGACGGCGTCGTGACCGGCTATGCGCATGACGTGAAGGCCTGCGCGCTGGGGCAGGCGTCTGCGTCCATCATGGCGCTGCATGTCATCGGCGCGGGCGCGCGGGAACTGCGCGATCTGCGCGAGACCATGCTGAAAATGCTGAAGGAAGAAGGGGCTGCGCCGCAGGGTCGTTTCGACGACCTGAAATATCTGGAGCCGGTGCGCGACTACAAGGCCCGCCACGCTTCCACCATGCTGGTGTTCGACGCGGTGGTCGACTGCATCGATCAGATCGAAAAGGCGAAAGCCGGGGAAGCCGCGTGAAAAAATCCCCCTCCCGGCAAGGGAGAGGGATTTTTTTGCCGTCAGTCCGCCAGCAGTTCGCGAACCATGGGAATGACGCGCGTTCCATAAAGTTCGATCGAGCGCATCATCTTGCCGTGCTCCATCGGACCTGACGAATATTTCAGGTCGAACCGCCGGGCACCAAGCGCCTTGACGGTGGAGGCGATCTTTTTCGCCACTGTTTCCGGCGAGCCGACATAGAGCGATCCCATATCGGCCTCCGAATTGAAGGCGGCGATCGTCACCGGCCCCCAGCCGCGCTCGCCGCCGATGCGATCGTGCATCTTCTTGTAGCCCGGCCACAATTCCTCGCGCGCCTGCTCGTCGGTCTCGGCGATGTGGCCCGGCGAATGCACGCCGATGGGCAGGGCCGGGGCCTTGAGCTGCGAGAGCGCATCCCGGTAGAGATCGGCATAGGGCTTGAAGCGCTTCGGATCGCCGCCGATGATGGCGAGCATCAGCGGCAACCGGTAGCGCGCGGCGCGGATCACCGATTCCGGGCTGCCGCCAACCCCGATCCAGGTTCTGAGCGTGCCGTTTTCGATGGGCGGATAGACGCGCTGCTCATTGAGCGGCGGGCGCACCGACCCCTGCCAGGTCACCGGGCCGCCTTTGATCAGCGCCGAAAACAAATCCAGCTTTTCAGTGAACAGCGTCTCGTAATCGGAGAGCTCGAAGCCGAACAGCGGGAAGGATTCGGTGAACGAACCCCGGCCGAGAATGACCTCCGCGCGACCGTTGGAAATTGCGTCCACCGTCGCGAAACGCTGGAACACGCGGATCGGATCGTCCGAACTCAGAACCGTGACGGCCGAGCCCAGCCGGATGCGCTCCGTGCGCGCGGCGATGCCGGCCAGAACCACTTCGGGTGCGGAGACGGCAAAGTCATCCCGGTGATGCTCGCCAACGCCGATGAAATCGACTCCGGTCCGGTCGGCAAGAACGGCCTGGTCGATGAGGTTGCGGATCACGTGCGCCTGCGGCAGCAAGGTGCCGTCATCCGCAAAAGTAACGTCGCCGAAAGTATCCAGTCCCAGCTCGATGATCCGGGGGTCGATGGTGTCGGGCATGGCGGCCTCCTGTCCGGCCTGTCGCCGGGCGTTGTGTTGCGCCGAAGATAGTCGGGCGCAACCGTCCGTTCAAATGTCTGGAGGCGGCAACGGAGTGTTCACTTAATCCTTGTCGTTACGCCCTTGAAACGTTGCAAAGCCCGCGTGGAAACCGCATCTGTCCGGATGGGCAACAGACGGGACGAAAGCGTGACAGACGGGCACCATCATGCACCGAAGGGCGGCGGGAGAGGCCGCAACTGGTCCGGGCCATGGCGCAAGACGCCGGGCCGGCTTCTTGGCACGGCGATGGTGCGCTTTTATCAGCTCACCTTGTCCGGTTTCGTCGGCAACACCTGCCGCCATCTGCCGACCTGTTCCGAATATGCCTATGAGGCGATCGCCCGCCACGGCCTGTGGGCCGGCGGCTGGATGGGGCTGTTCCGCTTCCTGCGCTGCGGGCCGGGCGGAACGCGCGGCATCGACAATGTGCCGGAACAGCTCGGACGACGCTTCCGCTGGTTCCTGCCATGGCGATATCGCGAGATCGGCAGGAAACGCGGCTGCGGATAGCCGCTTCCTGCCAGGTCTCAGAGGCAACCGTTAAAATTTTCCTCATTATTTGTTAGCAGAAATTTACCATTGTGAGCGGGACCGGTTCCGGCTTTTCGGCCCGGGATTCGGATCCACGCATCGTTTTCAACAAATGCGATTCGCTTGAGGGGACCTGATGCAGGCTTTCGGTATGAGGCGGTCCGTCCGCACTGTTTTTGCGGCTGTGCTTGCGGCGGGCTCCGTCATGCTGGGCGCTGGTGCGGCGCTGGCCGCCACTTCATGGGCGCGCTTCGAAGGGTTCGAAGATCTGGCCGCCGCCACGCGCGCCTGCGCGGTTCTGAAACGCAACAGGCACGATTGCATCGCCATCGAAGCTCCCTGAACGAAGCGGCGGCGCATCGCGGACCTGTTGCCGCGATGCTTCGCCGCCTTTACTCGGGGCCCGACAGCCACTATCAGACCGGCTCGGCATGCAAGCCGCATCTAAACCCACCCGCGCTCGTTTGCGGGACTGGATAGGAGAAGATCGCCCGTGTCCAATACCGTGTCCAATACCGTTTCCCTCACATTTCCCGATGGTTCCGCGCGCGAATACGACGCCGCGACGACAGGCGCCGCGCTTGCGGAATCCATTTCCAGGTCGCTGGCCAAGAAGGCTGTCGCCTACGCTTTCGACGGCGCGCTGCGCGATCTGTCCGACCCGCTCGGCGCTTCCGGCAAGGTCGAGATCGTCACCCGCGACGATCCCCGCGCGCTGGAACTGATCCGCCACGATGCAGCGCACGTTCTGGCCGAGGCCGTGCAGGAACTGTGGCCGGGCACGCAGGTGACCATCGGTCCCGTGATCGACAACGGTTTTTACTATGATTTCGCCCGCAACGAGCCGTTCACGCCGGACGATTTCGGAGCCATCGAAAAGAAGATGCGCGAGATCATCCAGCGCAACAAGCCTTTCACGAAGGAAGTCTGGTCGCGCGAGAAGGCCAGGCAGGTGTTCCGCGACAAGGGCGAGACCTACAAGGTGGAACTGGTCGAGGCGATTCCTGAGGATCAGGACCTGAAGATCTACCATCAGGGCGACTGGTTCGATCTCTGCCGGGGGCCGCACATGGCTTCCACCGGCCAGGTCGGCAACGCCTTCAAGCTGATGAAGGTGGCCGGCGCCTACTGGCGCGGCGACGCCAACAATCCGATGCTGACGCGCATCTACGGCACCGCATGGGCGACGCAGGACCAGCTCGACCAGTATCTGCATATGCTGGAAGAGGCCGAGAAGCGCGACCATCGCCGCCTCGGCCGCGAGATGGACCTGTTCCACTTCCAGGAGGAAGGGCCGGGCGTCGTCTTCTGGCACGCCAAGGGCTGGAAGATGTTCCAGAACCTCATCGCCTATATGCGCCGCCGCCTCGGCGACGACTATCAGGAGGTCAACGCCCCGCAGATACTCGACAAGAGCCTGTGGGAGACCTCCGGCCACTGGGGCTGGTATCAGGAAAACATGTTCGCGGTGAAGTCGGCCCACGCCTTCACCCATCCGGACGATCCGGATGCCGACCAGCGGGTGTTTGCGCTGAAGCCGATGAACTGCCCGGGTCACGTGCAGATCTTCAAGCACGGCCTGAAATCCTATCGCGATCTGCCGATCCGGCTTGCCGAATTCGGCAATGTGCACCGCTATGAGGCGTCCGGCGCGCTGCATGGCCTGATGCGCGTGCGCGCCTTCACGCAGGATGACGCCCACGTCTTCTGCACCGAGGACCAGCTTGAGGCGGAAATTCTCAAGATCAACGATCTGATGATGTCGGTCTACAAGGATTTCGGTTTCGACGAGGTGGTGGTGAAGCTCGCCACCCGGCCGGAAAAGCGCGTCGGCACCGATGCGGCGTGGGATCATGCGGAGGATATTCTCCGGCGTGCGCTGACGCGCATGGCGCGCGAGGACAACCGCATCAAGACCGGCATCAACGAGGGCGAGGGCACCTTCTACGGGCCGAAGTTCGAATACACGCTGAAGGACGCCATCGGCCGCGAGTGGCAGTGCGGCACCACGCAGGTGGATTTCAACCTGCCGGAGCGTTTCGGGGCCTTCTATATCGGCGCGGATTCGGAGAAGAAGCAGCCGGTGATGGTGCACCGCGCCATCTGCGGTTCGCTGGAGCGTTTCCTCGGCATTCTCATCGAAAGCCATGCCGGCCAGATGCCGTTGTGGTTCGCGCCCTTGCAGGTGGTGGTGGCGACGATCACGTCCGACGCCGACGACTATGTGAAGCAGGTGGTGGCGAAGCTGAAGGCGGCCGGCCTGTCCGCCGAAGCCGATCTTCGCAACGAGAAAATCAACTACAAGGTGCGCGAGCACAGCCTGGCGAAAGTGCCTGTCATTCTCGTCTGCGGCAGGCGCGAAGCCGAGGAAGGCTTGGTCAACATGCGCCGTCTCGGCTCCCGCGACCAGCAGCCGATGACGCTCGACGAGGCGATCACGGCGCTTGTGGACGAGGCGACGCCGCCGGACATCAAGCGCGCCCGCGCAGGCTGACTGCATTCACGGATACGAACAACGGCGGCGGAGCGATCCGCCGCCGTTTTCCTTTGCGTGGAAAAAAATCAGGCAGCGGCGGAAAGCTGCGCGCGGGTCTTGCCGATGATCAGCGCCGCTTCCGCCGCCTCACGGCCCTTCTTGACGAAGTGCTCGGAAAAGATGCGGTTGTGATGTTCGGTCTCCTGATAGTGATGCGGGGTCAGCGACACCGACAGCACCGGAACGCCGGAATCCATTCCGGCGCGCATCAGGCCGTCGACAACCGCCTGCGCCACGAAATCATGCCGGTAGATGCCGCCATCCACCACGAGGGCGGCCGCTGCGACAGCCGCATAGCGCCCGGTCCGGGCGAGATCGCGGGCGAGCAGCGGCATCTCGAATGCGCCGGGAACGTCGAAGACATCGACCTGATCGGCCGGAATGATCTGGGTAAAACCTTCCAGCGCGCGGTCCACGATGTCGCTGTGCCAATTGGCCTTGATGAAGGCATAGCGCGCGGAACGGGAAAAAGAACGATGAGCTGCTTCTGGCCGGGCCGAATCCGGCCGGCCCAATTCTGGCCGGCCCAATTCTGGTAGGGCCGATTCTGGTAGGGCCAATTCTGGCAGGGCTTGTGTCATGGCGATCTCCTTTCAGCAACGGACACGTCACCCAAGGCGATCACATGAAGGCGCTTCGCCCGCATTTCCGGCGGCGCCCGCATGTCCTCTTCCATCCGGACTGTAACCGTCGGCTCAGGCATCGCACCTGATCTGCTGACCTTTCCCGGTGGCTGGAAAAACGGCCGGGGAAAGCGCTCGCGGGCTCGCAGGCAAGCCTGCATACCGCCGGTGGGGAGTTTCACCCCGCCCTGAGAACACCGTACTTGTGTCATGAGAGAAAAACCGTTGCAACCGCGAAAGTGGCGGCCGGTCAGTCTGCGGCTTCGGGGTCTATGGCCGAGGCCTCGGAGGCAACGACCTCGATTTCGCGGTTGAGGCCCGGTTCCACCTTGAAATCCATCTGGTAGATGCGGTCGCGGTTCTTGGCGATCGCCGTATAGTCGCCGTCGGCCAGAACCATCGGCGCGAAGGCCCCGACGGTTTCCTTGACCTGCTCGCCGGCCTCGTTGAGCACCGACCATGAAGTATCTGCGATAGCCTCGCCGCCCGCCTCCCGCACCAGTTTGAGCGTGACTTCGGCGGCATGGTGTTCCACCGTCGCCTCGGTCAGCTTGCCGGCCTCCACCCTGATGTCGGAGCGGATGATGGCATTCACCGAACCATAGGTCGACACGACATGGTAGATGCCGGAATTGAGCCGCACCACGGTGTTCGGCTGCACGTTCGGCAGGATCAGCGGGCGTTCGCCGGGATTGTCGCCGTCGCCCTCATAAATCGCAAAGCGCAGTTTCGCGGGCGGAATGCGTCCGCCGCCCGCGGCCACGGCATCGAGCTTGAGGCCGCCTGCATCGAGAACGAAGCTTTCGCGCCGCGGCTGCCGGCTCACGGCAATGCGCTTTGTCGCGCCGGCGCGGCCGTAAGTGGCATGGACGAGGTAGCTGCCCGGTTCGAGTTCGAAGACGGCCGTGCCGCCATGCGCGGAGGCGATCAGCGGCAATTTTCCATCGGCGTCCGGCTCGGGTCTGAACACGCGCCAGACCATGCCGCGGGTGATATCGGCTCCGTCTTCCGTAAGGTGCGCGCTGAGGGTGACGTTTCCGTCGGTCACGGCAAGCCGGGGCCCGCTATGCGGCGTGGCATAACTGGAAATGCCGGGCAGTTTGAGCCCGCCGATTGCATCGTCTTCCTGCGCGCCGGACGGCATGGTCGTTGCCATGCCCAGCGCGGCGGCCAACAGGAACGGGGAAAGACGGCGAGCCGCTGCAAACATACCTTGCCTTGAACCGCAAGCTGGTGGCAATTTCAAGGCCCGACCGCATCCGTATGGACGGATGCCTCCATTTTCCGGCAATGCCCGGGCGCATCGACAGCGCCTTGGCCGCCGGTTCGATTTCCCCCGGAGGATGCTTGCCGATGAGCACGACGATCATGGATTTCCTGCTGACCAGGGCTTCGGTGCCGGTTCAGGACCTGAAGGCTCCCGGTCCCGGCGATGCCGATATCGCGAAAATCATCGCAGCCGCTTCGCGCGTGCCGGATCATGGCCGGCTGGCGCCGTGGCGCTTCATCGTCTATCGCGGCGAAGCGCGCGCGGAGGCCGGCCGCCGGCTGGCCGCCCTGGCGGAGGCGCGCGAGGGGCCGTTGCCGGAAGGGCGCCGCAATCAGGAACTCACCCGTTTTTCGCGGGCTCCTGTCGTCATCGGCGTGGTTTCGGTGCCCAAACAGCATCCGAAAATTCCCGATTGGGAAAAGTTCCTGTCCGGCGGCATGGCGGCCATGAACCTGATCGTTGCCGCGAATGCGCTGGGCTATCGCACCAACATGATCACCAACTGGTATTCGGATGTGCCGGAGGGCAGGGCGCTCCTCGGCCTCGCGCCGGACGAGCGTGTGGTCGGTTTCGTTCATATCGGCAATTATGAAGGCTCTGCCCCGGAGCGTCCCCGTCCTGATCCGGCGACGCTCTATGCCGATTATTCCGGCCCCTGGCAGGAATAGGCAAAAGGCTTACGGGATCGCGCCCGCCGCCTGCGCCCTTGCCAGAAGCCGCTTTGCAAGACGCAGGTGGGGACGGTCGTACATCTTGCCGCCGATGCCCACCACGCCGGGATTGCCGGCAGCCTCGAACGCCGCCACCACGGCGGCCGAATACTCGATGGCTTCCGCAGACGGCGTAAAGGCGGTGTTGATGACGGGAACCTGTGCGGGATGGATCGCCATCTTGGCGGTAAACCCGTCCCGCTCGGCTTCGAGACACTCTGCTTCCAGCCCGGCCAGATCGCGGAAATCAGGGTATACGCTGTCGATGGCTGCGGCTTCGGCGGCGGATGCCGCCAGCAGGGTGACAGTGCGGGCAAGCCGGAACACGTCCGTATAACGCCCGTTTGCGTCCCGTGCCGAACGCGCGCCGATGGCTGCCGACAGATCCTCGGCGCCCCAAGTCAGTCCGGCAAGGCGGGCGCTGGCGCCGGCATAGGTAGCACCCGTGAACAGGGAGGCAGCCGTCTCCGTTGCAATGGCGACGATCACAATGCCGCCATCCGGCAGCCCGTTTTGCGCCTCATGCACGCGCAGTTTCGCGGAAAGCTGCTGCACATCGGCTCCGCTGGTCGATTTGGGCAGCATGACGCCCTGCGGCCGGACGCGCACCAGCGCGGCGAGATCGCCGTCGGTGAGGCCGGACGAAAGATCGTTGACGCGCACATGGACAGCGGGCTTTTCGCCCGCGGGCCGAGAGGCAAGGAAATCGGCGGCGACGCGCCGCGCGTTTTCCTTGTTGGCCGGGGCCACGGAATCCTCCAGGTCGACGATCACCACATCGGCGCCGGATGAAAAGCCTTTCTCCAGCTTCCTTTCCGAATCGCCGGGAACGAACAGAAGCGAGCGCATCAGGCCGGCCTCTTCAGCATCATGGCCTGCCGCAGGCATTTCGCCACCAGAACGCCGTTCTGGTTGTAGGCCCTGTGCTCCAGTTCCACGATGCCGCGATCGGGCTTGGATTTCGATGCGCGCACCGAAACGACGGTGGTTTCCACCCGCACCGTGTCGCCATGGAACAGCGGGTGCGGAAACACCGTGTCCGTCATGCCCAGATTGCCGATGGTGGTGCCGACGGTAAGGTCGTTCACCGCAATGCCGATCATCAGGCCCAGCGTGAACAGGGAATTGACCAGCGGCTGGCCCCATTCGGTCCTGGAGGCGAAATCGAAATCGATATGCAAAGGCTGCGGGTTCAGCGTCATCACCGAAAACAGCATGTTGTCGCTTTCGGTGACGGTCTTGCGCAGCGCATGGCGAAAGACGTGTCCGACTTTAAATTCCTCAAGATAAAGACCGGGCATTGCACTCTCCTCTTCGTGTCTTGTGATAGGGCGCTGCCGCATGCCCCGCAAGCATTGCCTGCACCCGTAAACATGGTGAACGCTTTATTAATCGATCGGACCTATCGTGTGTCGCATAGCCGGGACTGGCTTGGTGGGGCAGGGCATATGATTGTTGTTTCGCATTTCCTGAAGTGGATCTGCACGGCGAAGGTTGCGGAACGCGCGGCCGCTGCGGCGGCTCTCGCCCACGCCTATGTCAACAATACCCTGCCTTTCGAAGACCGTTGCGCGGCCGAGGCAGCGCTGACGTTCTTGCTGGACGATCCCTCTTCCCGGGTGCGGCAGGCCATGGCCGAGGCGCTTTCCATGAGCCGGCATGCGCCGGTTCAGGTGATCGCCGCCCTTGCAGCCGACCAGCCGGAAGTCGCTTCTCTCGTCCTTGCCCGCTCGCCGCTGCTGACGGATGCCGATCTCATCGACCGGGTGGCTGCGGGAACCCTCGCGACGCAGAAGCTGGTGGCCGACCGCCCCTTCGTCTCGATGCCGGTAGCGGCTGCAATCGCCGAAATCGGCGAGGCGGATGCCTGCGTGATGCTGCTGCAAAACTGCGGCGCGGACATCGCATCGCTGAGCTTTCGCCGCATGACGGAACGTTTCGGCCATCTGGGGCCGGTGCGTGAAGCTTTGATTGCCGATGCGCGGCTGCCCGCCGATTGCCGCCATACGCTGCTTGTCAGGCTTGGCGAAACGCTGAAGGGATCGCCGCTGGTGCAGGCGCTGATAGGCGCCGCGCGCGCCGATCGCCTGCTGCGCGATGCCTGCACGAAGGCGTCGCTGACGCTGATAGAGGCAACGAACGCCGATGAGCACGAGGCGCTGGCCGAGCATCTGCGCCTGCGCGGCGATCTGACGGCTTCCTTCCTCGTCCGAACGGTTGCCCATGGCAAGATCGATTTTTTCGGCCGGGCGCTTGTGGTGCTGACGCGCCGCAGCGAGCGGCGCGTTTCGTCTCTGCTGGCGGCGGGCAACGATGTCGCCTTGCGCGCCTTGCTGGCCGGCGCCGGCTTGTCCGAAGCCACCCACGCCGTCATCCTGCGGGCTCTGCGCGTCTGGCGCGAGGTCGCCAATGGCAAGCGCGTCGCCGGCGTTCAGGAAGTGAGCTGGCTGATGCTGAAGGAGCTTGGAGGGCAGGGGGCGCAAAGTGAGCTCGCCACGCTGGTGAAATCCATCCATCTCGATGCATTGCGCGAAAACGCGCGCGGCCATGCGCTGGCCATAGCCGCCGCCTGAATTCAGGCCCTGCGGTTAAAAAGGGCGGACGATCCCGAGAGCCATGGCGATGATGCGGACAAACGCCGCAGCCGGCAAGGCGTCCGCGGTGCCGCGGGCAAGCGATCTGGCCTGCCGGGCTCGCGTGATCGTTGCCGTCCATGAACGGCTCCAGGTCCTTGGTTTGTCGCGTTGCGAACCGGAAAAGTATTCCACTTTCCTGGAAACGCTCTAGATGTCCAGCGCGTCGGCCTCGGCGAATTCGGCGCGCTCGGTGATGAAGCGGAAGCGGGCTTCCGGCCTGGTGCCCATCAAGGCGTCCACCGCATCGCGAGTCGTGGCTTCCTCATCGATCAGATCGACGCGCAGAAGCGTGCGCTTCTTCGGGTCCATGGTGGTTTCCTTGAGCTGATGCGCCATCATTTCGCCAAGGCCCTTGAACCTCCCGATCTCGATCTTGCCGCGCCCGGTGAACTGGGTGCGCAGCAATTCGTCCTTGTGGGCATCGTCGCGCGCATAGGCGACCTTGCCGCCCTGCCGGATCGAATAGAGCGGGGGAACCGCCATATAGAGATGTCCGCCCTGAATGAGCAGCGGCATCTCCTGATAGAAGAAGGTGATCAGCAGCGAAGCGATGTGCGCGCCGTCGACGTCGGCGTCGGTCATGATGATGACGCGGTCGTAGCGAAGGTCCTGATCGCGATATTTCGAGCGGGTGCCGCAGCCCAGCGCCTGGATCAGGTCGGAAATCGTCTGGTTGGCGGTGAGCTTGTCGTGGCCGGCGCTGGCGACGTTGAGGATCTTGCCGCGCAGCGGCAGAACCGCCTGCGTGGCGCGGTCGCGCGCCTGCTTGGCGGAACCGCCTGCCGAATCGCCCTCGACGATGAACAGTTCCGCACCTGCGGCGGCATTCTGGGTGCAGTCGGCCAGCTTGCCCGGCAGGCGCAGCTTGCGCACGGCGGTCTTGCGCGAAACCTCGCGCTCCTGACGGCGGCGAACGCGCTCGTCGGCACGCTGGATCACCCAGTCGAGCAGTTTCGAGGCTTCCTGCGGGTTGTCCGCCAGCCAGTGGTCGAACGGATCGCGGATGGCGCTTTCGACGATGCGGACGGCCTCGACCGTGGCGAGCCGGTCCTTTGTCTGGCCGACGAATTCCGGCTCGCGAATGAATACCGACAGCATGCCGGCCGCCGAAATCATCACGTCTTCGGAGGTGACCGCCGAGGCGCGCTTGTTGCCGACCAGATCGGCATAGGCGCGCAAGCCCCGCAGCAAGACATTGCGCAGGCCCGTTTCATGCGTGCCGCCTTCGCCGGTGGGAATGGTGTTACAATAAGAATTCAGGAAGCCGTCGCCGCCATACCAGGTCACGGCCCATTCGACGGAGCCATGGCCACCCTGACGCTCGGTCCTGCCGGCGAAGATTTCGCGCGTGACCTGAAAATCGCCGCCCAGCGAGGCCGCCAGATAATCCTTGAGCCCGCCCGGATAGTGAAACTGGGCCTTGGGCGGGGTATCGTCTTTTTCGCCGATCAGCAGGGGGTCGCAGGTCCAGCGGATTTCGACGCCGCCGAAAAGATAGGCCTTGGAGCGCGCCATCCTGTAGAGCCGCGCCGGCTCGAATTTCGCGCCCTTGCCGAAGATCTGATCGTCCGGCCTGAAGCGGATCTTCGTCCCGCGCCGGTTGTGGATATCGCCCAGATGCTCCAGCTCGCCGAGCGGCTTGCCGCGCGAGAAGCGCTGGCGGTAGAGTTTGCGCCCCCGTGCGATCTCGACTTCCAGTTCCTCCGACAGCGCGTTGACGACGGAGACGCCGACGCCGTGCAGGCCGCCCGAGGTTTCATAGACCTTGGAATCGAATTTGCCGCCGGAGTGCAGCGTGGTCATGATGACCTCGATGGCCGGCCTGTTGTATTTCGGGTGGAGATCGACGGGAATGCCGCGGCCATTGTCGGTCACGCTCAGGAAACCGTCGGCGGAAAGCTCCACCTCGATGAAAGTGGCGTGGCCGGCAACGGCTTCGTCCATCGAGTTGTCGATGACTTCGGCAAACAGATGATGCAGGGCCTTTTCGTCGGTGCCGCCAATATACATGCCGGGGCGGCGCCGGACCGGCTCCAACCCTTCCAGGACCTCGATGTCGGCCGCGCTGTAGCCGTCGCCTGCTGCCTCTGGCGCGGAAGGGACAGGCCTGGGGGGCGCCGGCGCCGGAACAGCGGCTGTCCCCGCCTTGCGGGCTGCCTCCACAAGCGGATCGGCCGGCCGTGAAGGTGCGCGCACCGGCTGCGGCTTGTCATCGATGCGGGCGAAAAGATCGTTGCTGTCGTCCATGCGGGTCCGTGAGCGGAGGCTGCGAATCACCGGATAGTTTGCCACGCCTTGAGCGCGGGCGCGACCGGGGTTCCGGTTCTGTTCAGGATCGTTTCCCCGCAATACAGAGGATTGATGCGGGGAGCAAGGGCTGGACGGTTCCAGAACGCTGCCCAGAAAAGCCAAACGCTGTCCTGAAAAACATGAGGCCGGCATTTTGTGCCGGCCTCTGCCATGTCTTCATGCCGGATCGGCCTACTCGGCCGCGTCGCTGTATTCGGACACGGGCGGGCAGGAGCAGATCAGGTTGCGGTCGCCTGCCACATTGTCGATGCGCGACACGGGCGGCCAGTATTTGACGATGCTGTCGGCATTTTCGGCCGGGTAGGCGGCTTCCATGCGCGAGTAAGGATGCGTCCACTCGCCGGCCAGAACTTCCGCTGCCGTGTGCGGTGCATTGACCAGCGGGTTGTCGTCGGCCGGCCATTCGCCCTTTTCCACCCTGGCGGCTTCGTCCGCGATGGCGATCAGCGCTTCGCACAGACGGTCCACCTCGGCCTTCGGCTCGGATTCCGTCGGCTCCACCATCAGCGTGCCGGCAACCGGGAACGACATGGTCGGAGCGTGGAAGCCGTAGTCGATCAGGCGCTTGGCGATGTCGTCCACGGTGATGCCCGAGCGATCCTTGAGCACGCGGGTGTCGAGGATGCACTCATGCGCGACGCGTCCGCCACGGCCCCGGTAGAGCACCGAGAAGTGGTTGCCGAGCCGCGCCACCAGATAGTTGGCCGACAGGATGGCGATCTCCGTCGCCTTCTTCAGGCTGGGGCCCATCATGCGGATATACATCCAGGTGATGGGCAGGATCGAGGCGCTGCCGAAGGGGGCTGCCGAAACCGCATGGGCGGACCCTTCCGCGACATGGCCCGGCAGGTGCGGAGCCAGATGCGACTTCACGCCGATCGGCCCGACGCCCGGACCGCCGCCGCCATGGGGAATGCAGAACGTCTTGTGCAGGTTCATGTGGCAGACGTCCGCGCCGATATCGCCGGGACGGGCGAGGCCGACCAGCGCGTTGAGGTTGGCGCCGTCGAAATAGACCTGGCCGCCATGCTCGTGCACGATTGCGCAGATGTCCTTGGCGCCTTCCTCGAACACGCCATGCGTGGACGGGTAGGTGAACATCAGCGCCGCCAGATTGGCGCCGTGCTGTCCGGCCTTCGCCTTCAGGTCGTCGATGTCGATATTGCCGTCATCGGTGCAGCGCACCACCACAACGCTCATGCCTGCCATCGCGGCCGAGGCCGGGTTGGTGCCATGCGCGGAGGAGGGGATGAGGCAGATGTTGCGATGACCTTCGCCGCGCGACTTGTGATAGCCGCGAATGGCGAGCAGGCCGGCATATTCGCCCTGGCTGCCGGCATTGGGCTGCAAGGTTACCGCGTCGAAGCCGGTGATTTCGGCCAGCCAGCTTTCGAGTTCCGCGATCATGTCGCGGAAGCCGAGCGTATGCGCCTTCGGTGCGAAGGGGTGCAGGTTGGCGATGTTGTGCCAGCTCACCGGCATCATTTCCGCTGCCGCATTGAGCTTCATGGTGCAGGAGCCGAGCGGGATCATCGCGCGGTCGAGCGCCAGATCCTTGTCGGCCAGCCGGCGCAGATAGCGCATCATGTCGGTTTCGGAGCGGTTTTCGTGGAAAGCCGGCTGGGTGAGGAATTCCCCGCCGCGCGGCTTGCCGGGCAGGCTGTCCGAAGCGGCGGCAGCGGCCTTCGCGCCGAACAGCGCGGCGATCGCTTCGAGATCCGCTTCGGTCGAAGTTTCATCGAAGGCGACGCCGACATGATCGGCATCGATGACGCGCAGCAGCCTGCCGCCTTTCTCGGCTTCAGCGGCAATCGCTGCGGCCTTGCCCTTCACTTCCGCAGTAACCGTATCGAAGCGGCTGGCGCCCAGCACCTTCACGCCTGCGGCGGTCAGCCCCTCGGCCAGTCCGTTGGCGAGCCTGTGGATGCGGGTGGCGATCGCCTTCAGGCCGGACGGACCGTGCCAGATGGCGTAGGCGGTCGCCATATTGGCGAGCAGGGCCTGCGCGGTGCAGATATTGGAGGTCGCCTTGTCGCGGCGGATATGCTGTTCGCGGGTCTGCAAGGCCAGCCGGAAGCCGGGGCGGCCATGCGCATCGACCGACTGGCCGACCAGACGGCCCGGCATCAGCCTGGTCAGCTTTTCCGAGACGGCGCAATAGGCGGCATGCGGGCCGCCAAAGCCCATCGGCACGCCGAAGCGCTGCATGGAACCGACGGCGATGTCGGCGCCGAGGCTTGCCGGCGCGCTGGTGACGGTGAGCGACAGCGGATCGGAAACGAAGATGACCAGCACGCCGGCGGCCTTCGCCTTCTCGATTGCCCCCTTGTGATCGCCATAGACGCCATTGGCATCGGGCCACGAGACGAGGAGAGCCGCGGTGTCGTCGTCGATGGCGTCGCCGTCGATGACGATATCCAGCGGCTCGGCGCGGGTGTGCAGAACGTCGAGCGTCTGCGGCAGCGGCGCGCCGGCAAGCGCAATCTTGTTGCGCTTGTCGCGATGGTGGCGCATGGCGATGCCGACGGCCTCGGCGGCGGCGGTCGCTTCATCGAGCAGCGAGGCGGAGGCGACCGGCAGGCCGGTCAGTTCCGACACCAGCGTCTGGAAATTGAACAGCATTTCCAGGCGGCCCTGGCTGATCTCGGCCTGATAGGGCGTGTAGGCCGTGTACCAGGCCGGGTTTTCGAACATGTTGCGCTGAATGACCGGCGGCACCTGAACGCCATGATAGCCCGCGCCGATGAAGCTCTTCATGACGATGTTGCGCGACATGGTTACCGAAAGCTCGGCAAGGGCTTCGGCTTCGCTGGCCGGAGCCGGCAGGGCGAGGGCGCGATCGAGCCGGATCGACTTCGGAACGGCCTGGTCGATCAGTTCATCGACCGAGGCGACGCCGATGCGGGCGAGCATGGCGCGCACGTCGTCATCGCCGGGGCCGATATGGCGATCCGTAAAAGCAAAGGGTGCCGTGGTCATCGTTATGTCCTGTCAGCCGATATGGGCGTTGTAGGCCGCCTCATCCATGAGGCCTTCGAGCTGGCTCGTATCGGAAAGCTTCATCTTCCACAGCCAGCCGTCGCCGGCGGCGGCCGAGTTGACCAGCGCGGGCTCGGAGGAAAGGGCTTCGTTGGCTTCCGTCACCTCGCCATTGACGGGTGCATAGACGTCCGAGGCCGCCTTGACGGATTCCACCACGACGGCGGTGTCACCCTTGCTCAGGCTCTTGCCGGTCTCAGGCAGTTCGATGAAGACGATGTCGCCAAGCTGTTCCTGCGCATAGTCGGTGATGCCGACAGTCGCCACGTCGCCCTCGACGCGCAGCCATTCGTGATCTTCGGTGTAATAGGTCGTTGCCATGAGAATTATCCTTTGCGGTAGCGATGCGGCGTGAAGGGCAGGGCGTGTATGTCGACCGGCACTTTCGTGCCGCGCACGTCGGCATACAGCCTGGTTCCAACGGCTGCCAGGGCGGCGGGCACGTAGCCCATTGCGACCGGATGTCCGGCCGAGGGACCGAAACCACCCGAGGTGATGCGGCCGGCGGGATTGCCCTCCGCATCGAAGAGAGAAGCGCCGGCGCGCACGGGCTGGCGCCCTTCCGGCCTGAGACCGACGCGCTTTTCGGTTGCGCCGCGGGCGATCGCCTCGCGCAGCGCGTCTGCGCCGGCGAACTGCCCTTCGGCGCGCAGGTTCTTTGGCACCGCCCACATCAGCCCTGCGTCAACCGGATTGGTGCCGGCCGAAATATCGTTGCCATGCAGGCAAAGCCCGGCTTCGAGACGCAGGCTGTCGCGGGCGGCAAGCCCGACCCACATCACCCGCTCGTCGGCAAACAGCTTGTCCAGCAGCTCGCGGGCGTCTTTCTCCGGCAAGCCGATCTCGAAGCCGTCCTCGCCCGTATATCCGGAACGTGTCAGGAACCAGCCGGCCCGGGGCTCGGCGCCATGCATGAAGGAAAGCGTTCCGGTTTCGACACCGGCTTTGTTCAGCGCCGCTTCGGCCTCCGGCCCCTGAATGGCCAGAAAGACGCGGTCGAGCGGGGTGATGACGACATCCAGCCCTTCGGCAAGCCCGCGCAGATGCGCCTCGTCCTGAGCCGCGTTGCCGGCATTCGCCACCAGCATGAAGCGTTCATCCCCGAGGCGGGTCACGATCACGTCGTCGAGAATGCCGGCGGCGTCGTCGAGCAGGAAGGAATATTTGGACTGAAGCAGCGGCAGGGCCGCCGCATCCACGGGGCAGGCGCGTTCGAGCAGCGCGCCCGCGCCAGCGCCGGAAAGCTCGATCATCTTCATATGCGAGATATCGAACACGCCGACATGCGCGCGCGTGTGCATATGTTCCTTCATGACGCCGGCCGGATAGGTCAGCGGCATGGACCAGCCGGCGAAAGCGCCGAACCGCGCTCCGGCCTGCCTGTGCAAATCTTCAAGGGGTAGATGCTTGTCTTCGACGCCTGTCATGATTTCTCCAGAGCAACACGAAACCGGCCGCAACGGCGACCATTCGTGCCCCTCTGTCTGAAGCCTGAGAGACTTGTGCAGCCGGAACCCTTTCGGATGCACTTACACCTTCGGCGCGAGACAGCGATGCCTCGACTTTCCAGAGTGTCGTTCCTGCTTACGGTTCTTTTGCCTGAGAGATTATCGGGCGATTTCCCCTTCGGCGGCAGCTTCGCGCTGCTCTCTCCCGCAAACAAGTGAAGCCTTGTGAGGCCTCCGACAGCCGAATGCATAGACTAGTCGCACAGACTTGTCACCTGCATCGCAGACGGCGCGGAAGATTGTTTTCGGCCAGGCCCGATTGCCCCCGGCCGCGCATCCGCGCAAGTGCCGCATCCGAGCCGGCAATCACGGGCTGAAACGCGCCCGAACGAGAAAGGCAGGCGGAAAATATCGAAAAATCCAGGTGGAAATTCACATGCCTTTGCCACTGAAAGTGGCTCCCCGGGACGGATTCGAACCATCGACCAACCGGTTAACAGCCGGTTGCTCTACCGCTGAGCTACCGGGGAACAGCAGGCTCTTGGTGAACGAGGCAGCCTATAGCAAACCCTTTTCCGCTTTGCAAAGAAGCATTTCGCTTTTTTTACACCATTTTCACAAGCCTGCTCGAAATGTCGCAGGCGCATGGCCATATTGACCCCACTGCCAGCCGTCGGCAGCAGGGGATTGCGAACAGGAATACGGGCTGAAGCCCGTATTCGCGGACAGGTCGTATCGGCGGGTGCGCATCCGGACGGTGCATGGAGGACTATGATTCAGGACGATTCCTCAAACGGTTGTGAAGAGCCGCGCCGCAAGCTCACTTTGCTCGGCAAGGAGTTTACCCTGCCGCGGTCGCGACGCGCGCGCATCGCTATCGGCGCCACCTTGATGGTGTTCGGCTGTTTCGGTTTCCTGCCGGTGCTCGGTTTCTGGATGCTTCCGCTCGGGCTTCTGGTGCTTTCCTATGAATTCGCGCGTGTGCGCCGCTGGCGCAGGCGCGCCGCCGTGTGGTGGGAGCGCCGCCGGCGCCGCTGAACGCGCGCGCTTTGGTGATAGCCGGCGCCGCTGAACGCGCGCGCTTTGGTGATAGATGGAGACATGGGCAAGCTTTTTACACTCACCGCAACGGTATCCGCGCGGCTCGAAGTCAAAAAGAGCCGGTTTGTCGCGGTGGCCGGCCCCGTCGCCGATGAGGCTGCGGCCAGGGCCTTTATAGATATGCACGCCGAACGCGGCGCGAATCACAATTGCTGGGCGTGGCGTCTGGGTCGGAACTACCGTTTCAGCGATGACGGGGAGCCCGGCGGTACGGCCGGAAAACCGATTTTACAGGCTGTTGACGGCCAGTCTCTCGATCGTGTCGCGGTGGTGGTCACGCGCTGGTTTGGGGGCGTTCTGCTTGGAAGCGGCGGGCTGATCCGGGCTTATGGCGGAACGGCGGCCTCATGTCTCCATGAGGCTGGCAGGAAGCCGCTTGTGGAAACGGTGCCGGCCATTGTCGGCTGCGCGTTCGGCGATCTGTCGCTTGTCCAGTCGAGACTGGAGGCGATGCCCGATACGAAGCTGCATGCGCCCCGGTTCAATGAGAACGGGGCGGAGCTTGCCTTCGAGGTTCCAAGAGCGGCGGCCTTCGATGTCGAACGCCTGCTTGCCGACCTGACCGCCGGCCGCGCGCTTGTGCGCTGGAGTGAGTAGCCGGAAGGAGCGTTGTCCAGTGAAAGATCTGCTCCTTCCGGCGCATGCGGCGGTATCAGCTATCCCGCTTTGCCTGGGCGACGGCGCCGGCTTTGCGCAGGCGGCCGAGTTCCATCGGCCTGACCAGGCTTTTGGGGCGGTCTGACGCGGATTTGCGCATTCCCTGATGTGCGTGCCTCGTATTGAGAAGCGGCGCGTCGTGGTCGGCGGCCGCTTGCTTCAGCTGGAGCGCCTTGCGCGCAAGCTCGGCTTGCGAAACCTGCGCGGCCATGCGCTCGCGCCGGGAGCGTTCGGCGTTCAGGCGGCGCACTGCCTGCGAAAGCACTTCCTGCTTGGTGCTGTTGCCTGCGACGGACGTGGCCGCCTCCGCCCCTTTCGGGCTGGCCTTGCCGCGCATCTCCCGCCTGCGGCGCTGAACTTCGTCCTGCGCCTTGTCCCGCCGCTCGCGCAGCAGCTTGATATGCTGGGAGAGATCCTTGTCCGACAATTCCTGCAATGCAGGATGGCGGGTGCTGGCTACAAGCTCCAGTTCGGCCTTATCCAGGGCGCGTTCTTCCTCTTTGCGGCTGATAGCCATGATATCTTCCTTCTGTACTTGACGCCTCACCTAACCATAGCCGCGCCGATAACTCAAAACCGCGGCGCAAGGTGAGGCCGGCGGACAGGACAAACGTGCCGGAGGGCGGGGTAGTTTTGTTTTCGCGGCATGGTCATGGCCGTCGCGGGATAAGCGCAAATGGGCCGGATTGGGCTTTTCATGGCGTCTTTCAGCGCAATGCGGCTGCGATGTGGGCGGCCATTCGAAATGAGGTCAAGGAAAACGTCGAGAATGGCGGAGAGCGGCTTGACTGGGAAATGGGGCTAACCTATTGAGGCCGCAGGAACGCTTGCACAGCGTGGGGCCTCGTGGCGGAGTGGTTACGCAGAGGACTGCAAATCCTTGCACCCCGGTTCGATTCCGGGCGAGGCCTCCAGATTTTCAAGCTATCCTGCTACATTCGGCGGGATTTATTCGTTCCAACGTACTGAGAGCGCGCAGTGCGCGCCAGAGCGGGGCAGCTTGCACATGAGCGCTGATTTTACCGAACGCCGCGTCAAAATGGTCGACGGGCAGCTTCGCACGACCGATGTGACCAGCGTTCCGCTGCTCGATGCCTTTCTTTCTGTTCCGCGTGAGCGCTTCGTCGAAGAGCCGATTCGCGAGCTGGCCTATATCGACGAGGATATCCGCATTGCCGAGGGCGATGGCGGCGCCCGCTTCCTCATGGAGCCTTCGCCGCTTGCCCGCCTTTTGCAGCTTGCGGAAATCAAAAGCAGAGATTCGGTTCTCGATGTCGGCTGCGGCACGGGCTATTCGTCGGCAATTCTTTCGCATGTGGCGGGCTCGGTGACCGCGCTGGAAAGCGATCCGGCACTGGCCGGAAAGGCGCGCGAGACGCTCGCCGCGCTCGGTTGCGACAATGTTTCCGTGGTGGAAGGCGTGCTTCGCGACGGTTGGAAAGCTGCCGCTCCTTATGATGTGATCGTGTTGCAGGGCAGCATCGACGAACTTCCGGAGCCGCTTCAGGCTCAGCTGGCGGAAGGCGGGCGGCTGGTTGCCGTGGAGGGCCGGGGCAATGCGGGCGTCGCCCGCATCTTCCTGAATACCGATGGGGTCGTAACGGGCAGGCGGGCCTTCAATGCGGCAATTAGGCCACTACCGGGATTTGAACGCAGCAGAGTTTTCGAGTTCTGACTGGATTTAACTTGCAGCCGAAGCCTACTCATGATGGCTTGGCGCCTGAACCGAATCTGATGCGGGCCGCGAGGGCCGTGTCTTCGGTGCGTGTTGAGAGCTTAGGGGCGCAATAAGTCTGAAAAGGATTTCAGTTGCGCCGTCATTGATTCTGTAAAGTTGAGGGTCGACGTGCAGTCCTTTAGCAAGACCGTTTTTGCCGCCCTTTTGATCACCGCAACGGCTTTGTCGCCGGTTGCAGCTTCGGCGGAAACTATCGTCGGGGCGTTATCAAAAGCTTACCGCAACAACTCCCAGCTTAATTCTGCTCGCGCCGGCGTTCGCGTCACCGATGAGGACGTGGCCATCGCCAAATCCGGATACCGGCCAACGGTGGCCGGTTCTGCAAACATCGACTACACGCAGTCGCGCCGGAACGATCATACGGCGCGTTTGACGAAGGGCAATTTCGGCGTGCAGGTCAACCAGACGCTGTTCGACGGCTTTCAGACCAGGAATACCGTCGCCGCCGCCGAGGCAAGGGTTCGCGCCTCGCAGGAGAGCCTCCGCAACACGGAAGAGAACATTCTGTTCAGCGCCGCGCAGGCTTATATGAATGTCATCCACGACCGCCAGGTCGCGGCTCTCACGCAGCAGAATCTGGAATTCCTCAACGAGCAGACGCGCGCGGCGCGTTCGCGACTTGAAGTTGGCGAGGGCACGCGCACCGATGTCGCGCAGGCCGATGCGGCGCGTTCCGGCGCCGAAGCTCAGCTCAGCGCCGCGCGCGCTCAGGCGCTGGCCAGCGCCGCTGCCTACCGGCAACTGATCGGCGAGGAGCCGGGACAGCTGAAGGCTGCCGCTCCGCTTGCCAAACTGCTGCCACGCAGCCTTGATGCAGCAGTCGCGGTCGCTTCCACGGAACATCCGGCGATCATCGCGACCAGCCATCTGGTCGATGCGGCTGCTTTTGGGGTGAAGGCGGCCGAAGGCGCGCTGTTGCCCTCTGTAACCGCCTCCGCCGGAGTTTCGCGCAGCTATAGCGATACGCGCGGTGGCCCCCTGGGCGCCAGCGCTACCGACGGATATTCCAACGCCGCCAATATCGGCGCGACCCTTTCCGTGCCGATCTACCAGGGCGGCCGCACGTCCGCTCAGGTGCGCAAGTCGAAGGAACAGCTCGGTCAGGCGCGCATCGAGGTCGATGTCAGCCGCGATCAGGTGAGGCAGGCAATCACCGCCGCATGGACGGCCTATGCCGCCGCACAGGAAGCGGTGACCGCCAACCGCACCGTGGTAAGCGCTGCCCAGCTCGCGCTGAACGGCGTTATCGAAGAGCGTAATGTCGGCCAGCGCACCACGCTGGAAGTTCTGGATTCACAGCGCGACGTGATCAACGCCAAGATCAATCTCGCCAGCGCGGAACGCGATGTCGTTCTTGCCAGCTACGCCATTCTTCAGGCCATGGGCAGGCTGTCGGTCGATCGCCTTGGCTTGCAGGTGGCGAAATATCAGCCGGAAGAGCATTACAACGCGGTCAAGGACAAGTGGCACGGCCTGCGCACGCCGGATGGCCGCTGACGCTGGCCGAACTTTTTTCGGCTTCGGCAAAAGGCGCTTCGGCGCCTTTTTTGTTGCGCGTACCGCCCGACTTCACGGCGTCATCCGTTCTGAAGCGCGTCGCGATCTTTCAGCGTCGTTCCTTGTGCTTCAAGTTCCTGTGTTTGTGCATGTCGTTGTCTCCAAACCGGTTCCTCCTTTCGGGCGGCATGCTTTAATCTGTTGAAACGGGATATTGATAACGTTTGGGGATTCTCCCCGGCCGCAGGGTCCGTTACGCTGGCAGCGTATGATTCGGCCGATGCCGACCCGGTGAGCGGCGGCCGGTGCTGACCAGAATAACGAACGCGGGGCGGTGGACGTGACGATGGCGACGGCAAGCAGTGTGCAGCGTGAACCTTCGATGGAAGAGATACTTGCGTCGATTCGCAGGATCATCGAGGACAGCGATTCCGGCCGCAAGCCGGCGGAAGCCTTTGAACATGCCGGCGATGATGCCGGCGTTCCGGAGGAACCGGCGCCGGCCGTTGTCGATGTGTTTCGCAACGAGTTGCGTTCAGGCACAGAGCCGGTGCCGCTGAAAGCTTCGGCGGAGGTCGGGGAGGCGAAGCAGGCGGAAGCCGAACCGGCCCACCCGGCGGAAGCCGAACCGGCCCATCCGGCGGAAGCCGGGCCTGCCCATCCGGCGGCAGCGGTGGCCGACAGCGAGCCGCAGGATGACGGCCTGCCGGCATCCTCCTCTTTCAGGAGAATCGATTTCACGCGAGCCGATCTGTCCCGCCCGGCCGCCGCGGTTCCGGAAAAGCCCGTGGCAAAGCCCGACGACTGGCGTGTGCCGCTCAACCTCGGCAGCGTCGACAGAAGCGGAAATTCCGGCCAGCCCGACATCCGGCCTGGAGGGAGCGCATACCCGGCAGCGCTCCACGGCGCGCAAAACATTCCGGGCGAAGAACCTCTCCTTGCCGAAAAGGCCGATGCGGCGCCTCTTGAGAGTGCGTCTTCCGCCGCGGATGCGAATGACATTGCTGCGGCAAAGCCCGCGCTCGTTTCGGAGAGGACCAGCCGGCAGGTCGCCGCCGCCTTCGGAGAGCTGTCGGACGCCTTTGCGGCCCGCAGCAAGAAATCCCTCGACGAGATGGCGGAAGAGATGCTGCGGCCGATGCTGCAGGAATGGCTGGACAATAACCTCCCCATGCTGGTCGAGCGCCTTGTGCGCGAGGAAATTGAGCGCGTTGCCCGCGGTGCCTGACAACGCTGGCTGCCGTTTGCCGGCCGATGGATTGCATCGGATTTAACATGAATATCAAAACGATGCTCCCATTTCATGAATCGGAATGAGAGCCAGCTGAATCAGTTTCTCAGGCAGATGAGGCGAGCGGCTGGAACAGTGGGCGTTCCGGCGAACGCCGCCCGCGCCGCCCCAGCTTCTATTCTCTAAAGCGTGTCGCGGTCTTTCAGATTCGCTTCCTGCGCTTTAAATTCTTGTTTTTACCCATGTCGTTACCCCGCCGAACGGCTCCGGGTCTTTGTTTTGTCGCGTTTGTGAACCGGAAAAGTGTTTCCACTTTTCCTGGAAACGCTTTAGCCGCATTTGTGCGGCGGCCGACGGTTTCGTCTGAATGCAAAAGGCTCTATCCCGCCACCCTCCGCATCAGGGCCATGGCGCCGAAGGGCGCGCGGACTTTTCCTTCCGTGATGAAATAGACGAACACATCGCGCGGTTTTTTCGGTGCCGATGTAGCGGGGTCCGCAAGAGAAAAATCCTGAGGCACTTCGCCCGCCGCGAGAATGCGCGCGCGTTCCGCCCATTCGTCCAGTGCCTGTGGCGTGTAACAGTCCGGATTGTCGTCACTGCCGGTTTGCAGGCGCAAATAGGCGAAATCGCTGGTCAGATCGCCAATCGCGGGATATTTGGCATGATCGGCATAGACGATCGCGGCATGATATTTTCGCGCCAGCGCGACGAAGCCGGGGGTAACGAAGCTGTCGTGGCGTACCTCAAGCGCATGGCGCAACCGCACGCCCTCCTGCCTTGCCGGAAGCAGCTTAAGGAAAGCCTCGAAATCTTCCGGGTCGAATTTTTTCGTCGGAGCGAACTGCCACAGGATCGGTCCGAGCTTTTCGCCCAACGCCGCAATTCCCGAACCGAGGAACCGCATCATCGATTCTCCCGCCTCGCCGAGAACCCTTCGGTTGGTCACGAAGCGGTTGCCTTTGAGGGCGTAGATGAAACCCTCCGGAGCTTCGTTCGCCCATTTGACGAAGGTCGGTTCCTTGAACGAAGAATAATAGGTGCCATTGACTTCAATGGTCGGCACCTGATGCGTTGCATATCCAAGCTGTTTGGTTTTCGGCAGTTTCGGCGGGTAAAAAGCCGTGTCCCACGGCTCGAAGGTCCAGCCACCCATGCCGGCGCGGATCGTTCCTGATTTGGTCATTTGTCGCTCCCGGGGCGCAAGAGAAAAAGGGCTGGAGGAGTATTTCATCGCGCGGGAACCGGCGCAAACGGCGCGGCCTTGTCTGCTGACAGTGCCGTTCACGCCAATGTGCCCGATGCCGTTAGCGCTGGCTCGGGAAATTTGAACAGCGGGGATAATCGAGGCGGAAATCCACTTAACGCCCGAAGCTCAGCTCTGTATTGACTGTAGGGGTGGCTTCAAATCTCCACGGTCAGCAAATGTCTACCTCGGTCAAAGCGTGCCCATGAAGCGGGGCGAAGCGCGGCGTTCCCCGCGCGATACAACATTGCCCGGAGCCGCGCCGGTGCGTTCGAAAGCGAGCTCTCTGCCGCTCCAAGCCAGACGGACGCGCCCGAGCCGGCGCAGCGGCAAAACCGCCAGAATCCCTGCCGGCAAACGAGACGAAAACTCGCCGGATTCCTGCTCTATTCGGCCGCCACCTGCTTGCCGCCCGGCCGCCGTTCCAGCAACTCTTTCATGAACTGGCCCGTATAGCTGCGAGGTTCGGCCACGATGTCTTCCGGTGTGCCGGAAGCCACCAGTTCGCCGCCGCCATCGCCGCCTTCCGGTCCAAGGTCGAGCACCCAGTCTGCGGTCTTGATGACCTCCAGATTGTGCTCGATGACGGCAACGGTGTTGCCCTGTTCGACAAGCTCCTGAAGCACTTCGAGCAGCTTGGCCACATCGTGGAAATGCAGGCCGGTGGTGGGTTCGTCTAGGATATAGAGCGTCTTGCCGGTGGCCTTGCGCGACAGTTCCTTGGCCAGCTTGATGCGTTGCGCCTCGCCGCCGGAAAGCGTGGTTGCCTGCTGGCCGATGCGAATATAGCCGAGGCCGACATCCTTGAGCGTTTGCAGCTTGTCGCGAACGGCGGGCACCGCCGAAAAGAACTCCACGCCTTCCTCGACCGTCATGTCGAGCACGTCGGCGACGGATTTTCCCTTGAAGGTGACGTCGAGCGTTTCGCGATTATAGCGCTTGCCGTGACAGACGTCGCAGGTGACATACACGTCGGGCAGGAAGTGCATCTCGATCTTGATGACGCCATCGCCCTGGCAGGCCTCGCAGCGGCCGCCCTTGACGTTGAAGGAAAAGCGGCCGGGCAGGTAGCCGCGCGCCTTGGCTTCCGGCAGGCCGGAAAACCAGTCGCGTATCGGTGTGAAGGCCCCCGTATACGTGGCCGGATTGGAGCGCGGCGTGCGCCCGATCGGGCTCTGGTCGATATCGATGACCTTGTCGAGAAACTCAAGCCCCTCGATGCGGTCGTGCTCGGCCGGATGTTCCCGCGAACCCATGATGCGGCGGGAAGCTGCCTTGAACAGCGTCTCGATCAGGAAGGTTGACTTGCCGCCGCCCGAAACGCCGGTGATGGCCGTGAAGGTGCCGAGCGGAATTTCCGCCGTCACGTTCTTCAGATTGTTGCCGCGTGCGCCCACCACCCTGAGGCGCTTGCCCTTCTTGCCTTTGCGGCGCTCGGCCGGCGTGGCGATTTCCATTTCACCGGAAAGATATTTTCCGGTGATCGAGTTCGGATTGGCCATGATCTCGCGCGGCGTGCCCTGCGCGATCACGCGTCCGCCATGCACGCCGGCGGCGGGGCCGATATCGACCACATAGTCGGCATGCAGGATCGCGTCCTCGTCATGCTCGACGACGATCACCGTATTGCCGAGATCGCGCAGATGCTTGAGCGTATCGAGCAGGCGGGTGTTGTCGCGCTGGTGCAGTCCGATGGAGGGTTCGTCCAGTACGTAGAGAACGCCGGTCAGCCCGGAACCGATCTGGCTGGCCAGGCGAATGCGCTGGCTTTCGCCGCCCGAAAGCGTGCCCGAATTGCGCGACAGGGTCAGATAATCGAGGCCGACATCGTTGAGAAAGCGCAGTCGCTCGCGGATTTCCTTGAGGATGCGCAGCGCGATCTCGTTCTGCTTGTCATTCAGACGGCCCGGCAGTTCGTTGAACCACAGATCGGCCTTGCGGATCGAAAGCCCGGTAACCTCGCCGATATGCTTGCCGGCGATTTTCACCGCCAGCGCTTCGGGCTTGAGGCGGTAGCCGCCACAGGCCGGGCACGGGGTGGCCGACATGTAGCGCTCGATTTCCTCGCGCATCCACGCCGATTCCGTCTCCTTCCAGCGCCGTTCGAGGTTCGGGATCACGCCCTCGAAGGTCTTGGTCGTCTTGTAGGCGCGCAGGCCGTCATTGTAATCGAAGGCTATCTCGCGCTTGCCGGTGCCGTGCAATATGGCGTTGCGGCCTTCTTCCGGCAGCGCGCCGAACGTGTCGGCGAGCCTGAACCCGTAGGCCGCGCCCAGCGCCTCCAGCGTCTGCGCGTAATAAGGCGAGGTGGATTTCGCCCACGGTGCGACGGCGCCGTCGCGCAGCGTCACATTTTCATCGGGAACGACGAGATTGGCGTCGATGGCCCGCTGGCTGCCAAGCCCGTCGCAGGTCGGGCAGGCGCCGAAGGGATTGTTGAACGAGAACAGGCGCGGCTCGATTTCCGGAATGGTGAAGCCGGAAACCGGGCAGGCGAATTTTTCCGAAAACAGGATCCGTTCATGGGTGTCGTTGGCCGACTTGTTGGCGCCACCGCCACCAGCCGTTTCCTCGGGGGGCAACGGCTTGTCAGCAAGCTCGGCCACGGCCAGCCCGTCGGCCAGCCTCAGCGCCGTTTCCATGGAATCGGCCAGGCGCGTGGCCAGATCGGCACGCACGACGATGCGGTCCACCACGACATCGATGTCGTGCTTGTATTTCTTGTCCAGCGCCGGAACGTCGGCGATCTCGTAGAAGGTTCCGTCGACCTTCACGCGCTGGAAGCCCTTTTTCTGAAGCTCCAGAAGTTCCTTGCGGTATTCGCCCTTCCGGCCGCGCACGATGGGCGCCAGAAGATAAAGCCTTGTGCCTTCCTCAAGCGTCAGGATGCGATCGACCATCTGCGAAACGGTCTGGCTTTCGATCGGCAGGCCGGTTGCGGGCGAATAGGGCACGCCCACGCGCGC
Organism: Alphaproteobacteria bacterium; assembly: GCA_036678505.1. Classification (GTDB taxonomy): domain Bacteria; phylum Pseudomonadota; class Alphaproteobacteria; order Rhizobiales; family Rhizobiaceae; genus Mesorhizobium. The sequence continues at coordinate 59,669 of JAZIHP010000001.1, forward strand.
GAAAAGCAGGCGCATATAGTCGTAGATTTCGGTGACGGTGCCGACGGTGGAGCGCGGATTCTTCGAGGTCGTCTTCTGCTCGATGGAAATGGCTGGCGACAGACCGTCGATCTGGTCGACATCCGGCTTCTGCATCATTTCGAGAAATTGCCGGGCATAGGCCGACAGGCTCTCCACATAGCGGCGCTGGCCCTCGGCATAGATAGTGTCAAAGGCAAGTGACGACTTGCCCGAGCCGGACAGCCCCGTCATCACGATCAGAGAGTCGCGGGGCAGGTCGAGATCGACGTTTTTGAGATTGTGCTCGCGGGCACCGCGAATGGAAATGAACTTATGGTCGGCCATGGCCGCTCCGCCGCCTCGACTGAATGTTTCGGAATGGCGGGCTTGCCCGTCCTCCGCGAATATAGGTCGTTCCTGCGCGGTTTCGAGAGACGCCGCGATTTTCCGCATCAGGGTTTACGCGCCTTTCATCGGGGCAGGCAAGCGAAAAGAACAAAAAATGAACAGCATCCTGACATAAACGGCGGGCATGCTGTTACAAAGTTCACATTTTGCCTGCTTGCGCGGCGAGCGGTTGACGTTGCGTAACAGAAGCGCCAGATTTCAGGAACGGAAGCCGATCGCCTCGCGGGGCCGATCTCCGGAAGACGCCGTGCACCCGCGAAATCTCGCGGGGTGGATGGTGCGTCTGCGGATGAAGTGCTTTCGATCATGCGTGGCAACGAACAGAAGGAGAGAGGTATGACTCCACCCGGCAGTTCGAACCGGTTTCGCGCGTGAGCGGAACCACGGCCAGCCCCTGCGGCAGATGAGGATTCTCATCGTGAAACCGGAGCCTGGCCGCTCCCCGGAAAATCAGAGACTTTAGTCGGATCGTCGGCTGAACGCCGCGAGGCGTCCGAAGAAAAGCCGGTAAAATGTTCCCGGCATGATGGGCACGCTCATTGAAACGCTGCCCATTGAAACGCTCCTGATGCTGCCCAGACGGCATCAGGAGCTTATCTTTTTGCAGGCGATGTTGCAGGCCATGTATGCGGCCGCCTCCGGAAGGGCATATTTCCGGGCGGAAATCAGCGCCTGGGCGGCGGCAGCTTGCCGACGCCGATATCGAAGGTGAGTTTGCCCGAAACCTTTACGTCGAAATTCCCGGCCCTGAACTGACCGAACTGGCCGGGGCGGGGCGCATCGTCCGGCTCGGCCGGCAAAGGCGTTACGAGGGTGAAGCCGCGGTCCACGCCAGGCAAACCGGTGCCGGCCTGGGCAGGTCTTTTGGCCGGCGCCTGCCTGCTGCCGGCAAGAGCAGGGCCGGCAGTCACCAGCACGAGCGCGGAAAAGACACGGAAAAGAGCCGCCGAAACTGATTTCATCAGACCGATATAGGCGGATGCGGTTTCCTCTTCCAGAGCGCGGGCCGCCTCAAAGCATGTCGCCCGGAAGCGCGAACCGGTTTCGGGACAGCGACATGCGTAAAAACAACAACCTGAAGCGTTTTGCAGAAAAAGTGGGCACACTTTTCCGGTTCGCAAACGCGACAAGACAAGGACCTGGAGCCGTTCGGCGCTTCCGTGAAGCCATGAACGGCTCTAAAGCGCAAGGAGCGAAACTGAAAGATCGCGGCGCGCTTCCGGCTTCCCGAAGCCGTGCGCCGCAGCGCCGGCCTGCATTGACTTCGGCTGAAAAATAATGAACAAAAAGAGAACGAAAACCTCCTGGGGAAACAGCGGGACCGTGCGGGCCAAATGGCGCGGCAGGCTGTAAGATAAGCGACTTCCAATTTAGGACGAGCGTGGAGACAGCGTCATGGCGGGCAGCGTCAACAAGGTCATACTGGTCGGGAATCTGGGCGCTGACCCGGAAATCAGGCGTCTGAACTCCGGCGATCCGGTCGTCAATCTGCGCATTGCCACCTCCGAAAGCTGGCGCGACAAGATGTCGGGCGAGCGCAGAGAGAAGACCGAATGGCACAGCGTCGTCATCTTCAACGACAACCTTGCCAAGGTGGCCGAGCAATATCTGAAAAAAGGCATGAAGGTTTACATCGAAGGCCAGCTCCAGACCCGCAAATGGCAGGATCAGAACGGTCAGGATCGCTATACCACCGAGATCGTGCTGCAAAAGTTCCGCGGTGAATTGCAGATGCTCGACGCGCGCGGGCAGGGCGAGGGCGGCGGTCAGGTCGGCTATGACCGCGGCGGCTATTCCGGCGGCGGCAGCGGCGGCGGTGGACGTGGTTCAGATTTCGGCCAGTCAGGCTCCGGCGATTTCGGCGGCTCGCGTGGCGGCGGAACGGGCGGTGGCGGCTCGCGCGACCTCGACGACGAAATTCCGTTCTGATCGATTGCCCTAAAGCATGCCGCCCGAAAGCGGGAACCGGTTTCGGGCGGCATGCGTGAAAACAAGAACTTGAAGCGCAGGGAGCTGATCTGAAGGATCGCGACACGTTTTAAGGGCTGATCCGCGTCCGGTCGGGTAACGCCGGGATCGGATGAACGAGATCGAAACCAGAGCAAGACGCCGCCGGCCGAAGGGATGCGCGGCGTTTTCATGTTTCCCGGCTCCCGCTTTTTATTTTTCCGGGCTCGCGCTTGCAGGCGGCCCATGTTTTTTTCGGGTGTCTGAAAGATCGCGGCACGCCTTGGATGCCCCGTTGCGGAAAATCCGATGCGCATCGAACCGGCGCGTGAACGCAAATTTTCGGCAGCCGGAAGTTCGCTGGACCACGACTTTAGATGACTTGATTTACGGACCGGTTTCGACTGGGATAGGGGACAAACAAAAAGACTGGGCGTTCAATGTCCCGGCGCATGCCATCCGGGGAAGGCAAGACGAGCCCGTTCACAGCCTTGGGAGGGGCTGCTGTGATGACGGACATTCTGATAGTCGAAGACGAGCCGGCGATATCGGAATCGCTCGAGTTCATTCTCACGCGCTGCGGCTGGTCCGTCGGCGTGGCGCGTGACGGCGAGGCGGCGCTCGAAGCCGCGCATCGTTTTCGTCCGCGGATGGTTCTGCTCGACATCATGCTGCCCAAGCGTGGCGGGCTGGAAGTGCTCAAGACATTGCGCGCCAATGAATTGTTCGCCGATACTTTCGTGGTGATCCTGACGGCGCGCGGCCAGCAATATGACCGGCAGGCCGCCATGGACCTGAAAGCCGACGGCTTCATCACCAAGCCTTACGCCAATGGCGAGGTGGTGGATGCGGTAAGGCGCATTCTCGACAGCCAGCAGCGCCCGGCCGCGCATGTCTAGTTCACCGGGACCCAGGGAAGAGCAGCGGGCCGAGCGTGAGGACATTGCCGCCCTGGTGCCGTTTTTCGGCGTGGTTCTGCTGTTGCCGCCGATCCTGAACTTGTTTGAGCACATGCTCGGCCCGCGCGGCGTGCCGCTTGAGGTGCTGTATCTGTTCGGAATCTGGTTTCTGGTGATCGTCGGGGCGGTGCTGCTTTCACGCGGGCGCCAGTTTCGGGTGTCGCCCGCCAAATCCGTGCCCGAAACCGGTCCGGCTGCGCCCCCCGAACCGCCGGGACATGCCTGATGCTGTCGCCGGACTTCGTCATTCTGACGGCGGTCGGCTATGTCGGGCTCTTGTTCCTGCTCGCCTATGTCTCGGATGCCCGCGCCAAGAGCGGCAATGCCGGTTTCCTCAGTTCGCCCGCCATCTACACGCTTTCGATCTCGGTCTACTGCACGAGCTGGACCTTCTATGGCGCGGTCGGAACCGCCGCCCGCAGCGGGCTCGAATTCATGGCCATCTATATGGGGCCGACGCTCGTCTTCGTCGGCTGGTGGATCTTGCTGCGCAAGCTGATCCGGATTGCCCACAGCCAGCACATCACCTCGATCGCGGATTTCCTGTCGTCCCGCTACGGCAAGTCGAGCCGTCTGGCGGTGCTGGTGACGCTGATCGCCGTCGTCAGCATAACCCCCTACATCGCCCTGCAACTCAAGGCGATCACCACCTCGATCCAGACCGTTTCGGTGGCCAAGGGAACCGGGGCGGACCATCTCGCCACGCTCGACGAGGTGACGCTGGCGCTCGGCGTCGCCATCGGCATGGCGGTGTTCACCATCCTGTTCGGCACCCGCAACGTCGATGCCCGCGAGCAGCATCCGGGCGTGGTGGCGGCCATCGCCTTTGAGGCGGTGGTGAAACTGCTGGCGTTGCTGGCGGTCGGCATTTTCGTGATCTACGGCGTCAGCGACGGCATCGGCGACATCTATGCCCGCGCCGTGGAGGCCGGTGTGCGCATCCACGAGGCGGAAACTTTTGGCAGCCGCTGGGTGGCCGTGCTGTTCCTGTCGGCATGCGCCGTCATCTGCCTGCCGCGCCAGTTCCAGATCACCGTGGTGGAGAATTCCAACGAGGACCATCTGCGCACCGCGAGCTGGGCATTTCCCTGCTATATGCTGGCCATGAGCGTCTTCATCCTGCCGATTGCGCTCTACGGCCTGTCGACCATGCCGGCGGGATCGAACCCCGACATGTTCGTTCTCACCTTGCCGATGATGACGGGTCATGATGCGCTGGCGCTTTTTGCCTTCATCGGCGGCTTTTCCAGCGCGACTTCGATGATCATCGTTGCGTCCATCGCGCTTTCGATCATGGTCTCGAACCATATCGTGGTGCCGCTTGCCCTGCGCACAACCTCGCCCGGCGACGAGAAGGGGAAACGCGACATTGCCCGGCTGCTGTTGCGCAGCCGCCGTATCTCCATCGCGCTCATGCTGTTGCTTGGTTTCCTCTATTTCTGGCTCACGCAGGGTTCCGATGCGCTTGCGCCCATCGGGCTGATTTCCTTTGGCGGCGTAGCGCAGTTCCTTCCTGCCATGCTGGCGGCTCTCTACTGGCGCACCGCAACCATGAAAGGCGCATTGGCGGCCATATCCGTCGGCTTCATCGTCTGGGCGTGGACGCTGTTCCTGCCGTCTTTCGCCACTTTCAGCCCCGTTGTCGCCGATCTCATCGCCGACGGCCCGTGGAATATTCGTGCGCTGCGGCCTCAGGCCCTGTTCGGCATGGAAGGGTTCGATCCGCTCGTGCATTCCGTATTCTGGAGCCTGCTTGCCAATGTCTCCGTTCTTCTGTGCGTCTCGGCCGTCACCAGCCAGAACGCGCTCGAGCGCATCCAGGCCTCGCTGTTCGTCGATGTGTTTCGCCGTTCGGCATCGTTTCAGCCGCGCATATTGCGGGGTTCTGCAACCACCAGCGAGTTGTTCTTCGTGGCCGAGCGCGTCCTGGGCTGGAGCAGGGCCAGAGCCCTGTTTGATTCAGCCAGGGTGCCCCACCGGCAGGCGGCCCCCCAGCAAGGCGTTTCGGCGGATTTCATCGCGCGCCTCGAAAGGGAGCTTGCCGGCTCCATCGGCTCGGCATCCGCCCACATTCTGCTCACCAAGGCCGTGGCCGGCGATGCGATATCGCTGGAGGAAATGATGCAGATCGCCGATGAGACCCAGCAGGCGATTGAATATTCGCATGAGCTGGAGGTGAAGTCGCAGGAGCTGCATTCGACCGCCCAGCAGCTCAAGGAAGCCAATGCCCTGCTGAAGGAACTGCACCAGAAAAAGGACGAATTCCTGTCACAGGTCAGCCATGAGGTGCGCACGCCGATGACCTCGATCCGGTCGTTTGCCGAAATCCTGATGGTGCCTGATGAATTGACGCGTGAGCAGAGGGCGCGCTTCATCACCACCATTCACAATGAAAGCGTGCGGCTGACCAAGCTGCTCGACGAAATACTCGATCTGAGCGCATTGGAGCAGGGCGAGCGCGACTGGGAGAATGTGCCGGTCGAGGCGGAAGCCACTCTCGATCAGGCGATTGCCGTTTGCGAGGCTCTTGCCAGGAAGCGGCTGGTGACGATCGAGAGCGGGCCGCGTGCGGGCACATGCGTGGTGCTTGCGGATGCGGGGCGGCTCAGCCAGGTTTTCATCAACATCATCGCCAATGCGATTTCGCATAACGATGCGAGCGTGCCTGTCGTTCATATTTCTTCCGGGCTGGACAACGACGTCTACAGCGTGGAGATTTCGGATAATGGCTCTGGCGTGCCCCCGCTGTTCCACACCAAGATATTCGAGAAGTTCGTTCGCGCGGAACCGGATGGAACGCCGGATTCGCAAGGTCTGGGGCTGGGCCTGAACATCAGCCACAAGATCGTCGGCAAACTGAATGGCCGTCTCGAACTGACCACCGGCGCGCTGCCCGGAGCCTGTTTCCGCATCGTCCTGCCGGTGTGGCGGGAGGCTGAAACCGCGCCTGTTCCCCAGGAGGCCTGAAGGCGTGTGCGGCAGCGCCCCGCATCCGCCGGGGCGTTTTCCTCACACGGGAATTTCCTGCCGGTGGCCGCAACCGAGCCGGGGGCAGGGCACGCAGGAGGGGCCGACTTCCAGCGGTGCGCCGCCGAGATCGAGCCCGTCGCCATAGACGGTGCGGTCGGCGTGCACGATGTCGCAGGCGAGCATGATGGAGAAGGTCAGCGGTTTCTGGCCGAAGCGCGCGGCGTGCTTTGTCACGGTTCTGGCGATGAGCAGGAAACGTCCGCCGCCGGGAAACGCGCAGACCTGCCGCACCACCTCATTCGTCGCGAAGGCATCGTAGATCGGCCACAGCAGACAGCCATGCCCGAAGCCCGGAATGGTCAGGCCGGGCAGGGGGAAGCGCTTGGTCAGGCGCCCCGAGCGATCCGCGCGCAGATAGCCGAAGGGCAGCCCTTCGCGCCCCTTGCGGCGCAGGGTGACCAGGCGGTGCGCCGCCTGCTCGAAGCTCACCCCGGCAAGGGTGGCGATCAGCTCCACATCGTAGCGGCGCTCCTCCGCCATGGACAGGAAGTCGTCATAGGGCATCATCATCGCCCCGGCGACATAGGAGGACAGGGCGCGCGATGCGAGTTCGCGAGCCTCGCTGGTGGAAAGCTCAAATCCGTTCGCCGCCTCTTCGAGCGCGCTGGCGGCGGCGCGCGCGGCATAGGCATGCAGCATGCGGAAGATGCGGGCCGGCCGGGGCATCGTTGGCGCAAAAAGCATCGATGCCGCGCCCGCGTAAGGCGCGCGCGCGGCAGGCGCTTCCGCGCCGATGGTGCAGGTCACGCCGAATTTTCCGGCGAGCGCCGCCGACAATTTGTCTTCGTCGATGCCGTGGATTCCAGCCAGATCCCGGCGCAGATCGGCGGCAATGTCCTCAAGCTGCGGAAAATGGTTGTTGTGGGTGATCAGCGCTTCATCGACTTCGCGGAGCGGGGATATCGGCCGTTGCCGGGCGGACGTCTGGTCGAAATAGGCGACGAGGTTTTGCGTGACAGGCACCAGATCGCGCGCTTCGGCATTGATATTGCCCACAAAACGGCTGCGTTCATCCTCGGTGAGGTCGGGAATATCGGCCAGAATTTCGGCGCCGGATTTGATGCCGGCGATGCGATTGAGGATTTCGTGCAGCAGTTCGGACAACAAAGGATCGGATTTCAGCCGGTGCTGAAGCAACTCGATTTCCATCGTCGCATCGGCATAGGTGCGGTGAAGGCGCACGAGCGCGGCAGCGGCCTCGGGAAAACGGGCGACGAGATCGCGTATGGCCTGTGTGTCGAGCTCGATGCCGGTCATCAGCGAATCGGCCATCAAATCGCCTATGGCGGCTATGTTGCGCGCCTCGCTGTCGCCGGACAGATGCTCAAGGCCGATGCCCAGCCGCTCGCCGATCCGCAGAAGAAGCGTTCCGCCGATGCTGCGTTTGTTGTTCTCGATGAGGTTGAGATAGCTGGCCGAGATGCCGAGCATGCGCGCCAGCGCGACCTGCGACAGGCCTTCCGCCAGACGTTTGCGCCGGATGCGCGCCCCGATCGGTGTCCTGACTTTCGACATTGTAAATTATTTACAAAAGTGAATTTACTAATATCCGTTTTTTGACAAAAAACATATTTAATGTCAAATACTTATTGAGAATATAACAGATTATGCCAGTCTCTCGGCGCGAAACCGAAATCTCGGACGCGTGGAGGAGATGATATGGCTATTTTAAAACCCACCAGGCGCGGCCTGCTGAAGGGTGCCGGCGCTGGTATCGCCGCACTCAGCACGCCTTACATTTTTACCAGGGGAGCCTGGGCGCAGGATTTCTGCAACGACCCGACAAACGGCAAGATCGTGCTGGGCTTCAACGTGCCGCAGACCGGCTCCTATGCGGAGGAGGGGCTGGAGCAGCTCAAGGGCTATGAGCTTGCGGTAAAGCATATCAATGGCGAGGGCGATGGCGGCCTGATGAAGACGCTGAAGCCGATCGCCCTGAAGGGCAATGGCGTGCTTGGGCGCAAGGTCGAATATGTGACCGGCGACACCCAGACCAACACCGACGCGGCGCGCGATGGCGCGCGGCGCATGATCGAGCGCGACAAGGCCATCATGATCACCGGGTCGGTCACGTCCGGCGAGGCCATCGCACAGCAGAGCCTGTGTCAGGAAATGGGCGTGATCTACATGTCCGGCCTGACCCATTCCAACGACACGACCGGCAAGGACAAGCGCCGCTACGGCTTCCGGCATTTCTTCAATGCCTATCAGTCTGGCGTCGCCATCGCGCCGTTCCTGGCCAAGGAATACGGCACCGACCGCCGCGCATACCATCTGACCGCGGATTACACCTGGGGCTGGACGCAGGAAGAATCGATCAAGAACGCCACCGAGGCGCTCGGCTGGGAGACGGTCGCCACCGTGCGCACGCCGCTCGGCCTCGGTGACTATTCGCAATATCTGACGCCGGTGCTCAATTCCGGCGCCGACGTGCTCATCCTCAATCATTACGGTCACGACATGGTCAACTCGCTGCCGCAGGCGGTGCAGTTCGGCCTGCGCGAACGTCAGGCCAACGGCAAGAATTTCGAGATTGTCGTCCCGATGTTCTCCGAACTGATGGCGGTGGGCGCCGGCGAATCGGTCAAGGGCATCATCGGCACGTCCAACTGGCAGTGGTCGCTGGATGACGAGGGCACCAAGGCCTTCACCAAATCCTACGGCGAGGCCTATGGCGAGCCGCCTTCGCAGTCGGCGCATACAGGCTATGTGCAGACCATCCTCTATGCCGATGCCGTGGAGCGGGCCGGAACCTTCTATCCGCCGGAAGTCATCAAGGCGCTGGAAGGCTTCGAGTTCGACGGCATGGGCAATGGCCACACCGTCTATCGCGACAGCGACCACCAGTGCTTCAAGGAAGTGCTCGTCGTGCGCGGTAACGAAAATCCGTCGAGCCGTTTCGATGTGCTCAACGTGATCGGCAAGACGACGCGCGAGGACGTCACCTATGACGCCTCGATCTTCGGCGGGGAACTGGGACCTTACGAACCCAACAAGTGCTGACGAGAACGATCATTGCCCCGCCCGCCACGAACGGGCGGGGCAATGCCCTTCGTTCGCTCCCTGACATCTGAACTGCGTTGCGTTTCGCATCGAAGGAATATCCTGATGAACGTGTTCTTGGCCCAGTTGCTCAACGGGCTGGACAAGGGCGGCGCCTATGCGCTGATCGCCCTTGGCCTGACGCTGGTTTTCGGCACGCTCGGCGTGGTCAATTTCGCCCATGGCGCATTGTTCATGCTCGGCTGCTTCTGCGCCGTCACCTTCCGCTATCTCATCACGCTGGAAACGGTGACGGTCGATCCTGAAAAGCTTTCGCCCTGGGGCGCGCCCGTCGAGGTGCGCACGCCGCTGGTGCAGAGCTGGTTCGGCGATTTCGGCGCGGTTCTGGTCGACTATTCGGTGCCGATCTCCATCCTGCTGGCCATTCCGACGATGCTGATTATCGGCATCGCCATGGAGCGCGGCATCATCAAGCATTTCTACAAGCGCACCCATGCCGAGCAGATTCTGGTGACCTTCGGCCTCGCCATCGTGCTGCAGGAAATCGTCAGGAGCTTCTTCGGCGCCAATCCGGTGCCGCAGCCGATCCCGACCGATCTGCGCGGCGCAGCCGACATCGGCGTGTGGTTCGGCATGGCTCCCCATGTGCTGACCTATCCTTGGTGGCGGCTGATCTACCTGCTGTTCTCCGGTCTGGTGATCGGCGCAGTGTTTGCCTTCCTGCAATTCACCACCTTCGGCATGGTGGTGCGCGCCGGCATGGCCGACCGCGAAACGGTCGGGCTGATGGGCATCGACATCGACCGGCGCTTCACCATCGTCTTCGGTCTGGCGGCGGTCGTCGCCGGCGTCGCCGGCGTCATGTACACGCCGCTGCTGGCGCCCAACTATCATCTGGGCATGGACTTTCTCGTCCTGAGCTTCGTGGTCGTGGTCGTGGGGGGCATGGGCTCGCTGCCCGGCGCCGTCGCGGCCGGCTTCCTGCTCGGCATATTGCAGTCCTTCGCATCGATGACCGAGGTCAAATCCCTCATCCCCGGTATCGACCAGGTCATCATCTACCTCGTCGCAGTCATCATCCTGCTCGTGCGTCCGCGCGGCCTGATGGGACGGCGCGGAATCATGGAGAGCTGATCCGCCATGTTCTCGCTTTCTCGCAAGGACCTCGTCGCACTCGTGGTATTCGCCGCCGTGGTGCTCACCATGCCGGTCTGGCTGGCGCCTCTGGGCGCCTCCTATCCCGGCCTCATGCAGAAGTTCGCGATCTACGCGATCTTCGCCATCGGCTTCAACATTCTGTTCGGCCTGACGGGCTACCTGTCCTTCGGCCATGCTGCCTTCATCGGTGTCGGCTCGTACACCGCGGTGTGGTCGTTCAAGCTGCTGACCATGGACATCGTGCCGGCCATGGTCTTCGCGATCATAACCACCGGCGCGTTCGCCCTGGTGATCGGCTATTTCAGCCTGCGCCGCACCGGCATCTACTTTTCGATCCTGACGCTGGCTTTCGCCCAGATGTGCTACAGCCTTGCCTATTCGGTGCTGACGCCCATCACCAACGGTGAAACCGGGCTTTTGCTGGCGCGCGACGATCCGCGCTATCTGGATGCGATGTTCGGTGCGCAGGCGAATGTGGCCGGACTTCCCCAGCCCACTCTTCTTGGCAACTCCGTCACCGGCTATACCGGCTTCTATCTCTGCGCGGCGATCCTGATCATTGCCTTCTACGTGTCGCAGAAGATATTCGCCTCGCCCTTCGGCATGGCGCTGCGCGGCATCAAATCCAACCAGACGCGCATGAACTACACCGGCTTCAACACAAAACCCTACATGCTGGCGGCCTTCGTCATTTCCGGCATGTTCGCCGGTCTGGCGGGCGGGCTTCTGTCGATCACCGATCCGCTCGCGGGGGCTGAACGCATGAAGTGGACGGAGTCCGGCAATGTGGTTCTGATGACCATACTGGGCGGCGTGGGCACGCTGTTCGGGCCGGTGATCGGCGCCTGGCTGATCAAATATTTCGAGAACATCTTCTCCGCCATCAACACCAACATGCTCAACAGCTTCTTCTCCTTCCTTCCGGACGGGGTTCAGAGCTTCGTGGTGACCGTACTGTCCAAATTCGTGGGCGAGGGCTGGCATCTCACGCTCGGCCTGATGTTCGTGCTGATCGTGGTGTTCCTGCCCGGCGGGCTGGTCGAGGGCTTCCAGCGCCTGATGGCGCGCCTGAAACGACGAAAGGCGGCGCCCGACAGCGCCACCTCGGTCCAGCCGGCAGAATAGGGGGAAAGCCATGAGCGATACACCGCCCAACATCATCCTGCACGCAGCCGACGTTCACAAGAATTTCGGCGGACTGCGCGCCCTGTCCGACATCGATCTGCAAATCGAGGAAGGCAAGACGCACGCCATCATCGGCCCCAACGGGGCCGGCAAGTCCACGCTTCTCAACGTCATCATCGGCCGCATTCCGCCAAGCAGCGGCGCCGTCGTGTTCGATGGCACGGTGCTGACCGGCAAGGCCCCCTACGAGATCAACCAGCTTGGTATCTCGCGGGTGTTCCAGACGCCGGAAATCTTCCCCGATCTGCCGGTGCTGCAAAACGTCATGGCTCCGGCCTTCGCCCGGCGCGATGGAGCTTTTCGCATCAACATGTTCCGCAGCGTCGACGCCGAGCGTGAGATTCGTCAGGAAGCGGAGGACATGCTCAACGATATCGGCCTTCATGGCCGGCGCGGAGATCATGCCGGCTCGCTGTCGCGCGGCGACAAGCGGCGGCTGGAACTGGCCATGTGCCTGATCCAGAGGCCGCGCCTGCTGCTGCTCGACGAGCCGACCGCCGGCATGAGCCGCCACGACACCAACAGCACCATCGACCTGCTGCGCAAGATCAAGTCGAGCGGCATGACCAAGGTTATCATCGAACACGACATGCATGTGGTCTTTTCGCTGGCCGACCGGATTTCGGTCCTGGCGCAGGGCCGCATCATCGCCTCGGGACTTCCCCAGGAAATCAAGGAAGACCCTCGCGTGCAGGAAGCCTATCTCGGCGGGAGCGTGGAATGAGCGTCGCGACAATGAAACGGGAAGCAATTTCGGCCGCAACCGAAGCCGATCCGTCACAAGCCTTCTTCGCGGTGCGCGATATTCACGCCTATTATGGCGAAAGCTATATCGTGCAGGGCGTCACGCTCGACGTGAAGAAGGGCGAGATCCTCGCTCTTCTGGGGCGCAACGGGGCCGGCAAGACCTCGACGTTGCGCACCATCGCGCGCATGGACGACCCGGAACTGCGTTCAGGCGAAATCTGGCTGGAAGGAAAACCGCTCCATACGATGAAGTCGTGGCAGGCATCGCGCGCGGGCATCCAGCTCGTTCCGGAAGACCGGCGCATCATCCCGGGCATGACCGTGGAGGAGAACCTCATCCTCGCACAGGTCGCGCCCGGCCACGGCATGTCGATCGATGAGCTTTACGAGCATTTCCCCCGGCTGGCGGAGCGCCGCAAACAGGAAGCCGTCACCATGTCCGGCGGCGAGCAGCAGATGCTGGCCGTGGCCCGCGCGCTGGCGCGGGAAGTGAAGCTCCTGCTCCTCGACGAGCCCTATGAGGGCTTGGCGCCGGTCATCGTCAGGGAGATCGAAACGATCGTCCATGGCATCAAGGAGCGCGGCATCACAACGATCATCGTCGAGCAGAATGCGGTGGCGGCGCTGCGCCTTGCCGACCGCGCAGTCATCCTCGACACCGGCGAGCTCGTCTTTGCCGGCGCCGCGAAGGACCTGCTTGAAAGCGAGGAACTGCGCAACGAATATCTGGCGATCTGACGACAGGCAGATGCAAGGTGAGCCGGCATCCCGCCCGGTTCCCGGCGCGCGAACCGGGCGCAAAACAGCAACAGGTCAGGAGGAATAGTTTCCCCTGACCTGTTCAGGCGCATGAATTTTCGGGGGGCTGGCCAGACAATCATCAGCGATTTCCCGTCCGCCCGCTGCCACCGGCAACGGCCATTCCCGACATGCGTAAAAACAAGAGCTTAAAGCGCAGGGAGCGAATCTGAAAGATCGCGAAGCGCTTCAGCCTATCATCAGATAAACGAATCCTGCCACCGGAATCGCCGCCCGGCGGAGGCACTGCAAGAGGAAAATGCATGCCGCGCCTCGACATGTCTTCGGATGCGGCGGGACGCACCGTTATGTCAAACTGTAAAATATAAAAATCAATAAAATCAATGGAAATTGGCGGGCCGCGACCGATAGTGATGATCACTACATTTACGCTATAGCTTTCTGGGGCGCGAAATCTTTGTGAAGCAAAACGAGAAGCGATATCGTCGCGGCCTCGTGGAAATTCTGGTTCTCGAATAGTGGGAGGGCAGCGGTCCCTCGTTTCGTTGGCCGCCATGTCTGCCTCAATCCCTGACACGAATTCCCACCTTGACCGGAACGGTTTTCAAGGTAGCATCAATGCGAGGCAAGTTTGTGAGCGGTCAAAACCGAACTACAGTCTTTTTCGGCACGGGTTTCCTCGCCAGCGGCAAATGACCCTGCTCGGCCTTGCAAGTATTGGCTGCGGAATCCAGCTTACAGGTTAGAATTTGTCGCAATCTCGGGACAGGTCAATACCGTTATTGCAAGCATTGGGAGCCCGGATCAAAATGAGACAAGGTGCAACGACGCATCCCAGGATGTCCACAGGACCGTTCAAATCCATTCTGGTCGGCATTCCAGGCGGTGAGAGGGTCGAAACGCCGGCCCTGAAAGCCGCGATCGCGATAGCCCAGCGCTCCCAGGCCGTGGTTTCGCTTTACGTCTTCGCACCATCTATCAGTGAACCCTTGCCGATATCCAATGCTAGAGCAGTTGGCTGGCTGGAGGCTGAGAGTGCAAGGCTAGAAACGCTCAGTGCCGCCGCAACGCATGCGGCCGGCAAGGTGATCGCGCGGGCAGGCGTTGATTTTGTTGCCGAGCATCCGCACTCCCCGTTCGAGACAGGGTCGTACCGATTCGTCCATATAGCGCGGGTCAACGACATCACAGTGCTGGATGCGGTCGATGCCGCCGATGCGGCTCTCCGGGAGGCTGCCGAAGATGTTTTGTTCGATAGCGGAAGGCCTGTGCTACTCGTGCCTCCTCATGGCGGCGCGGCATCACCGCAACGGATTGTCGTCGCCTGGGACGGCAGCGCTCGCTGTGCGCGTGCAGTCCGGGATGCGTTGCCGCTTCTTGCCGCCGCGTCGATGGTCGTGGCCGTCACGGTGACGGGGGAGAAGGATCTCTCGCGCATGACACCTGGATCAGACCTTGCCACTTATCTGGCCCTGCATTGCATTGACTGCAAGCTTGCTACCCTTGTGGCCGAGCGGCGTGACGTAGCCGAACGGCTGCGCCTTTTCGTGGCGGAAGAGGAGATCGACACGATCGTCATGGGCGCATTCGTACATTCGCGTTTCAGGCAGGCAATCCTTGGCGGGGTCACGAGTTCCTTGCTCGACCAACCTCCGGTTCAATTGTTCATGGCTCACTAGCGAGACCAGAATTTTTGTTACCTCCCTCGACGTGGTCCGGAAGCGAAACCGCAAGTCCTTGCGCACAATATGCGTACCGAAATCCGCAATCCCACCTCATCTTCCTGGCTGGCGGGACGGACATTGAATTCGAAGCCGGCGCCGGCAACCCGGGTCGCTCTCAAAGCTTTGGCCGCCAGGAAGCTGGTCGCTGGCTGACAGAGGCTCGAAGATCATATTGTTGTACAACGTTTCTGCAAAGAAGGGCGGGGACACGACCAACTGCGGACTGCATTGCCGCTAATGGTAACCCGCAGAGATGTTGGAATGATCGTGCAAACTTTTGCGCCCATGACGGGTGATCCTTCTTTCGAATCTTCCGACGCGGTTGCGCACGCGCTTGGCGTCGACCCCGCTGTCGGCCTTACAACAGCGGAGGTCTCGCGGCGTCAGGAGCAGTATGGCCCCAACGAGTTGCGGCAGAGGGTGCAACGACCGCTCTGGCGACGTATCCTGGCGCAATTTGCTGATCCTTTGACGTATCTCCTGCTCGCCGCGGTGGCTGTGGCGACTGCGGCCTGGCTGATCGAGGGCCATCAGGGCTGGCCTGTCGATGCAGTCGTGATCGCAGCTGTCATCTTTTTCAACGCAGCACTTGGCTTTACCCAGGAACGAAAGGCCGCCAACGCCGTCGCTGCCTTGGCCCGGATGACGGCGGTGACGTCATCGGTTCTTCGTGATGGCGAGCGCCGGCGGGTTCCGAGCGCTGAACTGGTTCCGGGTGACGTGTTGCTCCTTGAAGAAGGCGATGCCGTGGGCGCGGACGCACGGCTTCTCGCCGCAACCGCGCTCAGCGTTCAGGAAGCGTCGCTCACAGGCGAAAGCGAAGCGGTGCTGAAAGATCCGAAACCTTTACCAGTTCCAGCACCGCTCGCGGAGCGGACGCCGATGGTTTTCAAAGGCACGGCTGTCGTCCAGGGAACCGGCCGCGCGGTCGTGACCGCGACCGGCATGCGTACCGAAATGGGCGCGATCGCCACGATGCTCGACGAAACCCAGGAAGGGGCAACGCCGCTTCAGAGGGAGGTGGCACTTATCGGACGAATGCTGGGTGTCGCCGTGGTCGTCATTGCTGCAATCGTGGTGGCGACGATCCTGATCTTGTCGCCGATCGATGATGTCGGCGATGTCGTTGACGTGCTGCTGCTCGGTGTTTCACTCGCTGTCGCGGCCGTCCCTGAGGGCTTGCCGGCAATCCTGTCGTTGGTGCTGGCGCTCGGCGTTCAACGCATGGCGGCCCACAAGGCCGTAGTAAAGAACCTGTCCTCTGTCGAAACCCTCGGTGCGGCCACGGTCATCTGTTCGGATAAGACGGGGACGTTGACGCGCTCGGAAATGACGATCCAGCGCATAGTGACAGCCTCCGGAGATAGCAGCGTCACCGGTGTCGGCTACGCGCCGCAGGGCCGGATCGAGACAGTGAACCACACACCGCTGGGCGCCGCCGCAAGGGCCGAGCATATCGTGGTGCTTAGCGGCGGAAGTCTCGCGAGCAATGCCGACCTTCGGCAAACGCAAGACGGGACGTGGGAAATTCAGGGCGATCCCACTGAAGCGGCGTTTCTGGTGGCGGAAAGGAAACTCGGTATCGATAACCGCCGAAAGAAGCGCTTCGAGCGCGTCACGGAAATCCCGTTCAGTTCCGACCGCAAGATGATGTCGAGCATCGAGCGCGACCTCGAACATGAAGGCGAACTGGTCATCATCACGAAGGGAGCACCCGATGTGTTGATCGGCCGGTGCAGCCGCGTTCGGGTCGGCATGGATATCGTATCGTTTGACGACGCTCGTCGCGCTGAAGCGCTGGGCGACGTTGAACGCCTTTCAGGCGAGGCGCTGCGCACGCTTGCCGTTGCATACCGGCCACTTGCGGAGGAGGAAAGTGTAGCCCCGGGGGAGGGTCTCGAACAGGACCTGATCTTCGTCGGTATCGTAGGCATCATCGATCCGCCGCGCGAGGAAGCCGCCCTGGCGATCGCTGAGGCGCATCGTGCGGGCATCCGCGTCATGATGATTACCGGCGATCATCCGCGCACCGCGGCTCGCATCGCCGCCATGCTCGGCATCGCCGGTCCGGACGCAAGGGTGTTGACCGGCGCCGACCTGGATAGCCTGGACGAAAGCGCCCTTGCCGCCGCTGTGCGGAAGACAACCGTCTATGCCCGGGTGGCGCCCGTCCACAAGCTGCGCATCGTCGATGCCTTGCAAGCCGATGGCAATGTGGTCGCGATGACCGGAGACGGTGTGAACGACGCGCCGGCGCTGAAATCGGCGGATATCGGGATTGCGATGGGCATCACCGGCGCCGAGGTTACGAAGGAAGCCGCCAAGATGATCCTGGCGGACGACAATTTCGCCACCATCGTCGCGGCGGTCCGCGAGGGCCGCGCGATCTTCGACAATATCCGGAAGTTCCTGCGCTATCTCCTCTCCTCGAACATGGGTGAGGTGCTGACGGTGTTTTTCGGCGTCGTCGGCGCCGGCGTGATTGGGCTGGACGGTGGGAGTAGCGGCCAGGGCCTGATCGCCCCGCTGCTCGCCACGCAAATCCTCTGGATCAATCTGATCACCGATTCCGGTCCCGCGCTCGCGATGGGCGTGGACCCGGAAACGGAGGACGTCATGGCGAGGCCACCGCGCCGCGCCGGCGAGCGTGCGATCGACAGCCCGATGTGGAGGGGTGTCATCGAGATCGGGCTGGTGATGGCGGTGGCCACCCTGCTCACCATCGATTTTTATCTGCCGGCGGGATTGATTGAAGGCAACCACACATTGGCCGAGGCGCGCACGGCCGGCTTCACCGTGCTGGTCTTCGCGCAGCTGTTCAACTGCTTCAGCGCGCGGTCCGAGACAGTGAGCGCCTTTATCAACCTGTTCGGCAATCGCTGGCTTTGGGGCGCTGTCGTTTTCGCCGTCGTGCTGCAGGTGGCGGTGGTCCATGTCGCGCCGCTTAACGTCGCTTTCGGCACCAATCCTCTGTCGCTCGATCAATGGCTTCTATGCGCGCTGATGGGAAGCATGGTGCTATGGTACGCCGAAACTCGAAAATGGGTGCTGCGTCGCCTGAGTGTTGCAAGCCATGCGTCCTGAATGGGCGGTGCCGCTGAGCGTCGGCGCGCCTTACCAGTCTTTCAGCAGAAGGATGTATGAATGTTCGGCAGGCCGCTGCGCCTCTGTTGGAGCATCGTGGAGACCCAAATGCGCACAATAGAGGACCAAGCATTTCTGTGGCTCCTCGTCGGGACCTCGCTCGCATTCGGTTACATCATATGGCCCTACTTCGGTGCGGTGCTCTGGGGCATCGTAGCCGCAATCGTCTTCGCCCCGCTTTATCGTCGCCTTTTGAAGGCGACGGGCCGGCGCGCCGGCCTCGCGGCCATGCTTACGGTCGTGCTGGTCGTTCTCCTGGTCATCGTTCCGCTGATGCTGATCGCATCGTCGCTGGTGGTCGAGGCCAACAGCCTCTACAATAGCATCCAGTCGGGACGGCTGGATGTAAATCAGTATCTCAACGACGTCGGCAAGACACTGCCCGCCTGGGTCAAAGACCTGCTTGACCGTTTCGATCTTTCCAACTTCGAGACGATCCGCGAGCGGCTGTCACAACTGTTCACCCAGTTCCTCCAGTCGCTCCTCGCGCGCGCGGTGACCGTCGGGCAGGCCACGTTCGAGTTCATCGTGGCTCTCGGCGTGATGCTGTACCTGCTGTTCTTCCTGTTGAGGGACGGCTCGAGCCTGACGCGCCGGATCAAGGACGCCATCCCGTTGCACGCCGCGCAGCGGGACGCACTCATCGAGAAGTTCACGGTCGTCGTTCGCGCGACCGTCAAGGGCTCAGTCCTCGTTGCCGCCCTGCAGGGCGCGCTCGGCGGTCTGATCTTCTGGCTGCTTGGTCTTCATGCGCCCGTGTTATGGGCGGTGGTAATGGCCTTCTTCGCGCTGCTGCCGGCTGTCGGGGCGAGCATCGTCTGGCTACCCGTCGCGCTCTATCTGTTGATATCTGGGGCGACCTGGAAAGCGATCATCCTGGTTGCCTACGGCATGCTGGTTATCGGTCTCATCGACAATCTCCTGCGGCCCGTGCTTGTCGGCAAGTCCACAAGGATGCCGGACTACCTGGTCCTGATCTCCACCCTCGGCGGCATTTCGATCGCTGACCTCAACGGGTTCGTCATCGGTCCAATGGTTGCTGCCATGTTCATCGCTGTATGGGACATGTTTACGACCACCCGCGGCACATCGAATGGCTCAACACTGATTCCGCCAGCGGAGGCAGACCGATCCTCGTTGGAATGAGATCATTGTGCCGTGAGCGAAAACGTCTGCGTCGTCTGGACTGGTGGGTAACGAACACCGCCCACCAGGCGAACAGTCGGCGGGAGCAACGAGATGCGATCTTGCGCTACCTTCACGCAAAGGTGTCGGATCAACGGTAAACGATACCACCATCGGTCAGGATTGCCTGGCCGGTGATGTAGTCGGAATCATCGCTCGACAAAAAGGCGACCAGGGCTGCCACGTCCTCCGGCGTCTGGGCCCGGCCGAGCGCAATACCTTCAACGAACTTCTTGTAGGTCGAGCCCTTGGCAGCGCCAGTCAGCTCCGAGAAGCGCTCGTCGATCTCGACCCACATGTCCGTGCCGACGATACCGGGACAGTAGGCGTTCACGGTGATGCCGGCACTGGCATATTCCTTGGCTGCAGCCTGCGTCAACGCGCGCACGGCGAATTTGGTCGCCGAATAGACACCAAGCATGGCGAAGCCGTCATGGCCGGCGATTGACGAGGCGTTGATGATCTTGCCTTTGCGACCGCGCGCCTTGAACTTGGCGGCCGCAGCCTGGATTCCCCAGACGACGCCGTCGATATTGATCCGGAAGATGCGGTCGAGGTCCTGGGGCTGCACATCGGCCAGCGGCTTCACCTGTGCGATTCCGGCGTTGTTGATGATAACGTCGAAGCCCCCGAGTTCTTTCTCGGCGTGATCGATCGCAGCATAGACCTCGTCGCGCTTGCTGACATCAGTGACAAAGGTGGTGGCCTTTGCGCCAAGCGTCTCCACTTCCTTGCGCACGTCTTCCAGCTTGTCGGCCTTGATGTCGACGAGTGCGACATTGGCCCCGTCCTTCGCCAGACGCAGCGCGATGCCTCGCCCTATTCCCTGACTTGCTCCCGTGATCAGTACAATCTTATCTTTGACAGACATGCCATTTCTCCTTTTTGACCAGTTTTGCGCCCGAGGCGCAGTCATCTCGCGCCGTCGTCCGCCACAATCGAGCGTGCCTCCGCATTTCTCCCGCAGAACGCTGCCGGAGCGATGCTAGGCAATGACTGTCACCGATCGTCCGAGGCATCACGGGTCTCACCGCATCAGGTTCAACCCGGCAAAATCGATGTCCAGCGGGTCGGCCAAGTCCTCCGTCGAATCGTAAAGCAACTCCAGCGCATAGTGGGGGTTGTGGACGTGGATGCCAGCATCGGAACCGATGAACTTCCAGTTGTAGGCTGCCCTCAGCAAGCGCGGGGTCCACGCATTATAGGGAACCGGCTTGCCGTCCGCCAAGTCGGCGACACCATCGCCATTGGCGTCCGTGAAGAAATAGGGATGCTGGTGGCCGTCGTAGTGGATCGGCACGCCGGCGACCCTGGTCGCATAGTCCTCCAGCATTCCCATGAGCCGCGCCGCGTTGGCTGCAATGTCGGCGCGTATGCCTTTTTTCAGGTCGCCGCTGCCGTCGAAGCTGTTGCGCGAAATGCGGATGTTTTCCGCCTTGCCGTCGGCGTGGCAGGTCAGACAGGTCTCTTCCGCCACGCTCAGACTATGCGGGTCGTGGCAGGATGCGCAGGTCGAGACCGGGCGTGCATGCAGGAAGCGGCCGGAATAGTCTTTCCCAGCGTATTGATAGCCCATCCCGCCATAGCCGCCGAGCAGCGTCGCCGCAGCCGTCGCATAATGTGGATTGATGAATGTGAGGGCGGGATCGGGGGTGTCTTCAGCCTTGCCGCTCATCGCGCGTTCGACCATGGCGCCCGCCGCCCGACTCTGGTGACAGGTCATGCAAGATGCCTCTCCGGCATTGACGGGGTGGCTGAGGCCGCTCGGCAGCGAGATCGCGCTTATCGACGCCAGTCCGGGATTGTGGCAGGTCTCACAGTCGACGACACCCCCTACCGGCACCGGATGCTCGGGCAGGCCAGGCGTGCTGCCGTCCAGGCCGTGGAACGATCGAAAGCCGACGCCTGAATGGCAGACAGAGCAAACAGGTGGGATGGACCCTGCATCGTTCCAGTAGGAAAAGGAAACCGACGACGCGTCCGAATGGCCCGAACGCGCCCACGCCGCGATGTATTCACTTTGCGGGATCGCTACCTGTTCGGGAGCAAAGGGTCCCGATTTGGGCATGACGTAGATTGGAGTTTCGCCGTTGGCCTCCTGCGCGTTGCTGCTCATGGTGTGGCTGAGATACGCACTGGCAGCCGGCAGGATCGTGCAGAGAGCGACGAGCGGTATCAGGATTCGGCGCATCCATGCCTCGCAACTTGCTGGGGTAAACGGACTTTGTTAGCCTCAAACTAACAAGGTATTCGATGGTAGAGCAAGAATAGCCGTACTGATCCAGATCAAAGAGCAGCGTCAAATACCGGAGTCGCTGGCGGGCAGACTGACCGTGCCGAAAGCTCTTGCCATGCCTGCGAGCGCCGACATCCGGGTTCACATCACGGACCAGTGCGCGCTGTTTGCCCGCCCCAGCGATGATTTCCGCGCCGACATCCTTGTTGCGGCTGGTGACAAGGTTGCACAAGGCGCTCCGGTGCTGCGCTCGCGCCGGCATCCCGATCTGACTCTCGTTGCGCCGGTCGCGGGCGAGGTTGCTGCGGCTGATCTCGGACCGGGCAAGCGGCTCTCCCACATCCTCTTCTTCCACGAAGCAAAGGCCGGACGTCACGAACACGATGTGTCCGCCGCACGCGCCGAAAATGACCCGGTGGCCGTGCGCGCGCTGCTGCTGTCGGCTGGCATGTGGCCGCTTTTCCGGTCGCGCCCTTTCGGACGCGTGCCGCTGCCAGCCGAGCAGCCGGCAGCGATCTTCGTCATGGCGCTCGACACGAGGCCGGACGCGCCACTGCCGCAGTTGGCGCTGGCGGGCCGTCTCGACGCCTTCTTGCGAGGTTGTCAGGCGTTGGCGAGCCTGACCAACGGTCCCGTGTACGTGTGCCATGACGGCGCCGCCGACCTGGACGACCTCGACGTCGGCAACGACCGCATCCGACTGACCAGGATCGGGCCGTTCCACCCTCATGGTCTGGCCGGGCTGCAGATCGCCGCCCGCTTTCCCGCCGCGCCGGGCCGCCCGGTCTGGGATGTTCATGCCGAGGACGTCGTCGGCCTTGGCTCCTTCCTCGAAACCGGGCTTGTGCCGGAGACGAGACTTGTTTCAGTGTCGGGAGGGGCGCTGCGCGAACATCGCCTGGTGCGCTGTCAGCCAGGCGCCGATCTGCGCGCGCTGACCTTCGACATCGTGAAACCCGGCCCGCACCGCCTGCTGTCGGGTTCATCGCTGGACGGGGTGGAAGGTCGCTGGCTCGGCCCGTGGCGGAGGCAGGTCGCAGCGATCGCCGGGACCGGTACGGAGCGGTCGCCGCATTGGTTTTCGGCTGCGCTCCGCCGCTCCAGCCGACCGCTGCCGATCATCCCGACCGCTGCGCTCGACCATGCCTTCGGCGGCATCCTGCCCGCCGCACTGCTGGTGCGTGCGCTTGCGGCGAACGATTCCGAGACCGCCATGCGGCTTGGTGCATTGTCGCTGGTCGAAGAGGACGTGGCGCTCGCCGACTACATCACAGCGGCCGCGCCGCACCTCACCGCCATGCTGCGCGCCATGCTGGACCGTATCGCGGCCGAGGAGATCGCATGACACGGGGTATCTGGGATCGCGAGACCGTTGCGCTATTGTTGCTGGCGGCAGCGATGCCCCTGGCGGTGACTTGGCTTCTCGCGACGGGTATGCAGGGCGCGTTGCGTCTCGTCTTCGTGCTCATCGCCGCCGGCCTGTGGCACCTCGCCTTCATGCTTGCGCGTGCGCAGCCTCCGTCCTTCGCCGGCGCGCTGACGGCGTTCGCCGTCGCGGTTCTGGCACCGGCCGAACTCGGCCTGCTGCCGATGCTGATCGGCATCAGCTTCGGCGTCGTGGCGGGCGAACTCGCTTTCGGCGGATGGGGGCGCAACGTGGTCAACCCGGCCACCGTCGCCATCGCCTTTCTCGGCTTTGGCTTTCCGGCTGCGCCGTGGCCCGTGCTGCCGATCCAGTTGGGTTGGGCCGCGATTGCTATGGCGGCAATCGGTATGCTTGTAGGCGTGATGGCGTGGCGCATCGCGGTGAGCGCGACCGCAGTGCTCGTGATTGCATGGTATGGCGGTATGCTCGCCATGCCGTTCCTGACAGCGGCAGCGGTGGTGCTCGTCCTGTTGGTCTGCGACCCGGTGACCAGCGCGGCGACGGATCTGGGTCGCTGGCTTAATGGCTTGCTCTACGCCGCGCTCGTGATGGTGTTCGCTTCAGGCTGGCAGGGAGCGGCTGCGGTTCAGGTTGCGATCTCGGCGGCACTCCTGACCTCTCTGGCTGCACCGCTCCTCGATGAAATTGCCATGCGCCGATGGCTTGCGCGGAGGAAGCATCTTGGCTGACCTCAATCCGCTGTCGCTGTGGCGACGCTTCCTTGCCACCCCGAATGACAGCCGCGCCAAGACGTTGGTCGTAGCCTTTCTGGTGTCCGCCATCTGCGCGGTTCTCGTCACCGGCGCGACAGTTGTACTGAGGCCAATCCAGACACAGAACCGCGCCGCCGAGCAGCAGGCCCGGCTCGAAGCGTTGATTGCGGCCGTGCCCGGCATGTCGGAACTGGTCGAAGAGGCGGGCGGCGACGCCTTGTCCACGGTGGTCGTCAACCTCGATGCCGGCGCCGCAGCGACCGACGTCACGCCTGAGACCCTGGACACGGCGCTCGCCGACGTCTCGAACTGGACGACGCTCGCCGCCGGCGACGATCTCGCCGGAATCGGCAGCCGGCCGAACTATGCGCAGATCTATCTGCTGCGCAGGGGCGATGCCGTCTCGCTGGTCATCCTGCCGATGGCAGGCACCGGCTATGGCGGTCGTATCCAGGCACTGCTGGCCTTGCGCGGCGACATGGCTACGCTGGCAGGCATAGCAATTACAGAACAGGCGGAGACGCCGGGCCTCGGCGCGCGCATTGAGGAGGCGCAATGGCAGCAAAGCTTTGCCAGCAAGCGTCTTTTTGACGAGATCGGTGTCCCGCGCTTCGCCGTTGCGCGCGGACAGGCCCGAACCGAATATGAGGTCGACGGCATCACCGGCGCCACCCGTACCAGTAACGCCGTCACCCAGATGGTGCGCTTCTGGACCGGACCGAAGGGCTACGGCCCGTTAATGACCGCCATCCGTCGCGGAGAGTTCTAGGCGATGGCGAGCAACGTGAGCCTTTGGGGCACGCTGACGACGCCGCTGATCCGTCAGAACCCGGTGACGCTGCAAATCCTCGGCATCTGCTCGGCCCTTGCCGTAACCACCTCGCTCGACACCGCGCTCACCATGTCGATCTCGCTGACTGTGGTGGTGGTGCTCGCCGCCGGCATCATCAGCGCGATCCGCCGCCACATCCCGAACACGATCCGCATCATCGTGCAGATCATCATCGTTGCCTCGCTGGTGATCGTCATCGATCAGGTCCTGCAGGCCTACTTCTACGGGCTCAGCCAGCGCCTGTCGGTATTCGTCAGCCTGATCGCCACCAACTGCATCGTTCTCGGACGGACCGAATCCTTCGCCCGCACGAACCCGCCGCTGCCGTCCATGGTCGACGCACTCGGCAGCGGGCTTGGCTATGGGCTTGTGTTGATGCTGGTTGGGGCCTGCCGCGAACTGTTCGGCTCAGGCAAGCTTCTTGGCTATCAGGTGCTGCCGCTAGCCGATCAGGGCGGCTGGTTCACGCCGCTCAGCCTGATGCTGCTCGCCCCCAGCGCCTTCTTTCTGCTCGGGGCGCTGGTCTGGACGATGCGCAGCATCTGGCCCGAGCAGGCGGATGAGCCCGACTTCGCGCCGCATGAGATCGAGGAGGAACGCTGATGGCCGATCTCGGCGCGCTCTTCCTGCGGGCGATGTTCATCGAGAACATGCCGCTCACCTATTTCCTCGGCCTGTGCACCTTCCTGGCGCTGTCGCGCCGCACCGACACGGCTTTCGGCCTTGGCGTCGCGGTCATCGTGGTGATGGGTGTCACGGTTCCCCTCAACCAGCTCATCTACAACGCGGTGCTGGCGCCGGGTGCTTGGGGCTGGGCCGGTATGCCGGAGGTGGACCTGTCCTATCTGTCGCTGCTAACCTTCATCGGCGTTGTCGCGGCAAGCGTGCAACTGCTGGAAATGGTGCTCGAGCGCTATCTACCGCGTGTTCAGGCCGCGTTCGGCGCATTCCTGCCGCTGCTTGCGATCCACTGTGCGATCCTCGGCGGCAGCCTGTTCATGGTCGAGCGGCGTTACGATCTCGCCGAGGCTGTCGTCTATGGTCTCGGAAGCGGGGCAGGCTTCGCTCTGGCCGTGATTCTGCTTGGCGCGGTGCGTGCTCGACTTGCTTATGCCGACCTGCCCGCAGGGCTGCGGGGCCTCGGCGTCGCCTTCCTGATTACCGGCATGATGTCGCTCGGCTTCTCCTCTTTCGCACAGATGGCAGCCCAATGACCGAGGTCGTGTTGGGCACTGTGTTCATCATCCTGCTGATCGTTGCGTTGACGACGGCGCTGATTCTTGCGCGCGGGCGGCTCATCACGCCAGGCGCGGTCGCCGTCACGGTCAACGGCGGCAAGCAAATCGACGCGGCGCGTGGCGACCAGTTGCTTGCCGTCCTCCATGGCGCTGGTATCGCCATTCCGGCCGCCTGCGGCGGCGCAGGCACCTGCGGTCTCTGTCGCGTCGCAGTCGAGGGCGAGGGTCTGGGCGACCCGCAGGCGACCGAGATGGGCCTGCTGTCACCTGCCGAGCGGCGCGACCATGTGCGCCTCGCCTGCCAGACCAAGCTGCGCGGCCCGGTCGAGGTCACCGTCGCAGCCGACGTGCTGGCGGCGGACTCCTTTCCCTGCAAGGTCCTGTCCAGTCGCATGCTGGCGCCGCTTATCCGCGAGCTGGTGCTGGAGCTGCCGGCCGGCCGCGACTTCCGTTTCCGCGCCGGCGGCTTCGCCCAGCTCACAGCGCCCGCCTACGCGCTCGACTTCGCGACGATGGAAATCGACCCGGCGCATGCCCAAGCTTGGCGCATCGCCGGCTGGTCGTCATTGAAGTCGGCATCACCGAAGCCCGTGACGCGCGCCTATTCCGTCGCCAGCCGGCCGCTGGATGCCGGCCGCATCGTCTTCAACATCCGGCTCGCCGTGCCGCCGGCCGGTCGCGAGCACAACATCCCGCCCGGCGTTGTCTCCTCCTGGCTGTTCTCGCTGAAGCCGGGCGATACGGTCGAGACGGGAGGCCCGTTCGGCGAGTTCCACGTCCAGCCCACGCAGCGCGAGATGGTGTTCATCGGCGGCGGCGTCGGCATGGCGCCGCTGCGCGCCATGATCCACGAGCAGATCGGTCTCGGCACGACGCGGCGCATGTCCTATTTCTACGGCGCGCGCACGGCAGCCGACCTCTTCTATGTCGATGAGTTCGAGGAGATCGCAGCAAGGCACCCGAACTTCACCTGGGTTCCGGCCCTCTCCGACCCCGCTCCGTCCGACCGCTGGACCGGCGCAACCGGCTTCATCCACGACACGGTGCGCAAGGTGCTGGCCGGCCATCCCGCGCCGGAGGAATGCGAATACTATCTCTGCGGACCGCCGGTGATGATTTCGGCCGTGCTCGCCATGTTGAACCGGCTGGGTGTCGAGCCGCATTCCATCTACAATGACGATTTCGGAGGCTGACCCATGCGCCCCATGTCCACCCTCATCGACCGGCGTCGCTTCCTCGCCCTCGGCGCCGCCTGTGTCGCGGCTCCCGCCGTCGCGCGCGGCGTCTCGCCGCTGGCGGGCATCGGCGGAGCCGCGTTCGGTACCGGCTGGAGCGTTTCGCTGCCGGCAGGCACGCCAACCGCCGCCTTGCAGGCTCACATCGAAGCGCTGCTCGCCGATCTGGACCTCGTCTTCTCACCGTGGCGGGCCGACAGCGTGATTTCCCGTTTCAATGACGCCGGCGCCGGAGACATGGCCGTTGCCGACGAGGTCGCGGAAGTGGCGCATTCGGCTCTCATCATCGCCGAGAGCAGCAGCGGCCACTTCGACCCGACGGTCGGCCCGCTGGTCGCGCGCTGGGGTTTCGGGCCGATCGACCATGGCGAGGCGATGCCCGGAGGTTGGCGCGGCCTGTCCGTGGCCAACGACCACATCGCAAAGACGAGACCGGGTCTCACGCTCGACCTGTGCGGCATCGCGAAAGGCCACGCGCTCGACCGCATGGCCGACCTGCTGCTGGATGCCGGCCACGACGACTTCCTGATCGACTTCGGTGGCGAGCTAGCCGCTCGTGGACGGCATCCGTCGGGACGCGTCTGGCAGGTGGGCATCGAGGACCCGCGACCTGAAGCGGAAGGCTTCGTCGGCATGCTGCGGCTGGACAGCCTCGCGGTCGCGACGTCGGGCGATCGCGCCAACGGCTACAACATCGGCCCGCGCCGCTACAGCCACATCATCGACCCCGCCACGCGGGAGCCGGTCGAAGGCGCGCTTGCCTCGGTGAGCGTGCTGACGGCCTCAGCGCGCGAGGCCGACGGCTGGGCGACGGCGCTGATGGCGGCCGGCGAGGCCGGGCCGGAGCTGGCGCGCAACCGAGATATCGCCGCGCTGTTCCTGTTCCGCGACGGTGTCGGCCTGCGAAGCGTTGCGACCGGCGCGGTCGAAAAGCATCTCGCCTGAGGTCCGCCGATGGAAGCGCTTCTCGCAATTCTGATCGTCTGCCTGTCCGCCATCGGCCTCGGCGCTGGCCTGATGATGGGCCGGGGGGCGCCGAGCCGGGGTTGCGATGGCCTTGCCTGTGTCGGCGGAACGCGCTGCGACGGCTGTCCGCACGCGAAGGAGGAGAACCGGCGATGACCATGGGCACCACCGTCGAGCACATCATGCGTGCGGAGTTTCCGCGCCTGTCTCCCGAGATGCCGATCCGTGAAGCGGTCGCGGCCTTCGCCAGGCAACGCATGGCCTCGGCGCCGGTCATCGACGATCGTGGAGGGCTGGTCGGTATCCTGACGGAGAAGGACTGCTTCCGCCCGATGTTGAACGCCAGCTACTACCAGCAATGGGGCGGAGCGGTTGCCGACTTCATGACCCGGGAGGTACGCGCGCTCACTGTCGATCTCGACCTTGTCTCCGCCGCCGAAGAGTTCCTGGCGCGCTCGCACCGTGTCTATCCCGTGCTGCTCGACGGCGAGGTGGCCGGCATGCTGCACCGGTCGGATCTCTTCGCTGCGATCCTGACTGCCTCCGAGCACAGTTCAGGGCCTTGATTAGCTAGTCACGAAGTAAAAATGATGGTCATGCACCGATGAACTCATTATCGCGCGGAGGGGATTCGGATTGATCCAGTGCCATTCGATTGTCCGATGACAGACATCTGCCGACACGGTTCCAAACCCGACTCTTGCACGCAATCGTTCAGCAGGATCCGTCTCTTGTCGCTCGCTAAGAGGTGCCGTCGCGCTCGGCGCGACGTCCCTTACCACCTGCTCGGCAGGCTTTGGTGATTGGAGATCTTGATTTCCTCTTCGGTCCTTCATTATTACGTTGAGATCAGACTCCCTTTTAGACCACAATGTCAATTCTGGACGCGCGTGCCTGCGCGCCGTTCCAGAATTTCCACAGCCTGATCAAGCCGGCCGATACCCGCCAGCCCACCCTGATCCGCAAAGTCTGCCGCAGCTGTCATCTTCGGTCCCATCGACCCGGCGGGAAGATCGAGTACGCGTGCCTCGTCTGGTGTCAATGTGGCGATCGGTGCCTCTGTCGGGGTGCCGAAACCGCGATAGACCGCGTCCACGTCGGTCAGCAGCAGAAGGGCATCGGCTCCGATCTGGCGCGCGAGAAGCGCGCTGGCGGCGTCCTTGTCGATCACCGCCTCGATGCCGCTCATGCTGCCGTCGCGCTGCCGCAGCACCGGAATGCCGCCTCCGCCGGTGCAGATAATGATCACATCCCGATCCAGGAGAAGCTGCAGCACACGAATGTCGGGGATTTCCTTCGGCATGGGCGAGGGCACGACGCGGCGCCACTTGTCCCCATCCTGCGCGATGGTCCAACCGGCCGCGTTTGCGCGGGCCTCGGCTTCTTTGCGTTCATAGACCGGGCCGATGAACTTCGTGGGTTTGTGAAAGGCCGGATCGTCAGCGTCCACAATCACCTGTGTCAGGAGCGTGGCGACAGGCCGCGTGTGGCCCAGTGCGTTCTCCAGTTCCTGTTCGATCATGTAGCCGATCATGCCGCCGGTTTCGGCCCCGAGCACATCCAGCGGATAGGCCTCGTCCGGCTTGTAGGCCGCGCCCTGAAGCGCCAGCAACCCGACCTGCGGACCGTTGCCGTGCGTGATGACCAGCCTGTGCCCGGCCTCGACGATGCAGGCCAGTGCGCGCGCGGCCTGGCGCACATTGGCCCGCTGGTTCTCGGCCGTCAGAGGCTCCCCGCGCCGGAGCAGCGCATTCCCGCCAAGTGCTGCCACGACAAGCATGTTCAGCCCCCCAGGGTGGCGACCAGAACCGCCTTGATCGTGTGCAGCCGGTTCTCGGCCTGATCGAAGACGATCGAGGCCGGCCCTTCAAAGACCTCCTCGGTCACTTCCATGCAGTCCAGACCGTACTCGTCCTTGATCTGCTGGCCAACCGTCGTCTCGGTATTGTGGAAGGCGGGCAGGCAATGCATGAAACGGGCGCGCGGGTTGCCGGTCTTGTTCATCACATCGGCATTGACCTGATAGGGTATCAGCAGCTTGATGCGGTCGGCCCACTTCTCCTTGGCCTCGCCCATCGAAAGCCAGACATCGGTATAGACGAAATCCACGCCCTTCACGCCCTCGTCGATGGAATCGGTCAGGGTGATCCGCGCGCCGGTGTCTTTTGCGACGGCCTTTGCATAGTCCTGGACTTCGGTCGTGGGCCACAGTGTCCGAGGGGCGCAAAGCCGCACATCCATGCCCATCTTGGCACCGCCGATCAGCAGGCTGTCACCCATATTGTTGCGGGCATCGCCGAGGAAGCAATAGGATACCTCGCGCAACGGCTTTTCGGCATGTTCCTGCATCGTCAGGAAATCGGCGAGGATCTGGGTCGGGTGGAATTCGTCCGTCAGCCCGTTATAGACCGGCACGCCGGACCAGTCGGCCAGGGTTTGCACCACCTCTTGCCCGAAGCCGCGGTACTCGATCGCGTCATAGACACGGCCCAGCACCCGGGCGGTATCCTTGACGGTCTCCTTGTGGCCCATGTGATTGCCCGAGGGGCCAAGATAGGTCACGGTCGCGCCCTGGTCATGCGCCGCCACCTCGAAGCCGACGCGGGTGCGGGTGCTGTCCTTCTCGAAGATCAGCGCGATCTCCTTGCCCCTGAGCGTCGGAACCTCGGTGCCCGCGTATTTCGCGGCCTTCAGATCGGCGGAGAGCTTGAGAAGATAGCCGATCTCCTGCGGGGTGAAGTCCCGCAGGGTCAGGAAATGACGGTTCTTCAGGTTGAAAGCCATTGTGCGCCTCCTCAAACTGCGTCGCGGATGGTGGGACAGGACATGCAGTGGCTGCCGCCGCGGCCCCGGCCCAGTTCGGCGCCGGGAATGGCGCGCACCTCGATGCCGGCGGCCTTCAACGCCGCATTGGTGTCATCGTTGCGGTCATAGCCGACGACCACGCCGGGACGCAGGCAGAGCACGTTGTTGCCGTCATTCCACTGCTCGCGCTTGCGTTCCTCTTCGGTGTTGCCGCCGGTCGGCACCAGTTCCAGCGACTTGTAGCCCAGAACCTCCGCCACGATCTCGAAAATTGGACGCGGATCGTGGCGGAATTCCACCGGCGCTCCGCCCTTGCCGGGGCCTATGTCGTAACAGACCAGTTCATCTGCCACTTCCTTGAAAGTCGTCACCACGTTGCCGCCGCAAAGGGTGAAGATCGTGTCAAGATGCATCGCGGCGCGCGACTTGGGGATGGCGAAAGCCAGAACCCGATGGGCGGCTCCTTTTTCGAACAGCGAAACCGCCAATTGCCCGATGCCCTGCGGCGAGGACCGTTCGCCCATGCCCACCAGCACGGCGCCATTGCCGACCGGCATCACATCGCCGCCTTCGACGGTCGACAGCCCATGATCGACAGCTGGGTCTCCGAAGTAGATTTCCGCCTTGCCGGCAAACTTCGGATGAAACTTGTAGATCGCGGTGTTCAGCAGCGTCTCGGGACGGCGCGCCGGCCAATGCATCGGGTTGACGGATACGCCGCCGTAGATCCAGGCCGAGTTGTCGCGGGTGAACAGCGCGTTGGGCAGCGGCGGCAGGATCAGGCCCTGATAGCCCAGATAAGCACCGAACAGGCCATGCGGCTTGAACGGCAGGTCGCTGGTGGCCAGCCCGCCCAACAGGTATTCGGCCAGCCTAACGCCGGGCAGTTCCTCCATCCAGGCGCGGAGATCCGACAGCATGCCGACGCCGACCTGATCGCGGTTGATGCGGTGATCCAGCACATATTTGCGACCTTCGGCCACATCCAGCGTTTCGGCCAGCAGGTCGTTCACGTCCAGCACTTCGATGCCTTCCTCGCGCATGACAGAGGAGAACACGTCGTGATCCTTTTGAGCCTGCTTGACCCAGAAGACGTCGTCGAACAGCAGTTCCTGGCAATTGTCCGGGGTCAGACGGCGATGGGCAAGGCCGGGGCGGCACACAATCACCTGATGCAACTTGCCGGTTTCGGAGTGAACACCGAGAGTACGATCAGACATGGCATTTCCTTTCTCTTACAGAAGCGCACCAAGGGTAAGTACCACCGAGATGAACGCCAACAGGATCAGCATCAGCGGCCAGATGAAGACGATCCAGCGGTCGTATGACACACGGCCGATGGCGAGACCGCCGATCACCACCGCGAAGGTGGGGTTGATGAGGTTTACCAAGCCGTTTGCCGACTGATAGGCTGTCACCACTAGATCACGGCCGACACCTGCAAAGTCGGCAAGCGGCGCAAGAATCGGCATCGACAGCACGGCGAGCCCCGACGAGGACGGCACGAAAAAACTCATCCCGATCTCGATCCAGAGCATCAGGTTGATGAAGGCCAGTTCGCCCAGCCCTCCCAGCGTTTGCTCGGCGCCATGCAGAATAGTGTCGGCAATCCGCCCATGGTCCATGATGACGACGATGCCGCGGGCGAGACCTATCACAAGCGCCACGCCGAGAAGGTCACGCGCACCGTCCACGAAATTGCCGGTAAGTTTTTTTTCGCCCATCCGCGCCACCAGCCCGATAACGATGGCCGATCCGAGAAACAATGCTCCCATTTGCGCCATCCACCAGCCCTGGCCGGCAACGCCCCAGATCATCACCGCAAAGGTCATGGCGAAGATGACAAGGACGAGCTTCTGCGTGCCGGTCAAGGCAGTATCTGCATCCTTGCCGGCCTTGCCCTGCAAGAACACTTTGCGATGCGATTCGGCCTGCCCGGCCACGACCGAGCGTGAGGGATCGGCCTTGATTCGATGCGCATAGCGCATGACATAGGCCGCGCAGATCACCAGTCCACCCAGCAGGATCACCAGGCGGAGGGTCATTCCTTCGGTGAATGCGACACCGGCCGCATTGGAGGCGATGACCGTGGCAAAAGGGTTGATGGTCGAGCCCAGCACGCCGATCCCTGCGCCGATCAGGATGATGGCCACACCCGTCACCGCGTCATAGCCCGCCGCAATCACTACCGGGATGAGGATTGCATAAAAGGCCAGCGTTTCCTCGGCCATGCCGTAGGTCGTCCCGCCCAGCGCGAAGAGGGACATCATGATCGGGATCATCCAGATCTCGCGTCCCTTCATTGCCGACATCGCCGTCCTGATCCCTGTGTCTATCGCTCCGGTGGCGTTCACGACGCCCAGAAACCCGCCAAGGAACAGCACGAAAAGCGCGACGTCGATGGCGTTCGCCGCGTTGCTGTCGGGATCGTAAAAGCCCGCAACAGGCGCAAGCATCACGTGGACGAAGCCCTGTGGGTTCCGCTCGACCTCGCGGTAGGTTCCGACCACGGCTACCTCGCGGCCGACTTCCTCGTTCATCACGCGGTCATATTGGCCAGCGGGAATGATCCAGGTCAGAGCGGCGACAAATACGATGAGAAGAAAAAGGATCGTGTATGCAGTCGGAAAACGGGACGAAAGCTCTTGTGCCGGATCGTCGCGTTGCATCGTTTCTTCGGTCATTGAAAACTCCTTCCGGCGCGTCTCCCTGCGCATTTTGCCTGTGATGCTATCACATAGCGACGATTTCGCCTATCTATTGTCAAGGCCGCACTCAATGCGGTCATTGACGTGCATCAAGTCGGGTCGGATTTCCTTGTGGTAGTTTTACTGTAACTAATCCCGCCACCGTCGCATCAGACGGAAACTTGCCATCGCCATCCAGAGGCAAAGACTCCGCTACCTTGCCAAAGACAATCGTCGAGGCGTGCTTGCGCTAGATAGTTTGCCCCGGTACCCTCAAACGCGACGTGAGGCCATAAATTGCCGTACTTGAGGACCAGTTCGTGAAGAAAAGATCGAAGTATCTCATCCCGGTCATTCTGGCGGTCGCGGTCGTCGCGGCTTATTTTGCTTGGGGCAAACTGAAGGCACCGGCCTTGCCCGACGGCATCGTCAGTGCGAACGGGCGGATCGAGGCAACCGAGATCGACATCGCGGCCCTGACTGGGGGACGCATCGCCGACATCACGGCTGCCGAAGGAGACTTCGTCAAGGCTGGCGCTGTTCTGGTGCAAATGGATATCGTCCAGCTCAACGCCCAGAGACGGCAGGCCGAGGCACAGCTGCGCCGGGCTGAAATCGCGGTCGAGACCGCGAAGGTCCTGGTCGCAAAGGCAGAAGCGGAAAAGCGTGCTTCAGTAGCCAGAGTCGATCAGGCGGAAGCGGTGGCGGATGCGGCGGCGCGGAAGCTGGCGCGCTCGGAACGGCTTCTTCTGTCGAACACGACTTCCCAGCAGGTGGTTGACGACGACCGGGCGCAGGATCGCCAGGCAAAGGCGGGTGTCGCCTCGGCCGAGGCCTCGGATGCCGCCGCCCAGGCCGGCATCAATTCCGCACAGGCGCAGGTGGTGGACGCCCAGGCTGCGGTCGAGGCCGCACAGGCGTCGATCGATTCGATCACGGCCTCGATCAACGACGCGACGCTGGTTTCGCCCCGCGACGGCCGCATCCAGTACCGCGTCGCAGAAGAAGGTGAGATCGTCGCCTCGGGTGGCCGTATCCTCAGCCTTGTCGATCTGGGCGACGTCTACATGACGATCTTCCTGCCCACCTCGCAGGCCGGGCGGGTGCAGGTCGGATCCGAAGTGCGGCTGGTCATGGATGCCGCCCCCGACTATGTGATCCCTGCGACGGTCAGCTATGTGGCAGACGTGGCGCAGTTCACCCCCAAGACGGTCGAAACCGCCGACGAACGCGAAAAGCTGATGTTCCGCATCCGTGCGCGGATCGACCCGGAACTGCTTGTCCGCTATATCGAATACGTCAAGACCGGCCTGCCGGGCATGGCCTATCTGCGGCTTGATCCATCGGTCGACTGGCCGGCCACACTTGCCAATATCGTGAAATGATTGGGGCCGAACATCCGCCCGTAGCGACAGTTGCCGGCCTGACGCTGCGTTACGGCAAGGTCACGGCGCTGGACAATGTGACGCTGGACGTTCCCGCCGGCATGATGGTCGGACTGATCGGCCCCGACGGGGTGGGCAAGTCCAGCCTGTTGTCGCTACTGGCCGGAGCGCGCGTGATCCAGGAGGGGCGCGTCGCGGTTCTGGGTGGCGACATGCGCGATGCCGGGCACCGGGGGCGGGTCTGCCCGCGCATCGCCTATATGCCACAGGGCCTGGGCAAGAACCTCTATCCCACGCTATCGGTCGAAGAGAATCTCGATTTCTTCGGCAGCCTTTTCGGCCACGACAATGTCGAGCGTGCGCGGCGCATCACCGACCTGTTGGCCGCCACCGGCATGTCGCCGTTTCGCAACCGTCCGGCGGCAAAGCTCTCGGGCGGCATGAAACAGAAGCTCGGCCTGTGCTGCGCGCTCATCCATGACCCGGATTTCCTGATCCTCGATGAGCCGACCACCGGTGTCGATCCTCTCTCACGCCGTCAGTTCTGGGATCTGATCGACCGGATCCGCAAGGACCGCCCCGGTATGAGCGTGATCACCGCCACCGCCTATATGGAGGAGGCCGCGCGTTTCGACTGGCTGGTGGCGATGAATGCGGGCGAGGTGCTGGCGATCGGGACCACCGCCGAACTGCTCGGCCGGACCGGCGCGGCGGATCTGGATGCCGCCTTCATCGCGCTTTTGCCTGAAGACGACCGGGGTGACGATGTCGCCGTTGTCATTCCGCCGCGCGAAGGCGGCGACAGCGAGATCGCCATCGAGGCCGAGGGGCTGACCCAGCGGTTCGGCGATTTCACTGCCGTCGACAATGTCAGCTTCCGCATTTCCAAGGGCGAGATTTTTGGCTTCCTCGGCTCGAATGGCTGCGGCAAGACCACGACGATGAAGATGCTGACCGGGCTGCTGGAGCCGACCGAGGGGACGGCAAAGCTGTTCGGGCATGAGGTCGATGCACGCGATATGGCGGTGCGCCGCCGTGTCGGATTCATGTCTCAAGCGTTCT
Organism: Alphaproteobacteria bacterium; assembly: GCA_036678505.1. Classification (GTDB taxonomy): domain Bacteria; phylum Pseudomonadota; class Alphaproteobacteria; order Rhizobiales; family Rhizobiaceae; genus Mesorhizobium. The sequence continues at coordinate 95,503 of JAZIHP010000001.1, forward strand.
CTCTCTACTCCGAGCTTACGGTGTTTCAGAACCTGGAGCTGCACGCGAAGCTTTTCGCGATGGATCCGGAAATGATTCCCGCACGCGTTCAGGAGATGATCACCCGCTTCGATCTTGAGGATGTGACCGACACACTCCCCGAGGCGCTGCCTCTGGGCATCCGTCAACGGCTGTCGCTGGCGGTGGCGATGATCCACGGCCCCAAGATACTGATCCTCGACGAGCCGACTTCCGGGGTCGATCCTGTGGCGAGGAACGGCTTCTGGCGCATCCTTGCGGAACTGTCGCGCAAGGATGGCGTCACCATCTTTGTCTCGACCCATTTCATGAACGAGGCCGAATGGTGCGACCGCATCAGCCTGATGCATGCGGGCAAGGTGCTGGTCAGCGACACGGCGGAGGCGATCACGAAATCCAAAGGCTGTGCGACCCTTGAGGATGCCTTTGTCGCTTATCTGCAAGAGGCGATCGACGACACTGCGCCTGAACCCGCGCCAGAGCCCGCTACTGTGCCGGCTTCGTCCGGAACAGCGCCGGCCCGTCACAACGAAACCGGCGGCTACAGTCTTCGCCGCCTGATCAGCTATTCGAGGCTTGAAAGCCTGCAGTTGCAGCGCGATCCGATCCGGCTGGCCATGGCCCTGATCGGCTCGGTGCTTCTGATGATCGTCATCGGTTTCGGCATCAACATGGATGTCGAGGATCTCACCTTCGCGGTCCTCGACCATGACCAGACCACCGCAAGCCGCGACTATGTCCAGGACATCGCCGGATCGCGCTACTTCATCGAAAAGGCGCCGCTCACAAGCTATGAGGATATCGACGCACGGATGCGTGCGGGAGACATCAGCCTTGCCATCGAGATCCCTCCCGGTTTCGCCGCCGATGTCGCACGTGGCCGCAGCGTCGAGATCGGCGCCTGGTTTGACGGGGCTAACCCGTCCCTTGCCAATACGGTCCAAGGCTATATCCAGGGGATGCATGGCGACTGGATCACGCGCAAAATGCGCGAAGCTTACGGCGACAGAGCCTCAACCGCGGATTTCCAGCTTGTCATCCGCTATCGTTATAACCCGGATGTAAAAAGCATCGTCGCCATGGCGCCGGCGGTCATTCCGATGCTGCTGTTGATGATTCCCGCGATCCTGACCACCCTTTCGGTGGCGCGGGAGAAAGAGTTGGGCTCGATCATCAATTTCTACGTCACGCCGGTCACGCGGCTGGAATTCCTGCTGGGAAAGCAACTGCCCTATATTGGCCTTGCCATGGTCAACTTCTTCCTGATGATGGCATTGGCCGTGTTCTTCTTTGGCGTGCCGTTCACCGGCAGTTTCGCAGGCTTGACGGTAGCCGCGCTGATCTACGTGACGGCATCGACGGCGCTTGGCTTTCTGGTGTCGGTCTTCATCTCAAGCCAGGTGGCGGCGCTGTTCGCCACCGCGCTGCTGACAATGATTCCGGCTGTGTCCTATTCAGGGTTGATTGATCCGGTTTCGTCCCTGCAAGGCTTCGGACGCTTGATCGGCGAGATCTACCCAACGACCTGGTTCGTCACCGCGGCGCGGGGCGCCTTTTCCAAGGCCTTCGGCTTCGCTGAAATGCTCGGGCCGATGCTGGCGATGGGGCTTGCTGTTCCGGTGATCCTTGCCCTGGCCGCGACTTTCCTGAAAAAGCAGGCGGGATAGGGTCATGGATCTGAAGAACGTCTGGAACCTCGGAACCAAGGAACTGCGTGGCCTTGCTCGGGACTGGATCATGCTGATCCTGATTGCCTATTCCTTCAGTCTTTCGGTTTGGACCTCGGCCAACTCCCGCCCCGACGCGCTGAGCAAGGCGGCGATCTCGATCGTTGACGAGGATCAGTCGCAGCTGTCCTCGCGGATCACTTCTGCCTTCTATCCACCGTATTTCGTTCCTCCGAATCTGATCACGGCTGCCGAAGTCGACAGGCGGATGGATGCCGGCCTTGATACTTTCGCACTGGATATACCCCCGGACTTTGAACGCGACGTGCTGGCGGGCAAGTCACCGGAAATCCAGCTCAGCGTCGACGCCACCCGGATGAGCCAGGCCTTTACCGGGGGCGGTTATGTCAGCCAGATCGTTTCCAGCGAAGTTTCGGAATATGTAGCCGGTCATCGGACGCAGACCGCCCTGCCGGTCGGGTTGGCCTTGCGCGCCCGCTACAACCCCGCGCTCGATCCCAGCTGGTTCGGGGCGATTTCCAGCGTGATCCAGTCGATCACCATGCTCTCACTGATCCTGACCGGCGCGGCGCTGATCCGGGAAAAGGAACACGGCACGGTCGAGCATCTGCTGGTCATGCCGGTGACAGCGACCGAGATCATGCTGTCCAAGATCTGGTCGATGGGTTTTGTCGTTCTGCTCGGTTCGGCCTTCTCCCTGATGGTCGTGGTTCAGACGCTGATGGCGGTGCCGGTGCAGGGTTCTGTACCGCTGTTCCTGGGCGGAGCGGTGCTGATGATGTTCGCGATGACTTCGCTGGGGATATTCATGGCGACAGTGGCCGGGACCATGCCTCAGTTCGCGCTGCTGATGATGCTGGTGCTGCTGCCGTTACAGGTGCTGTCGGGCGCCATGACGCCGCGCGAATCCATGCCTGAAATCATCCAGTTCATCATGCTGGCCGCGCCCAACACGCATTTCATAATCCTGTCGCAGGCCATTCTGTTCCGTGGCGCCGGGTTCGATGTCGTCTGGCCGCAGTTCCTCGCGCTGGCGGTGATCGGAGGGGCGCTGTTCTGGCTGGCGCTGCAGAGGTTCCGCGCCTTCCTGAAGTAGTAGCCTCACTCGGCATGCCCCGATCTTGCAAGACAGGCCAAGGATTGACGGGGCGTTGATAATGTAACCACCCCCCGACGGCATTGATGTGCCAGAGTAGGATCGTGTGTCAATGAAGCTGGGCGATATTGACCGGGCCGTTCTCCGGGAGCCTCAGTAGGAGGGCCAGAGTCAAAATATCGAGCGGGCCGAACGGGTCTCCGCGCCGCCCGCCATCGGTCACGCCCCATCCAGCTGTGGCTGTGGCTTGTTGTGTGCGCCTGCTGAGTGTTCCGCCTCGAACGCGCTCTTTCCCTTTTCGGCCCAGAGCGCGATTGCTTTGTCGCGCTCATCGCTTCGGAGCTTGTCGGCCATCCAGATGAGCGCGCCAAGAATGGTCGCGCGGTCGTCGCCGGTCAGGTCCACGATGCCCGCTTTGAAAATGAGACCGCCCAGTTCGATGAGATGCCGGGTGCGCTTGCGGCGTTCGACCTGCCATGTTCGCATGTCATTGCGCGCCCGTGCCGCCTGATGCCGGTTGCGCGCTGCCCGGTTGCGATTGAGCGCCGTCAGTGTTGCGGTCAGACGCTGACGCAGATCGCCGCGACCGCCCTTGAAAGAATGCCGCGCCGCGCTTCGCCCATGCCTCCCTCTTTCCGGCATCGGTCGTTTCGGCCAGCACGACCAGCGCCCCAGCCAGTTCGTCGGCGGTGAGGCCGTCCGCCCCGGCGGCGATGACCAGTTCGCCAAGCTGCTGAACCTTGCGCTGTTTCAGTTCACGCGCCTTGTCTTCCAGGGCCTTCAATTCCGCATCAAAGTCCCGCGGCTTGCGCATTGCGTCCTCCATAAGCTGTTGATGCAGCGATAATAGTTGAGCGCGTTGCGGATTGCTTCTATGTTGCCGGGACGGTGTGGCACGGCCCGGTCCATCCCGAGATTTTTTCGAGGGAGGGCGCGCTTATACGTCGTTCCGACGTGCGCTTGGCCGTGCCAATGCTTGGATCGCGATGGCGATCTATCATCTTCACGTCAAGGTCATTGGCCGCAAGGCCGGAAGCAGCGCGGTAGCCTCTGCCGCCTATCGCTCAGCCTCGCGGCTGCGCGATGAGCGCATCGACCGTGTGCAGGACTTTTCCAACAAGCGCGGCGTCGTCCATTCCGAGGTGCTGTTGCCGGATGGCGCACCGGAGCAATGGTCCGACCGCGAACGGCTGTGGAACGATGTCGAAGCCTTCGAGGTGCGCAAGGATGCGCAGCTTGCCCGCGAGGTGGAATTCGCCATTCCGCGCGAGATGACGGAGCGCCAAGGCATCGAACTCGCCCACGACTTCGCGCAAGCCGAATTTGTGAATCAGGGCATGATCGCCGACCTCAACGTGCATTGGGACATCGGCGAAGACGGCATGCCCAAACCCCATGCTCATGTCATGCTCACCATGCGCGAGGTGGGCGAGGATGGTTTCGGCCAGAAGGTGCGCGACTGGAACCGGACGGAAATGGTCGAGCGCTGGCGCGAACGCTGGGCCGAGCATGTCAACGAGCGGCTGGCCGAACTCGACATTGACGCCCGCGTCGACCATCGCAGCCTTGAGGCGCAAGGCATCGGTCTGGAACCACAAAGCCAGATCGGCGCACCCGCGCAGCGCATCGAGGGCGAAGGCATCGAGGCCGCCGACCGTGCCGAGATGCACCGCGAGATCGCGCGGAACAATGGTGCGCGGATCATCGCCGATCCTTCCGTGGCGCTGGACGCGATCACGCATCAGCAATCGACATTCACGCGGCGCGACATGGCGATGTTCGCGCACCGGCACAGCGACGGCATCGACCAGTTCAACGAGGTGATGGGCGCGATGCGCAACGCGCCCGATCTCATCGAACTCGGTAAGGATTCGCGTGGTGTGGACCGCTTCACCACGCGCGACATGATCGAGACCGAACAGCGCCTGCATCGTGCCGCCGAACTCATGGCCGAGAAGGAGCTGCACGAAGTCAGCGACAGGGACAGAGAGGCCGCGCTTGCCCGAGCCGAACAGCGCGGTCTTGTCCTGTCCGGCGAGCAGGCCGATGCGCTGGTGCATGTCACGGATGGACGCGACCTTGGCATTGTTGTGGGCTATGCCGGGACAGGAAAGAGCGCCATGCTCGGCGTTGCGCGCGAGACATGGGAAGCGGGAGGCTATGACGTGCGCGGCGTCGCGTTGTCCGGCATCGCGGCGGAGAATCTGGAAAGCGGATCGGGCATTGCGTCCCGCACCATCGCCAGCATGGAACATGGCTGGCAAAACGGCCGCGACCTGCTCACCAGCCGCGATGTGCTGGTCATCGACGAGGCGGGTATGGTCGGCACGCGCCAGTTGGAGCGCGTCCTGTCCCATGCCGCCGATGTCGGCGCGAAGGTGGTGCTGGTCGGCGATCCGCAGCAATTGCAATCCATCGAGGCGGGTGCGGCGTTCCGGTCAATCCATGAAGGTCATGGTGGCGTGGAAATCGAAACCGTGCGCCGTCAGCGCGAGGACTGGCAGCGCAACGCCACGCGCGATCTGGCAACCGGCAGGACGAGCGACGCAATCCGCGTCTATGACAGTCATGACATGGTGCATGAGGCACAATCACGCGAGCAGGCCCGCGACGATCTGATTGAGCGCTGGGACCGCGGCCGGCAGGCATCACCGGACGCGAGCCGCATCATCCTCACCCACACCAATGCCGAGGTGCGGGAACTCAACGAAGCCGCCCGCGAGCGGATGCGGGACGCGGGCGATCTTGGCGAGGACGTGCGTGTGATGGTCGAGCGCGGCGAGCGCAGTTTTGCCAGCGGGGATCGCGTCATGTTCCTGCAGAACGAACGCGGGCTGGGCGTGAAGAACGGCACGCTCGGCACCATCGAACAGGTCAGCGAGCAATCCATGTCCGTGCGCACCGATGACGGGCGCGCTGTCTCGTTCGATTTGAAAGACCATGATCGCATCGACCACGGCTATGCGGCGACCATCCACAAGGCGCAGGGCATGACCGTGGACCGCACCTACGTGTTGGCAACACCAGGAATGGACTCACACGGGAGCTATGTCGCGCTGTCCCGCCACCGCGACGGAATGGACCTGCATTATTCCCGCGACGACTTCGCCAGCCGGGACAAGCTCATCAACACGCTGTCACGCGACCGCGCCAAGGACATGGCGACCGATTACCAGCAGTTCGATCCGGCGTGGGACTATGCCGAACGGCGCGGCATCACCTTCCGCGCCCGCGTCGCCGAGATCGTGCGCAAACTGGTGCCCGAGACCGTCCGCGACCGCATCGACGGGCTGCTGGACGGTCTGCGTTCCCCCGCAGACGGCATGCCCGGCCCGGATGCCGGGCAGCGGCCGGAAGGAGGAAGGATGGGCGTGGAGGCGTCCTCTACACCGGATATGCCAGGACATGAGCAAGTCGAGACGCAGGCGGGGCGCGAGACGGCCGGCGATCCGGAGGACGTGCTACGCAAGGTCCGCACAAAGGCGCTGATCCGTCACGCCGGCGCCGTAGACGCGATCCTTGAGACCAAGGCCCAGGGCCTGACACCCTCCGACGAACAGCGGCGCGAGCTCGGCGCGGCCAGACGCGCCTTCGATGAGGTTAGGCCCTATGGCTGGCAGGATGCGGAAGCCGCCTACAGCAAGGACAACGGCCTTGCTCGTGAAGCGGGAACCGGCAGGATCAGCCGCGCCGTCCGCGCGCTCTACCAGGAAACCGAGCTGCGCATGGAACGCGACGAGCTTGCCCGGCGCGCCGACAGCTTCGTGGCCCGTTGGCAGAAGCTCGACCGGGCCGTCGAGCAGAAATACACTGCGGGTGACTATTCCGGCTACAAGGCGGCGCGCAAAGAAATGGGCAATATGGCAATGAGCCTCGAACGCGATCCGCAACTGGAATCCCTGCTCCAGAGCCGCAAGCGCGAACTCGGTATCGACTTCGAATCAGGCCGCAGCCTCGGCCGGGCACTCGCCTTCCATCACGGTCTCGACCTCGGCAGGGGGCGCGGGATCGGATTGTAGGACCGTCCTGTTTGCCGCCGATTCTATCCGGCAGCCCGACGACATCTAAATACTTCTTGTAAAACAATAAATCACTGCTCTGTCTGGTCCCTGCAATTGTCAGAAACCACCAACAGGAGGCAGCGCAGCCATGCCCAATCCAGACCGTATCGTCCGCCTCAAGACCGTGCTCTCCCGCACCGGCCTGTCCCGCTCCACCATCTACCGCAAGATCGCCGAAGGCACGTTTCCGGCCCAGCTCAAGATCAGCACCAACGGCGCAGGGTGGCGGGAATCCGACATTAACCGCTGGGTTGCCGATCCGGTCAGATGGCGGCCTCGCAGCGAGGTCGACTTCGATGACCTCTGATCGCACAGGCGGCGCGCGCCGGCCGAACCGGTGCAGGCCGCCCACGGCATCGGAGCAGCTTGAGGAACTACTGGGCTATCCCTGGCCCTTTCCCGGCAGACCACCCAGGCACGACCTCTCCACCTGGACCGTCACCGACGACTGGCCCGATCCCGTCCCGGTGACGGAGGCCGAAATCGAGGTGTTCGAGCAATGGTTCGGCGACCTGTGCGATGAACTCTTTGGCTCATCCGATTCTTGAATAATCCGGCAATATGCCGTATATAACTCGGAAAGGAGATCGGCCATGCCCAGACCCGCAAATGAAGTCGAAACCGCCCGCCTTGAGGCGCGCGTTCCCGTCCATGTCTACGAGCAGATGCAGCGCGCCGCCAGGCTGCGCGGGATGACGCTAACCGGCTATCTCGTCGCCACGGCGGGCGAGGATGCCCGCCGCACGGTCGAGGAAGCCGATGTGCTGCGTCTGGCGGCCGAGGATCAGGTGCGCTTCGCGCAGGCGCTGATCAACCCGCCCGCGCCGAACGCCCGTCTGAAGCGCGCCGCGAAACGTCATGCCGATCTGATCGCGCCCCGGTGAGCGCGAAGTTCGCGATAGAGCCGCTTGCCAAAGCTCACAAACGCAAGACGTTCTCCTGCGGCAACGAGCGGATCGACCGCTATTTCCACGAGACGGTCACGCAGGACGTCAAGCGTCGCTATGCAACCTGTTTCGTCGCCCGAGACCTTGAGACCGACCGGATCGCGGGTTTCTACACGCTCTCATCGAGCAACGTGCCGCTCACGGCCGTGCCTGAGGCGCTGGCTAAGCGTCTGCCGCGTTATCCGACCGTCCCGGCGGTGCTGATCGGGTGGCTTGGCCGCGACCAGTCCTATGCGGGGCTGGGACTCGGCGAGGCGCTGCTGTTCGACGCCATCAGGACCGTCGCGGAAGCGCCGATAGGCGCGCATGCCATATTCGCCGACGCTATCGACGAGAAGGCGGCGGCCTTCTACGCGGCCTTCGGATTTACAGCGCTGAGCGACCGACCGAACACGCTCTATCTGCCTGTCGCGACAGCAACCAGCCTTTTACCGAGAGAAACCCCATGACATCTCCGAGCGATGGAAAATCTCAGCCTCGGGTGGTGCTGCGCGCCGCCCTTTACCTGCGCGTTTCGACGGCGCGGCAGGCCGAACATGATGTTTCCATTCCCGACCAGAAGCGGCAGGGCGAAGCCTATTGCGAGGCGCGCGGCCTGCAACTTGTCGAGACTTTCATCGAACCGGGCGCAACAGCCACCAATGACCGCCGCCCCGAGTTCCAGCGCATGATCGAGGCCGGAACCAGCAAACCCGCGCCCTTCGATGTTGTCGTGGTTCACAGCTTCTCGCGCTTCTTCCGCGACGCCTTCGATATGGAATTCTATGTCCGGAAGCTGGCGAAGAACGGCGTCAAGCTCGTTTCCGTGACGCAGGACCTGGGCGACGATCCCATGCACGTCATGATGCGGCAGATCATGGCGCTGTTCGATGAATACCAGTCCAAGGAAAACGCCAAGCACGTCATGCGGGCCTTGAAGGAGAATGCTCGACAAGGCTTCTGGAACGGCTCGCTTCCTCCTATCGGCTATCGCACCGTTGCCGCCGAGCAACGCGGAGCCAAGACCAAGAAGAAGCTGGAAATCGACCCGCTCCACGCCGACACGGTGCGGCTGATCTATCGCCTTGCCTTGGAGGGCGACGGCACCACCGGCCAGATGGGCGTCAAGAATATCGTCTCCTACCTCAACAGCCGCCGCATCTTCACCCGCGACGGCGGGCGTTGGGGCATCGGTCAGGTTCACCGCATTCTGACCCGTCGCACCTATATGGGCGAGCATGAATGGGGTAAAAAAGCGAAACAGAAGACAGGCAAAGCGTCGGACGACATCGTGATCGTCCCCGTGCCGCCGATCATCGACCGCGAGACCTTCGATGCTGTTCAGAAATTGCTCAAGGCCCGCAATCCCAAGGTTACGCCCGCCCGTGTCATCAGCGGCCCGACCATGCTGACCGGCCTGATCCATTGCGCCAAGTGTGGTGGAGCCATGACCATCCGCACCGGCAAGGGCGGGCGCTATCGCTACTATGCCTGTTCGATCAAGGCGCGGCAGGGGCCGACCGCCTGCGAGGGCATGGCCGTGCCGATGGAGAAGCTGGACGATCTGGTTGTCAGCCATCTTGAGAAGCAGCTTCTCCAGCCCGAGCGGCTGGAAACGATCCTCTCCAGCGTTCTCGACCGCAGGCAGGAGCAATCGGAACGCCGCCGCGAGCATATCGCCGAGTTGAACAAACGCGCCGCCGAATCGGAATTGCGCCTCAAGCGGCTCTATGACGCCATCGAGGCGGGCGTTGCCGATCTGGACGATCCGGCGCTGAAAGACCGCATCGACGGCCTCAAGGCCATCCGCGATCAGGCCAGGGCCGACGCCGAGCGGGCGCAGGCCATGCTTCAGAACTCTGGCAGCAAAGCCGTCACACCGCAGATGCTGAAGAAGTTTGCCTCAACCGCGCGCGAACGTATCCGGCTCGAAGGCGGCTACCGCCGCGACCACCTGCGCGCGCTCGCGCAGCGCGTCGAGGTCGCCGACGGCGAGGTTCGCATCATGGGATCGAAGTCCCGGCTGCTACAGACGCTGGTGGCGGGAAGCGGCGTAAACTCAGTGCCCACTCAGGGACTGAAGTGGCGGAGAGAGAGGGATTCGAACCCTCGATAGAGTTGCCCCTATACACGCGTTCCAGGCGTGCGCCTTCAACCACTCGGCCACCTCTCCGTCATGTGTGCAGGCATCGGCTGGTTGCGCCGTGCTGGTCGGAAATGCACACTTCCTCAGACATCGGCCCGAAAGCCGCTGAAACAACCATGACCCTTGGGTTGCCTGTCCATTGCATCGCTGCAAAGCAGCGGGTGCGGGGCTCATCTAGTCGATCCCGCAGCAAATGCCAAGACATAACCGACAAACAATCTGCATATGCCACGACAATCGCATAAACGGGTTTCTGCCGGCGGGTGACCGGTGCCGCCCGGTCATGCAAAAAAGGTTCCGCAATGTGTGCGGTATCTTCAGATTGACCTCGTTTTTGGCAGCAGTCAAAAACGAGGGGTTTTGATTCCGATCTGTTCACGGTCTGAATCCGTGACGCTCCGTGAAGCTGAGGACAATTTGATCTTATCGAACGTTTGTCAGCAGCCAGAAGGTTCCGCTACGGCGTGCCGGACCTTCCTTTGATGGCATATGTGCCGGATCAGACCGAATAATACATGTCGAACTCGACCGGGTGCGGCGTCATCTCGAAGCGCATCACCTCGGCCATCTTCAGCTCGATGAACGAATCGATCTGGTCGTCGTCGAACACCCCGCCGGCCTTCAGGAAGGCGCGGTCCTTGTCGAGGCTTTGCAGCGCCTCACGCAGCGAGCCCGATACGGTCGGTATCTTTTTCAGTTCCTTCGGCGGCAGGTCGTACAGATCCTTGTCCATCGGCTGGCCGGGATGGATCTTGTTCTTGATGCCGTCGAGGCCGGCCATCAGCAGCGCGGCGAAGGCGAGATAGGGGTTCGCGCCCGGATCGGGGAAACGAACTTCGAGGCGCTTCGACTTCGGCGAGGAGCCGAAGGGAATGCGACAGGATGCCGAGCGGTTGCGGGCGGAATAGGCCAGCAGCACCGGCGCCTCGTAACCTGGAACCAGCCGCTTGTAGGAGTTGGTCAGCGGGTTGGTGAAGGCGTTGACGGCCTTGGCGTGCCTGATGACGCCGCCGATGAAATACAGGCAGTTTTCCGACAGGCCCGCATATTCGTTGCCGGCGAAGGTCGGCTTGCCGTCCTTCCAGATCGACATATGGACGTGCATGCCCGAGCCATTGTCGCCGAACACCGGCTTCGGCATGAAGGTCGCGGTCTTGCCATAGGCATTGGCCACCTGATGGACCACATATTTGAACATGAGCATCTTGTCGGCGTTGCGGACCAGCGTGTCGAACTTGATGCCGAGTTCGTGCTGGGCGGCCGCCACCTCGTGGTGGTGCTTTTCGACGCGAACACCCATCTCGGTCAGGACGGTGAGCATTTCGGAGCGCATGTCCTGGCACGAATCGATCGGCGGAACGGGGAAGTAGCCACCCTTGACGCGCGGACGATGGCCCAGATTGCCGGTTTCGTAATCCGTATCGTCGTTCGACGGCAGCTCCGACGAATCCAGCCGGAAGCCGGTGTTGTAAGGATCGGCCTTGTACTTCACGTCGTCGAAGATGAAGAATTCGGCTTCGGGGCCGACGAAGATGGTGTCGCCGATGCCTTCCGCCTTCATATAGGCCTCGGCTTTCCTGGCGATGCCGCGCGGGTCGCGATTGTAGGCTTCGCCGGAAACCGGATCGAGAATGTCGCACAGGATGACCATGGTCGACTGCGCGAAGAACGGGTCCATATGCACCGTTTCGGGATCGGGCATCAACAGCATGTCGGACTCGTTGATCGCCTTCCAGCCGCCGATGGATGAGCCGTCGAACATGACGCCGTCGGCGAACATGTCTTCCTCGACTTCGGCCACGTCCATGGTGACGTGATGCAGCTTGCCCTTGGGGTCCGTGAAGCGCAGATCGACGAATTTGACGTCGTTGTCCTTGATCTGCCTCAGAATGTCGGCGGCTGTGGTCATTTCAGGCTTCCTTGGCTTGAGAATGTTGGAAATGAAAAAGAGGGTCAGATGGCGTCGGTGCCGGTCTCGCCGGTACGGATGCGCACCACTTCCTCGATGCTGGAGACAAAAATCTTGCCGTCGCCGATGCGTCCGGTCTGGGCCGCCTTGCGGATGGCTTCCACGGCGGTGTCGACCGCCTCGTCGCCCAGCACCAGTTCGATCTTCACCTTGGGCAGAAAGTCCACGACATATTCGGCGCCCCGATAGAGCTCGGTATGACCTTTCTGGCGACCGAAGCCCTTGGCCTCGATGACGGTGATGCCTTGCAGGCCAGCTTCCTGCAGGGCCTCCTTCACCTCATCGAGCTTGAACGGCTTTATGATCGCTTCAATCTTTTTCATGAGCTGAATCTCCAATGGCTAAGGGGCGCAAAGCCCACTCGCGCAAATCTCAAGCATGAACCGTGCCAATTCGGCCGGGAAACCTTGATAAGGGCAAATTCCGCAGCTTGCATGGTTCGGATTGGCAAGGCCGGCTGCATGGGAGGCCAGGCGGGCCGCGATGTCCATATGGCTGCTGCACAAAAAACAGGCATGATGGATATTTCGTGAGCGCGGAGCCGGTTGCAAAGCCATCGCCGCACCTGCACCCGGATGCTAGTATGGAAACAAAGTCTTGCAGCTGAAGCCGGAACCGCGGGAATTCATCCATGAATATCGAACTTCTTTCGCCGGCGGAAATGGCAGAGGCGGATCGCAGGGCGATCGCGGCGGGGCCTTTCGACGGGATGGGGCTTATGCGCAATGCGGGCGCGGCGGTGGCGCGGGAGGTGATGAGATATTACCCGGCCGCCGAACGGGTGCATGTGCTGTGCGGGCCGGGCAACAATGGCGGCGATGGCTATGTGGTGGCCGGGCTTCTCGCCGAAAACGGGATGAGGGTTTCGCTATGGGCCTCGCAAGAACCCCGGCCGGGAAGCGATGCGGCGGTCGCTGCCGCGGAATGCCCGCTTAAGCCCGCCGCGCTCGCCGGTTTCAATCCGGGCAAGGGAGCCATCGTTGTCGATGCGCTTTATGGGGCAGGTCTTTCCAGGGCAATCGGGGGCGAGTGCGCCCGGGCGATCGAACGGGTCGCGGAACTCGGTCTGCCGGTCGTCGCCATAGATCTGCCGTCCGGCGTTTCGGGGGCGAGCGGAGAGATTGCCGGGCCGGCCTTCCGGGCGGCGCTGACGGTGACTTTCGCCCGCAGGAAACCCGGGCATCTGCTGCTGCCGGGCAGGGAATATTGCGGACAGGTGGTTCTGGCGGAGATCGGCGTCACGGATGCCGTCATCGCGGGCCTGAACGTGCGGACTTTCGCCAACGACCCGAAACTGTGGCTGCCGCGATTTCCGGTGCCGGGCGTCGATACGCATAAATACCGGCGCGGCCATGTCGGCGTTTTTTCGGGCGGGCCGGTTTCCACCGGAGCCGCGCGTCTTTCCGCGCTTGGCGCGGCGCGCGGCGGGGCAGGGGCGGTCACCGTTCTTTCGCCCGCAAATGCGCTGGCCGTGAACGCCATGCATCTGACCGCCATCATGTTGCGCAAGGCCGACGAAGCGGCCGAGCTGGATGCGTTCCTTGGCGATCGCCGGCCGTCAGCCTTCGTGCTCGGGCCCGGTTTTGGCGTGGGCGAGAGGGCGCGGGAGTTTGCGCTGGCGGTTCTGGCCTCCCGCCGGGGTGCCGGGGGGCTGGTGCTGGATGCGGACGGCATCACGTCG
>JAZIHP010000002.1:0-108230 GCA_036678505.1 Alphaproteobacteria bacterium
GACCATGACAGGGTTTATCGCCTGAAAAAGGCCGGTGGGGCGCGCTTCATCGGCATCAATGGCGGAATCGGAACTCTTGAAGAGGCAGCAAGGCACCTGCGCGAGGTCGACGGCGTCATGCTCGGCCGGGCTGCGTACCACACGCCTGAAATTCTGGCCGGCGTCGATTCGCTGCTTGAGAAAAAGGAAGCCCCGGATTTCGACTATGCCGCGCTGGTCGGGGCCATGGCGGATTATGCTTCGCGCCATCTGGCCGGGGGCGGGCGCCTCGGTCAGGTTACGCGCCACATGGTCGGGCTTTTCCACGGCCTTCCGGGCGCCCGGCGCTGGCGTCAGATATTGTCGACCGACGCCATGAAGCCCGGCGCCGGCGCACAGGTGCTTCTCGAAGCTTTTTCGGCGGTGGACCTGTCCGCGAGACAGGCTGCCTGACAAGCTCCGCGGAAACGATTGTTATCCGGCTTACTTCGCCTGATCGTCGGCAATCGGCTTCTGATAGGTGAAGCCCATATCCCATGGGAAGTAGATCCACGTGTCCTGACTGACTTCGGTCACGAATGTATCCACCAGCGGGCGGCCCTTGGGCTTGGCATACATGGTGGCGAAATGGGCTTTCGGCAGCATGGCGCGCACGATGCCGGCGGTCTTGCCCGTATCGGTCAGATCATCGATGATGAGGATCTGTTCGCCGTCGTTTTCGAGAAGCGTGGGATTGACCTCCTTGAGCACCTGCAACTGCCCCTGCGAGCTGTAGTCGTGATAGGAGGCCACGCAAACGGTCTCGATGATGCGGATGCCCAGCTCGCGCGAAATCACCGCTGCCGGCACCAGTCCGCCGCGCGTGATGCAGACGATGGCCTTCCACTGCTGGTTGGCGCCGGCAAGCCGCCAGGCCAGCGCGCGGGCGTCGCGGTGAAACTGATCCCAGGAAATCGGGAAAGCTTTGTCGGGCAGGGACATCAGAACGCACTCCGCAGGCGCTGAAACGCGCAGGTCATAGGGAATGCGAGCGGAATTAGCCGGAAATCCACATGCTTGGCAAGAGGGCCGGAAATCGGACGCTCTGCCGGTTCAGCGTGAGATCAGCACCGTAACCGGAGCCGAACGCAAAATCGAGCGCGTGACTCCGCCAAAAAGCAGTTCTCTCAGCCATGAGTGACTGTAAGCGCCAAGCACGAGAAGGTCGGCGCCGCTGGCGACGAGTCGCTCCTGAATGACCGTTTCGACCGAATGGCTGCCCGACTCCTGCACCGATACGCCGACATTGACCCCGTGACGCGACAAGGTGTCGGCGATGCGCGAACCGGCCGCCGCCGGCCCTTCCCCGGCCGTGGGGGACGGATCGATGATGAGTATGTCGGTCTGTTCCGCAGCGATCAGGAAGGGCAGGGCGTCGAACGTTGCGCGCGCTGCTTCCTTGCTGCCGTTCCACGCAAGCAGAACCCGGCGATAGGAAGAAAGCACCGGCCCCGACTGCGGCACCATCAGCACGGGCCGGCCGGCATCGTAGATCAGGCCCTCGACGTCCGTTCCGTCTTCGGTTTCCACGTCGCGCTGCGCCGCAATGACGAGGTCGGCGGCGCGGATGCTGGACAGGCTCGTCAGGGTCCCGTCTCCGGAAAAGCTTTCCAGCATGCGCCATTCAAAGGAAAGCCCGGCCTCTTCGGCTCGCTCGCAGAAGGCCCGGCGCAGCTTGAGCGTGGTTTCCTTGTTGAGCGCCGTCGAAACCTGAATGAAATCCGTATCGGGAAAACCCGCTGCCGAACCGTAGGGAACGGGCAGAATCTCGGCGTGAACACCCGCCAGATGCGCGCCAAGGCGGCTGGCGAGCGGGATGGCGCAGTCGAGCACGCGTGACGATTCCCGCTCGCCCTGGAGGATGACGGCAATGGTTGCGTACGTCATGACCCGACCTTTCCGTCGCGGAGGATGGTCGCTATCAATGCGCCGGACTGGCCTCCGGTTCCGTGCCCGGGCCAGTGTCTGGGCTCGGGTCAGTGTCCGGGTCAGGCGCCAGCGCTCAGCGTGGAGACCATGGCCTCCACATCGCGGCGGGCGGCTTCCAGAATTTCCGGCGAGCGGGCGCGCACCACGAGCTCCGTCCAGAATTTTCCTTCCCCGAACTTCGGATAGGAGCCGATGATGGTCTGCGGATGCGCTTTCTGGATTTCGGCGAGCGGTCCACCGATGACGCCCTCGCCAAGTGCGCAGGGCACGGTTGCAGAAAGCATCCTCACGCCGGTCTTCAGTGTCGGAACAACCGTGTCGACCATGGCCTGAAACACGGAGGGAACGCCAGCCATCACGTGAACGTTGCCGATGCGAAAGCCGGGCGCTATCGAAACCGGGTTTTCGATATGGGCAGCCCCGCGCGGCATTCTGGCCATGCGCTTGCGTGCGTCCGTGAATTCAAGCTCCCGGCGCGCATAATGCGCCTCAAGCAGGGCATATGCCGCCTCATCATATTCGCAGGGAACTCCAAAGGCTTTCGCCACCGCATCCGCGGTGATGTCGTCATGGGTCGGCCCGATGCCGCCGGACGTAAACACGTAGGTGTAACGGGCGCGCATCGCGTTGAGGGCCGGGACGATCTCGTCCTCCTCGTCGGGAACGATACGCACTTCCTTCAGATCTATGCCGATGGCGGTGAGGATATCGGCCAGATGACCGATGTTCTTGTCCCGGGTGCGCCCCGAGAGGATTTCGTCGCCGATCACGAGCATGGCGGCAGTAACGATCCCGGACATGGCGACTCCTTGTTGCCTGGCGCAGAATGTCCAATACCGCGTCAGTGCCGGAGGCGCAAAGGTGCAGAATTTGTGAACACTGTGTCGGTGTCAGGGTGCTTTTCCGTGAACGGTCCGCGCCCTAGATTGCGTGTGCAATTCGAGCGGACAATCATGTCCGCCTGCCGTGGTCGTGGAGATGAAAATGGCGAAGGTGCTTGTTCTTTATTATTCCAGCTTTGGTCACATGGAGCAGATGGCCAGGGCCGCCGCCGAAGGCGCGCGCGAGGCCGGCGCCGACGTGACGATCAAGCGTGTTCCCGAACTGGTGCCGCTGGAAGTGGCCCGGGCGGCCCATTACAAGCTTGATCAGGAAGCGCCGATCGCCGAGCCGCTGGAACTGGCTGATTACGACGCCATCATTCTGGGCGTCGCGACGCGATACGGCGCCATGGCCTCGCAGATGAAAAATTTCCTCGACCAGACCGGCTCGCTCTGGGCCAGGGGCGCGCTGCTGGACAAGGTCGGCTCGGTGATGGTGTCGACGGCCACGCAGCATGGCGGTGCCGAAATTGCCTTGCTCAGCACGCAGGCTTCGCTACAGCATCACGGAATGATCATCGTGCCGCTGTCCTATGCCTATCAGGGACAGATGGGCAACGATGTCGTGCGCGGCGGCGCGCCCTACGGCATGACCACGACCTCGGACGGCGACGGATCGCGCCAGCCTTCGGCTCAGGAGCTGGAGGGCGCACGTTTCCAGGGCAGGCGGGTGGCCGAAATCACCGCACGGCTTCACGGCTGAGCGATAGCCACCGGAACTGACCAGGGAAAACAGGCTGGAGCAGCGGGGTTGCGCTCGTCGGAACGCCCGCTGCTCCAGCTATTCCGACACTTCGGTTTGTGGCCTGTCGCGCCCGTCGGACAGTTCCTCATGCCATTTGCCGGAACTGTCCTCATATTCGATACCATCGGATGTTCCGGCTATCTGCTGCTCTGCGGCGGCGCGTTCGGCGGCTTTCACGGCGTCTTCTTGAGTGGGAAAGGTTTCCGAATAGGTCGAGCCGACCCGATAGGCCCAGCCCCCATCATGCTCCACGATTTTGTAGACGACTTTGCTCATCCTCGTTCTCCGGTTATCGCCTTTGCAGGGATGACAGGAGAACGCTGGCGGTTGTCATTGGTTGCCTCCGCCCTGCGTCAGGCAGCAACGACCCAATGGCGCATCGTGGTGACGGAACGCTGAAGCTGGGGAGCCGCCGGAATCTCGGTGCCGAGCGCGGCCGCCGCCCTCCATCCCCAGCGGGGATCGGCCAGAAATGCGCGGCCAAGCGCAACCATATCGGCGCGATCCTGCGCAATCACCTCTTCAGCCTGTTTGGGCTCTGTGATCAGGCCGGCGGCGCGAACCGGAATGTCCGCGCCCCTGCGGACAGCCTGCGCCAGATGCACCTGATAGCCGGGTCCGCCGGGCAGCTCCTGCAGGGGAGAATTTCCCCCGCTCGAACAGCAGATATAGGCGAGGCCTTCCGCCTTCAGCGCTTTGGCCACGGCAATCGCGTCATCGACATCGAAGCCGCCGTCCACCCACTCCTTTACCGAAAGGCGCGCGCCCGCCATCAGCCCCGGAGCGGCCTTGCGCACTGCGCGCGCCACTTCCACGGCAAAGCGCATGCGATTGTCCAGCGATCCGCCCCAGCGGTCGTTCCGCTGATTGGAGAGCGGGGACAGGAATTGAAAGATCAGATATCCATGCGCGGCATGGAGTTCGATGAAATCGAACCCGGCACGCTCCGCTCTTTCAGCCGCGCCGGCAAAATGGGCGATGACCTGCCAGATTTCGTCTTCACCGAGCGCGTGTGGCGTCTGCCAGCCGTCGTCATAAGGAATGGCCGAGGCGGAAACGACCGGCCATGGATCCTCGTTCTGTTTCAGAGGACCGCCACCCTCCCACGGCCGCCGGCAGGAAGCTTTGCGGCCCGCATGCGCGAGTTGCGTGCCGAACACGGTTCCGGCGGGGCAAACGCGTCTGGCCGCATCGAGCGCGCGCCGCGCCGCCGCTTCGTTCGACGCATCGTAAAGCCCCAGGCAGCCATGGCTGATGCGGCCCCTGCGCTCCACATTGGTCATCTCCACGGTGACCATTCCGGCGCCGGACATCCCCAGGTTCATCCAGTGCTGGAGATGCCAGTCGGTTGCCGAGCCATCGTCGGCCGAATACTGGCACATGGGCGCCACGGCCAGACGGTTCGGAACGGCAAGATTGCCAAGCGTGATAGGCTGGAAAAGCGCTGAGGTCATCGGGTGCTCCGGCAGGATGTCTCAGCCAATGTAGGCAGGCCGAGCGGCGGTGACCAGTACCGGATACGGGAATGGACGAAGAGCCCCGCAGAAAGCCGGCAATTGGTGCGGACGACGGGAATCGAACCCGTACGGATCGCTCCGAGGGATTTTAAGTCCCTTGCGTCTACCAGTTCCGCCACGTCCGCGCGGTTTGTTTCTCACGGCTCGGACGGCGTTCGTCAACCGATGTTTTCCAACGCCTGGCATGAATCGTCATGGGCGGGCATCGGCCATCGCCCGCAGCGGGCAATCGGCAAACTGCCGCCTGGAACCGTTCCTGGTTTCACGGAATAGCCGAACGCCTCCAGGTCTTTGTCTTGCCGCATTTGCGAACCGGAAAAAATGTTTCCACTGTTCCCGGAAACGCTCTAACCGCCGGTGGCGATCGACAGCACCTTGAACGGCGTGGTGATGACGATGTCGGCCACCGATCCGACAGCCTGGCCGATATCCTTGCCGATGGTGCTCATCGGGTTGCCGAAATTCCCGTTTTCAGCCGCCGCCAGCCCGGCGTTCGAGCGCAGGCTTTCGCCCAGAAGCTGAACCAGGAACGGATTGTCGGCGAATTTGGCGTGATTGAGCCTGTCGCCGGAACCGGCCTGAGTGAGGTCCGCAACCACGACGCCGTAACTGGCAAGGTCGGCCGCGTCCGCGTAATCGCCCACGCGCGGCTTGTCGCCCGAAATGAAGGTTGAAAGCTGAAGCGCGCGGTCGTCGTCGGAGAGCAGGATCACAAAGGGGTTCTTCGGAGTTCCGTAGCGCAGCATCTGCTTCTTGAACACGTCGACATCTATGTCGGGCGAAGCCAGAACCACGTTGCCGAGCTTGCCGCCAAGGTCGCGATCGCCACGGATGGCAAGCTGGCGCAGCGTTTCCATGGTCACCCAGGTCCCCATGGAATGCGCGATGATATCTATGCTTCTGGCCTTGCTTTTGGCCAGCATGAGCAGCGTCGCTTCCAGATCGTCGCGGGCTGCGTTCGCGCTTTCCTTATCGTACAGATAGCCCGTCGTTCGCGCACTCGACGCCCATGAGAACAGAACCGGGGTTCCATCGTATTTCGTGTCGTTCACGATCTGGGTAATGCGATAGATGCCGTCGTCGAAGCCATTGTTGAAGCCGTGCACGAAAACGAGAACCCGGCGTTCCTTGTGTTCGGCGATATTGGCGCCGATGGCGCGCGAAAACTGCTCCGGCTCCTTATAGAAGCTGACGCTGCGCGCGGTGAAATGTCTGGCGGGGTCCGCCGGCGCCCGGCCTTTCGCTCTTTCGATGCGGCCGGTCTCGTGGATGCGCGGAACCGTTATATCGACATTGGCGTAGGCCACATTGGCCGAGCGGTCGCCGCCATACACAGTGCGCGGCTGGTCGATGGACTGACGCCGGGTCGTGACCACGAAAATCTCATGCTCCGCCGAAATATCGGAAGCCTTGGCGGGAAAGGAGGAGATGTTCAGCAGTTCATGCCGGCCCGCGCCCACACAGCCGCTGACCAGCGCAACCAGCGCGAAAATCCATAAAGCCTTCAATCGCACAGCAGCAGAGCTCCATAGCGTCTCCCCGCAGCTACCAAAGCCGCAGCGGCCGCTTCCGGAATATAGGCAGAAACCGGCCCGGTCCAGCCCTTCGCCCCACAGACGGCTAAAGCAGGCCAGCGCCGGCTTGCTGCGTTACCTGACGAATGCGGTCCGTGATCTCGCGGTCGGTGGCGAAGCCGTCATCCTCGCGCAATCTCTGGCCGAGCATGCGGACCATGACCGGATTGTCGGCGAATTTCGTGTGGTTGAAGGAATCCGCGCCTTTCTGCTTCGACAGATCGACAACGGTGACGCCGTAATCGGCGAGTTCCTTTCCGGCGTCCGCATAGTCGCCGACACGCGGCCGCGAACCGGCCAGCATCCCCGAAAGGCGCAATGCGCGGTCGTCCTGAGACAGAAGCAGGATGAACGGCTTTTCCGGTTTGCCATAGCGGCGCATCTGGCTCTTGAACACGTCGACGTCGATATCGGGAGAAGCCAGCACGACGTCGCCGAGCTTGCCGCTCAGGTTGCGGTCGCCGGTGATGGCGAGCTGGCGCAGCGCTTCCATGGTCACCCAGGTGCCCATGGAGTGCGCCACGATATCAATGCGCCGCGCGCCGCTCTGGGCCAGCAGCCGCAGGGTAACTTCGAGCTGATCGCGGGCGACGCTGGCGCTTTCCTTGTCGTAGACATAGCTGGTGGTCGAGCCGCCGGAAGCCCACGAGAAAAGCACCGGCGTGCCGGGATAGCCGGAATCATGCGCGATCTGCGCGGCGCGGTAGACGCCCGCGTCGAAACCTGTGTTGTAGCCGTGGACAAAGACCATGACACGGCCGCCGCGGGCGGCAACGTCAGCGCTCAATGCCTGCGAAAATTGCGGCCCCGTGTCGTAGCCGACCGTTTCGGAAGCCATGAAATATTTGGAGGGATCGTCAGATTTCCCGCGTTTGCGGCGCTCGATCTGCCCGACCTTGTGCTCGCGCGGAACCGTGACGTTGATGCGGGCGAAGTTGAGGGTGGCCGAGCGCTCGCCATCGAAAACCCTGGAGGGATCGTCGGAACGCTTGCGTGTCGTGGCGATGAAAATCGAATGATTTCCGGCAATATCCGTTACCGATGCCGGCACCAGCGCGCTGCCGAGAATCGCGTCGGTCTTGTTTGTGGTGCAGCCGGCCATGGCCAGCGAAAGCGCGAGGGCGAGCAGGGGCTTCAGCTTCACTTGATTTTCCGTCAGTCTCGCTGCGGGCGATCCATATCCGCAGTCAGGGCTCTTCCCACCCGCAGAGTGCGGCAGAAGTAAGTCCACCGGCCGGGAAGCTCGCAGCCGTCCGTTTGCGACTTCTTCAGTGTTGCGCAAAAGCCAAAATCGGGTCAGGAACGGGTTGTTCGTTCACGATACCGGAAACACGACATGACAAGCTTCGCCGACAGGGTCGCAACCGCTGCGGAAGCCATACGGGAAATTTTCCCGGTAACGCCGCTGCAAAAGAACGATTATCTGTCGCGCAAATATGGCGCACGCATTTACCTGAAGCGCGAGGATCTGACGCCGGTGCGTTCCTACAAGATCCGCGGCGCGCTGAATTTCTTCCGCAAGACGCTCGCCGCCGGCAACAATGCCAGCCTTTTTGTCTGCGCCTCGGCCGGAAACCATGCGCAGGGCTTCGCCTTCGTGTGCCGGCATTTCGGCCGCAAGGGTGTTATCTTCATGCCGGTGACCACGCCGCAGCAGAAGATCGAAAAGACGCGCATGTTCGGCGGCGAATTCGTCGAGATCAAGCTCGTCGGCGATTTCTTCGACGAGTGCTATCAGGCGGCCATCGACTTTACGCACAGCAATGGCGCGCATATGGTGCCGCCATTCGACAGCCGCGACATCATCGAGGGACAGGCAACGGTCGCCCGCGAGATCGTCGGGCAACTGGGAGCGGGCGCAGCGCCCGACATCGTCATGCTGCCTGTGGGCGGCGGCGGGCTCGCCGCCGGCGTGACGCAATATTTCCAGGCCGTCGAACAGGCGCCGCAATTCATATTCTGCGAACCGGCTGGCGCGCCAAGCCTCTCGCGCAGCCTTGCCGAAGGAAAACGCGTAAAGCTGCCTGCCGTGGACAACTTCGTGGACGGCGCTGCCGTTGCCGAAATCGGCCGCGAGAATTTCCGCCTGCTTAAGGATTTTCCGGCGGCTTCCACCCGGCTCGTGCCTGAAAACCGGCTCTGCGCGACCATGATCGAGATGCTTAATGTCGAAGGCGTCGTGCTGGAGCCGGCCGGCGCTCTGGCTATCGATGCACTCAAGGATTTCGTGAAAAAGGACATTCGCGGAAAGACCATCGTTGCGGTCGTATCCGGCGGAAATTTCGATTTCGAACGGCTTCCCGATGTCAAGGAAAGGTCGCTGCGTTTCGAGGGGCTCAAAAAATACTTTATCATACGCCTGCCGCAGCGCCCCGGCGCGCTGCGCGATTTCCTTCAGATGTTCGGCCCCGACGATGATGTGGCGCGCTTCGAATATCTGAAGAAATCCGCACGCAATTTCGGCTCGGTGCTGATCGGCATCGAAACCCGTGACAAGCGCAATTTTGCCTTGCTGCGCGCCAAATTCGATGCCGAAGGCGTGCAGTATCGGGATATAACCGACGACGAAACTCTGGCGAACTTCATCATCTGATCGCCATAACCCATTGCTGCGCCGTTGTTTTTCGAGGCGATGGCGACGCCCGTGGCGCGCTGGTCCTCTTTATTCATGACAGCCCGTGCCAGCGCATTCTGGAGTGTGGCTGCCATTCGCAAAAGGGCGGGGAGCGCGGATCAGTTGGCGGAAACGACATCGGCCGAAAAGCGCAGATCGCGCATGGGGCGCATCTTTGCGGTGGTCTGTGAATAGATCGGGTCCGCCTTGAAAGCGTGCAGGGCGGCTTCGTTCTCGAATTCCGCATAGACCACGATATCGATCTGGTTTTCATACAGATCGACCTTCCGGTTCAGCGATACCTCGAAGTGGGACGAGTGAGGAATGCGGCCGAGATCCATGAGCCCTTCGCGCACAGTCTCGACATCTACATCCGGTTTGACGGTGAAAAACACGATATGCCGGATCAATTCGGCCTCCTGAACGGTCGTGGTGGAAGGGCGGTCATACACGAAAGCGTGTCGCGATCTTTCAGATTCGCTCCCTGCGCTTCAAGCCTGCGTTTTTACGCATGTCGCCCGAAACCGGTTCCCCTTTCGGGCGACATGCTCTGTCTCTTGTCCTGACGCAATTCCGAATGCAAGACCGCGGCGCATTCTTGCTGGAATTGCTCTGGCCGCCGGGACGAGTTTTGCCTGGAGCATTTCCAGGAAAAGTGAGCGTTTCCAGGAAAAGTGGAAACAGTCTTCCGGTTCGCAAACGCGACAGGACAAAGAGCCGGCCCCATCTTTTGCTGCCCGCTGCCCGCTGCCCGCTGCTCCGGTTGAAACGGCTTGCTGCGGCCGGAAGCCGTCAGCCCGGATGCGTCATGTCTTCCGGACGCACCAGACGATCGTAATCCGCCTCGCTGACCAGACCGGTCGCAAGCGCCTCTTCCCGCAGCGTCGTGCCATTCTTGTGAGCCGTCTTGGCGATCCTGGCTGCCGCGTCGTAGCCGATGGTCGGTGCAAGTGCGGTAACCAGCATCAGCGAGCGCTCCAGCGAGGCCTTGATGTTGTCTTCCCGCGCTTCGATGCCAACGACGCAATTGTCGGTGAACGACACCGAGGCGTCGGCCAGCAGCTTCACCGACTGAAGGAAATTATAGGCCATCAGCGGATTGTAGACGTTCAGCTCGAAATGGCCCTGGCTGCCGGCGAAGGTCAGCGCCGCGTTGTTGCCGAACACCTGAACGCAAACCTGCGTCAGCGCCTCGCACTGGGTGGGGTTCACCTTGCCGGGCATGATCGACGAGCCCGGCTCGTTCTCGGGGAGGGACAGCTCGCCAAGGCCGGCGCGCGGGCCGGAGCCGAGAAACCGGATGTCGTTGGCGATCTTGAACAGCGAGGCGGCGACCGTATTGATGGCGCCGTGCGAAAACACCATGGCGTCATGCGCGGCAAGCGCCTCGAACTTGTTCGGCGCCGACGTGAATCCGAGACCGGTGATGGCGGCGATTTTTTCCGCTACCTTTTCGGCAAAACCCACCGGCGCATTGAGCCCGGTTCCCACGGCCGTGCCACCTTGTGCAAGCTGCATCAGCGCCGGCAGGGTCATCTCGATGCGCTCGATGCCGTTCTTCACTTGGCTGGCATAGCCGGAAAATTCCTGGCCAAGGGTGAGGGGCGTTGCATCCTGCGTGTGGGTGCGGCCGATCTTGACGATATGGCCGAACGCTTCGACCTTGGCCTCCAGCGCGCCATGCAGGTGCTTCAGGGCCGGCAGCAGATCGTGAACGATGCGCTCGGCGCAGGCGATGTGCATGGCCGTCGGGTAGGTGTCGTTCGACGACTGGCTCATATTGACGTGATCGTTGGGGTGGACGGGCTTCTTGGAGCCCATCTCGCCGCCGAGCTTTTCGATGGCCCGGTTGGAAATCACTTCATTGCCGTTCATGTTGGACTGGGTGCCCGATCCGGTCTGCCAGACCACCAGCGGGAAGTGCTCATCGAGCTTGCCGTCGATCACCTCCTGCGCGGCTTCCACGATCACTGCGCCAAGCTTGGGGTCCAGCTTGCCCAGTTCCATGTTGGCTTCGGCCGCGGCGCGCTTGACGATGCCCAGCGCCCGCACGATGGACGAGGGTTGTTTTTCCCAGCCGATCCTGAAATTGCCAAGGGAACGCTGCGCCTGCGCACCCCAGTAGCGATCGCAATCCACCTCGATCGGGCCGAACGTATCGGTTTCGGTTCTGGTGTTTTTTGTGCTCACGCCGGTCTCCTGAACATGCGAATTGAGATGGCACCGGCCTAGCGCTTTGCCCCTCCTGCTTCAAGGGAAGATTGCCGAAGGGCAATGCCCTAATCGTTTGAACTTCGCCGCGTCGTCCGAAAACGGCCAGGGGAGGAGGCAAGGCAACGAAAAGGCGGCCAGGAAAGCCGCCTTTTTGACTGTCGTTCCTCGTTCGGAAGCCGCCTTGTCAGGCTTTCCTGATTTTTTCCTTCACATCGCCGGCGGCTTTCTGGACCTTGCCCTCGACCTTTTCCGCCTTGCCTTTCAGTTCGGTTTTTTTGCTGCCGGTCATCTTGCCCGCGGCTTCCTTGACCGCGCCCGCGGCCTGCCTGGCAACGCCCGCAACCTGATCCTTGTTCACCATGATCGCATCTCCTGGGTTGAATTTGCCGGTATCAACGGGGCGCTGGTGAGTTTGTTCCGGTGCAAACAAAGAAAAGGGCGGCCGAAGCCGCCCTTTCCGGATCGATGCGGAGACTTCTTAGAAGTCCATGCCGCCCATGCCGCCCATGCCGCCGGGCATGGCCGGAGCCGCGGATTCCTTCTTCGGAGCGTCGGCGATCATGGCCTCGGTGGTGACCAGCAGGCCGGCAACCGAAGCGGCGTCCTGCAGAGCGGTGCGAACCACCTTGACCGGATCAACGATGCCGAGCTGGATCAGATCGCCATATTCGTCCTTGGCGGCGTTGTAGCCATAGGTCGCGCTCTTGTTTTCGAGGATCTTGCCCACGATGATCGAAGCTTCCGCACCGGCGTTCGCAGCAATCTGACGGGCCGGAGCCTGCAGGGCGCGGCGAACGATGTTGACGCCGGCGGCCTGGTCGGCATTGGCGCCTTCCGACTTGATCGCCTGGGTGGCGCGCAGCAGGGCGACGCCGCCGCCGGGGACGATGCCTTCCTCAACCGCGGCGCGGGTGGCGTTCAGGGCGTCGTCAACGCGGTCCTTCTTCTCCTTGACCTCGACTTCGGTCGAGCCGCCGACGCGGATGACGGCAACGCCGCCGGCCAGCTTGGCAAGACGCTCCTGAAGCTTCTCACGGTCGTAGTCGGAAGTGGTTTCCTCGATCTGGGCCTTGATCTGGGCAACGCGGCCCTGGATCTCGGCCTTCTTGCCGGCGCCGTCGACGATCGTGGTGTTTTCCTTCTCGATGCGCACCTTCTTGGCGCGGCCGAGCATGTCGATGCCAACGTTTTCGAGCTTGATGCCGAGGTCTTCGGAGATGACCTGACCGCCGGTGAGGATGGCGATGTCTTCCAGCATGGCCTTGCGGCGGTCGCCGAAGCCCGGAGCCTTGACGGCGGCGATCTTCAGTCCGCCGCGCAGCTTGTTGACGACCAGCGTGGCCAGAGCCTCGCCCTCGACGTCTTCAGCGATGATGACCAGCGGCTTCGAGGTCTGAACGACAGCTTCGAGCACCGGCAGCATGGCCTGGAGGTTGGAGAGCTTCTTCTCGTGGAGGAGGATATAGGCATCCTCAAGCTCGGCAACCATCTTGTCGGGGTTGGTGATGAAGTAAGGCGACAGGTAGCCGCGGTCGAACTGCATGCCTTCGACGACTTCGAGCTCGGTCTCGGCGGTCTTGGCTTCCTCGACGGTGATGACGCCCTCGTTGCCGACCTTCTGCATGGCCTCGGCGATCATCTCGCCGATTTCCTTCTCGCCGTTAGCCGAGATGGTGCCGACCTGGGCGACTTCCTCGGAAGTCTTGATCTTCTTGGCCTTCTTGACGAGATCGGCGACGACCTCGGAAACGGCCAGATCGATGCCGCGCTTCAGGTCCATCGGGTTCATGCCGGCGGCAACGGCCTTGTGGCCTTCCTGAACGATGGCCTGCGCCAGAACGGTGGCGGTGGTGGTGCCGTCGCCGGCCTTGTCGTTGGTCTTGGAAGCGACTTCGCGAACGAGCTGGGCGCCCATGTTCTCGAACTTGTCTTCCAGCTCGATTTCCTTGGCGACGGAAACGCCGTCCTTGGTGATGCGCGGAGCGCCGAAGGACTTGTCGATGACGACGTTGCGGCCCTTGGGACCGAGGGTGACCTTCACCGCGTCGGCGAGGATGTTGACACCGCGCAGCATACGCTCGCGGGCGTCACGGGAGAATTTTACGTCTTTGGCAGCCATTGCTTACTCCTGGGCCCGTGGCCCGAAATCCGGATTGCAGTGATTGTTGAAGAATGGGACCGGCCAGATCAGCCGATGATGCCCATGATGTCGGATTCCTTCATGATCAGAAGGTCTTCGCCATTGAGCTTGACTTCGGTGCCCGACCACTTGCCGAACAGGACGCGGTCGCCGGCCTTGACGTCAAGGGCAACGAGCTTGCCGTTTTCGTCGCGGGCGCCCGAGCCCACAGCCACGACTTCACCTTCCTGCGGCTTTTCCTTGGCGGTGTCGGGAATGATGATGCCGCCAGCCGTCTTCTCTTCGGACTCGACCCGGCGAACGACCACGCGGTCATGAAGCGGGCGGAACTTCGTCTTTGCCATTTGATTTCCTCGGTCACAATGATGAGAAAGAATTCCTCCGTCCGGCGCCGCCGGACCTGTTGGCACTCCCTTTTGGAGAGTGCTAACGAGGCATCAGATAGTCAGCCCTCCGGACGGTGTCAAGAAGCGGGAGGCGTTTGTGAGCGGCAGAAACAGCGCGTGTCGGTCAGCTCGCCAGAATCATCGCCCAGTAGCGCCATTCCGGGCGGTCCGGCCGGCTTGCCCAGGCAAGGCCGAAACGGCGAAAGCGCCCGTCCAGCATATTGCGGCGATGGGGAGGCGAATTCATCCACATATCGATGGCGCGGGCGGCGTCCATGCGTCCTTCGGCGATGTTCTCGGCCGCAGCGCCCCTGATGCCGTTGCCCCTGATCCGCGCCTGAAAGTCTTTTCCCGAACCGGTCGTGTGGTTCATCCTGCCGGAGGCCGCCATGTACCGCGCCTGTTGCAGGGCTGCCTGCTCCAGCTGGCGGTCGGGCGAGACGAGGGCCAGTTCCTCCGAGCTGCGTATGCCATCCATCATATGGCGGGAGCCCGCCGATACGCCGCCGCCGGAGCCTTGCCGGGGCAGGGTGCCGCAGCCGGCCAATCCCGCAAGGGCCAGCGCGCCGCCTCCAAACATCAGGTTTCGGCGGGCGAGACTGAACGATATTTCACTGTGATTGGCGAACCGGACGAAAGACATGAGGCCTGTTAGAGCGTTTCCAGGAAAAGTGGAAACACTTTTCCGCTTCGGAAACGCGACAAGACAAGACCTGGAGCCGTGCGGCGATTCCGTGAAGCGTTGAACGGTTCCAGAGCGTTTCCAGGAAAAGTGGAAACACTTTTCCGCTTCGGAAACGCGACAAGACAAAGACCTGGAGCCGTTCGGCGATTCCGTGAAGCGTTGAACGGTTCCAGAGCGTTTCCAGGAAAAGTGGAAACACTTTTCCGCTTCGGAAACGCGACAAGACAAAGACTTGGAGCCGTTCGGCGATTCCGTGAATCGTTGAACGGTTCCAGGCCAATGATCATCGCTTTTACCGGGCAGGCTCGGAAATTACGTGCCTGCCCGGCAGAACCTTATTTGGTGACGCGCAGATTGGACAATTCGTCCGCGATCTCGCGGAACGCATTGGACAGATCGTTGCCGGCCGCGTTCCAGAACAGCTTCGCCGGTTTGCTGGGATTTTCCGGATCGCGCCGATTGCGCGAGTCCGAGGAGCAGGTCTTGAGGCCGGCGATCTGTTCCCTGACCTTGGCGTCCTTTTTTGCTTCCGCCTCAAGATCCAGACCAACAGTCATGATCATGATATTGGCTGCCTTCGCGTTGGCGCAAAGCTCCTGCAGTTTTTCGTTCATGGCATTGGAGTAATTGGCGTCATCATGGAAAGTTTTGCTTATATTGCTGGTTAATCCCAAAAACAAACGGCCATAATCATATGGTTTTCCATAGGGCTTCTGAAAACCATAGTCGGCGTAGATCGAGCCCTGATCTTCGTGATCAGTTGAACGCGAAGTGTTGCCATTGAGAGGCGTAAGGCTCTTGGGTGTATAATATGTATTCGCACCGTCTGTTAACACAATCACTACTTTGTCGTTGCCACGGTCGGTTTCGGGGCGACCTTCGGTGAAAGGGGCGCCGCTTGAAAGAACGCGCCAGCCCCATGCCAGACCGCTTCCCACACTGGTGCCGCCATTGGGTTCCATGGCGGATATGGCTTCCTTGATCTTCTGCATGCCGGCTGGTTTTGTGACATCGACCAATGGGGTGATGGGAGATGTGGTGCAACCCGCGTTTGGACCTTTGCCCAGACCAAGCTTCTGTGAATTATAGGGTGCAACGAAGCCCAGTTGTTCCGTTTCTTTGGAACCTTTCTTCACACGCATGTCAAAATATTTTGGCATGTACGAGGATGGATTGTCACCTGTTCGGGAGGATTCACTCCCAACCTGAGGATCCCAGGAGTAGGAAGCCGAATAACTTCCTGAATTTCGTGTTGGCCAGTCATTGTATCCATTAGTTTTTGCATCCGGATAAAACATTGGCACGAAAAGGCTGGAAGGGTTATTTTCCCTTGGAGTTTCATCGGTAACATCATAGGGATAGGGCCGTTGTTCAACGCATCCTTCCCATTCAGCAAAATAATCCACTTTTTTGTTGTTTTTATCGGTATAATATTTCAGTTCCTTATACAGGCTGAATCGTGTAACGATATTATTTTCCTCGTCGCCCCAATCACTGCCGGTTTTGACATAGACGTCATTTTTCTTTTCAATTTTTCTGTTTGGCCAGTTGAAACTCGCCCAGTTGAAATTCTCATGATGGATCGGAGAAACGCCACGTCTGTCCATCCATGTCGCATTATCATTGTTCTTGCCGACATTGACCGAGGCGGCAAAGGGCACGAGCGCAAACTGGATCGGTTTTTCCACCTGCTTGACGCTGTCGGCCTGCTTTTCCATGGTGCTGATGAGTTCTTCGGCGGCCTTTTTCAGCAGTTCCATCCGTGTGAAGGGGGAACCTTCGCCCTTTTCTCTCATCGAGCCCGAATTATCGAGCACCAGCGCCACCTCCAGCGTGTTCTTGAGGCGCACCTCCGAACACGTCATGAAGTCGTAATCCTTCGATTGCTTTCCAACCAGTGCGGCGGCTGCCGGAAAAAAGATCGGCGAATAGGTCAGCGTGGCGCACATCGTCATCGAGCCGCCGCCAACGATCTGGCTGGGTAGCGTGACCTGAAGCTGGGATTTCGCCGGCGCCACATGCCGCAAATTGGCATAGTAGAAATTGTTGGCGTAAGCGATGGCATCGGCATCGCTGATCTGGGACTGAATCTCCCGTGCCGTGGCGATATTGGCCGCATCCAGCGCGTTCCTCGTATCGAGCCGTTGCCGGGACATTTCCGAATAGTCGACGGCGAGCGCGACAGCGCCGAACAGCGGCGCCATCAGCAGGCCCGTTATCATGGCGTAATTGCCGCGCGTGTCGGCAAGGAATTTGCGAAGCATCTGGCTCTAGCCCCCGCTGCCAATCTGAATGGTCGGGGACACTATCGCGGAAACCCTTAAATTTCAGGTTTGCGGAATTGTCTAAAATCGCCTCCTTTTTTTAAGTGCATGTTAACCGGGGTCCTGGCTGCCGGGGCAGGAAAGCTGGTGACAGTCCGGGCCGCATCGGTTAATCCGGGAGCCCGCGAGGCCATCGGGCCTGACAATCTTCGAGACACGGACGTGCCAGCCGACATGACGGTTCATTCCCCCATCATCAACTCGCTTGAAACGATTTCGGGTAACTATGCCGCTTTGCTGTGCGATGTCTGGGGCGTGGTCCATAACGGAGTGGAACATTTCCCGCAGGCGGCGGCAGCGCTGGCCGGCGCGCGGGCCAGGGGCGTGGCCGTGGTCATGATCACGAATTCGCCGAGGCTGGGCGCTGATGTCGTTGCCCAGATGCGCATGATCGGCGTTCCCGACGGCACCTATGACAAGCTCGTCAGTTCCGGCGATGTCACGCGCGATCTCATCGCCGGGGCGCCGCGGCGGATTTTCCATATCGGACCGGATCGCGACACCAACATCTACGATGGGCTGGACGTCGAGCTGGTTGAGGATTTCGAGGCGCAGGCCGTGGTGTGCACGGGTCCGTTCGATGACGAAACCGAAACGCCCGAGGATTATCGGGAACTTCTGGTCAAGCTGCGCTCGCGCAATCTGCCCTTCATCTGCGCCAATCCCGATATCGTGGTTGAGCGGGGCGACAGGCTGATCTGGTGCGCGGGCGCGATTGCGCGCGATTACGGCCAGATGGGCGGGCGCACGCTGATTGCCGGCAAACCCCACGCTCCGATCTACAAAGCCGCTCTCAGGGCCGCCGCCGAAATCGCCGGGCGCGATCTGGACCGCCGCGAAATCCTCGCGATCGGCGACGGGATCATGACCGATATAAAGGGCGCGGCCGACAACGGCGTCGACGCGCTCTACATTTCGGGAGGCATCCACGCCCGCGATTATGGCGATGCCCTTAATCCGGACCCGCGAAAGCTCGCCGGTTTTCTGGAAACGCATGGCTACGCCCCCGTGGCCGTCATGCCGCGGCTGCAATAGGATTTTCCCCATGCTGGCCCGGATTGCCGGAAATATGCCGCTGCCCGCGCATTTGCGCGGCGGCGTTGTCGCGATCGGAAATTTCGACGGCGTTCATCGCGGGCATCAGGCCGTGCTGGCGCGCGCGATGGCGGAGGCCGGGAAACGCGGGGTTCCCGCGCTGGTCCTTACCTTCGAGCCTCACCCGCGCCGGTTTTTCCGGCCCCGGACGCCACTTTTCGTGCTGACGCCACCCCCCATGAAAGCCCGCCTGCTTGACACTCTGGGCTTTTCGGCGGTCGTGGAACAGGCCTTCACGGCACAGTTCGCGGCCCAATCCGCCGAGGACTTCGTCGCCAAAATCCTGCAGGACGATCTCGGCATCTGCCACGCCGTCACCGGCTTCAATTTTCACTTTGGCAAGGACCGCCAAGGCGGCCCGGCCTATCTGATGGATGCCGGAAAGCGCCATTGTTTCGGGGTGACGCTGGTCGACGCCTTCCGCGACGAAGGCGCGCAGGTCGTTTCCTCAAGCCGCATAAGGCAATTGCTGGCCGCAGGCGATGTAGCGCAGGCGGCAGGATTGCTGGGCTACCGCTTCACCGTACGAAGCGAAGTCATCGGCGGTCA
Source organism: Alphaproteobacteria bacterium (assembly GCA_036678505.1). Lineage (GTDB taxonomy): Bacteria > Pseudomonadota > Alphaproteobacteria > Rhizobiales > Rhizobiaceae > Mesorhizobium. Next base: position 18,672 of record JAZIHP010000002.1, read on the forward strand.
GCAAATCGGCCGCACTTTGGGCTTCCCGACCGCCAATATGTGCTTGCCGGAAGATGTCGAACTGCGGGAAGGCATTTATGCGGTGCGCTTTCGCCGCGCCGATGGAACGCTTTACGATGGCGTTGCCAGTTTCGGGCGCCGTCCCACGGTCAACGTCGATGGCGCGCCGCTTCTCGAAACCTTCATCTTCGACTTCGCCGGCGATCTTTATGGCGAAATCTGCGACGTTTCGTTCTTCGCCTATCTGCGCGGCGAGGAAAAATTCGACGGCCTCGACGCGCTCGTCGCGCAGATGAAACGCGACGAGCAGGAGGCGAGGGCTGTTCTGGACGGCGTCCGGAGCCTTTCCGCCCTGGACGCCAAGGTCAGCTTCTGACCCTCATTTCTTCAGGGCCAGTCCGAACGCGATAAAACTCCAGCCCTGGAAGACCAGGTCGATCGCCAGGAACAGGCCGAGGATCGCCAGGCTGTTGACCGGCCAGCCAATGGCGATGACTATACCGGCAAGCATGGTGACGATGCCGGCCGTAACGATCCATCCCGAACCTTTCTGGTCCCAGTTCTGGTAGCCGATCCAGGCCCGCAGCACGCCGGCGGCGATCAGCGATACGGCCAGAAGGAAAGTCAGCGCCGCCGACGCCAAAATCGGATTGTAGAAAGCGAAGACGCCAGCCAGCGCATAAAGCAGGCCGCTGGCCACCCAGAAGAAGAAACGGCCCCATGTTTTGACGCCGAAAGCGTGAACGATCTCGATGATGCCCGAAATGAGCATCAGCCAGCCAATGACATAAACCGTTGCAACGGTCGCCATGTAAAGATTGCCGAACGCGATGCCGCCGAGGATGAGAAGCAGCACCCCCAGCGCCACGAACCATCCCCATTTGGAGCGCATTTCATCTGAAATACTGCGAATTGAGTTGTTCTCGAAAGTCATGTTGCCTCTCCTTTTGAACCACCCCTCCCTGAAGCTAAGCTAGTGCGCCCGCAGCGTAGCGTCCAGTAGGTTTGCGCTTCATGAGATTTCGAATTTAAAACAAATTTTACCGAACTGGCTGCAACAATCGCTTCAACTCCCACTTGTATCGCGTAATCGGTGAGACATGTCTGTTTTGAAGCCCTCGGCCGCCTTGTCGGCGATGTTTTTTCTGGGCGTTCCCACCATCGCTCAGGCCGCCGGCGGAATCGGCGGCTGGCTGTCGGGAGACTGGTATCTTGCCGTTGGCGCAACAGTGCTGGTGGCGCCCGATTTTGAAGGCAGCAAGAAATATATGCTGGGCGCAACGCCCATCGTCTCGCTCGGCAAAGCCGGCAATCCGGTGCGATTTTCATCCCGAAACGATAACATATCGCTGGCTCTCACCGATCGGGGCGATTTTCGCGCCGGCGTGACAGGCAGGTTTTTGTGGAAGCGCGATAATGACGAGGATGCCATTCGCGGGCTGGACCCGGTGCGCTGGGGCGGCGAAGTCGGCGGTTTCCTCGAATTCTATCCGCTGGACTGGATGCGCATGAGAGCCGAAATCCGCCAGGGTATTCGCGCGCATAAGGGGATGGTCGGCGATATCGCGGTGGACGCCTTCCACGACGTCACGCCGGAAATCCGCATCTCCGGCGGCCCCCGCGCATCGTTCGCCTCATCGAAATATTTCGACGCTTACTACGGGGTCGATGCCGATGAGAGCTTCCGCTCCGGGCTCGGCGAATACGATCCCGGCGGCGGGGTCCGCTCGCTCGGCATGGGTGGCGCGGTTACGTGGAAAGTGTCCGATCCCGTCACCACCAGCGTCTTCGGTGAATATTCGCGCCTGATGGGCCCCGCCGCGGATTCCAGCATCGTGCGCGAGCGCGGTTCCCGCGACCAGTTCACGATGGGCGTTTCGGCCACATATCGCTTCGACTTTACCATGTAGCGCCCTTTATTCTTGGGTCTGCATGGGTTAGAAGCGCGGCCATGACACGCCAGCCGCAGCAGATCGCCTTTGCGATACGAATTATCAGCCCGGTGCTCCGGGCGGGCTGAGATGCAACTCGCCTGCCGGAGCCGCCGGGAATTGCGGTGCGCGCGCTTCGCGCATGTTCCAGAAATCAAGTTTTTCAGGCCCTGTGTCGAAACCGGCCGGGCAACCCATATGGCGAACCCATGACCGATACCGTCGAACCGATCGATTATTCCAAAACACTTTATCTGCCGCAGACGAATTTCCCCATGCGCGGCGGCCTGCCCGAGAAAGAACCGCGGATCGTCGCCCGCTGGCAGGAAATGGACCTCTACAGGCAGTTGCGCGAGGACGCCGCCGGCCGGCCCAGATATGTGCTGCATGACGGCCCGCCCTATGCCAACGGCACCATCCATATCGGCCATGCGCTGAACAAGATCCTCAAGGACGTCATCACCCGCTCGTTCCAGATGCGCGGCTACGATTCCAACTACGTTCCCGGCTGGGATTGCCACGGCCTGCCGATCGAATGGAAGATCGAGGAAAAATACCGCGGCGCCGGCAAGAACAAGGACGAGGTGCCGATCAACGAATTCCGGCAGGAATGCCGCGAGTTCGCGCAATCATGGATCGACGTGCAGACGCAGGAGTTCCTGCGGCTCGGCGTCATCGGCGATTTCAAGAAGCCGTATACGACGATGAATTTCCACGCCGAGGCGCGCATCGCCGGCGAACTTTTGAAATTCGCCATGTCGGGCCAGCTCTATCGCGGCTCCAAGCCGGTGATGTGGTCGGTGGTCGAGCGCACCGCGCTGGCCGAAGCCGAGGTCGAATATCAGGATTATGAGAGCGACACGATCTGGGTGAAGTTTCCGGTGGCCGGTGGCGTCGCTGAGCTTGATGGCGCTTCCGTCGTTATCTGGACGACGACGCCATGGACCATCCCGGGCAATCGCGCCGTCGCCTATTCGCCGCGCATCGCCTATGGCCTCTATGAGGTGACGGCGGCCGGGAATGACTTCGGACCGCAGCCCGGCGAGAAACTGATTTTTGCCGATGCGCTGGCAGAGGAGGCCTTTGCCAAGGCGAAGCTCGGCTTTGCTCGCCTGCGTGACGTCAGCGCCGAAGCGCTGGCCGCCATCACGCTCGCCCACCCGCTTGCAGGTCTCGGCGGCGGCTATGCGTTCGCGGTTCCAATGTTGCCCGGCGATCACGTTACCGACGATGCGGGCACGGGTTTCGTGCACACCGCTCCCGGCCACGGACGCGAGGACTTCGACGCGTGGATGGATGCATCGCGTGATCTCGCAGGGCGTGGCATCGACACCGCTATTCCCTTCGCCGTCGACGACGCAGGGTTCTTCACCAAGGACGCGCCGGGTTTTGGGCCGGACCGCGCAGGCGGTGCCGCGCGCGTCATCGACGACAACGGCAAGAAGGGCGACGCCAACAAGGCCGTGATCGAAGCGCTGATCGCCAGGAACATGCTGTTCGCGCGCGGGCGGCTCAAGCATTCCTATCCGCATTCGTGGCGTTCCAAGAAGCCGGTGATCTTCCGCAACACGCCGCAATGGTTCGTCTATATGGACAAGGACCTTGGCGACGGCACCACGCTGCGCTCGCGCGCGCTCGACGCCATCGACGCCACGCGCTTCGTGCCGGCGGCGGGGCAGACGCGCCTGCGCGCGATGATCGAGGACCGGCCCGACTGGGTCCTGTCGCGCCAGCGCGCATGGGGCGTGCCGATCTGCGTGTTCGCCGGCGAGGACGGCGATCTGCTGAAGGACGAGGCCGTCAATGCCCGCATTCTCGAAGCGTTCGAGCAGGAAGGCGCGGATGCATGGTTCGCGGAAGGCGCGCGCGAGCGTTTCCTTGGCGAGCGCGCCGGCGAGCCGTGGAAGATGGTCTCCGACATTCTCGATGTGTGGTTCGATTCCGGCTCCACCCACACCTTCACGCTGGAAGATCGTCCTGATCTGAAATGGCCGGCTGACGTCTATCTGGAAGGCTCTGACCAGCATCGCGGCTGGTTCCATTCCTCGCTGCTGGAAAGCTGCGGCACGCGGGGCAGGGCGCCTTACGACACCGTCGTCACCCATGGCTTCACCATGGACGAGGATGGCCGCAAGATGTCGAAGTCGCTCGGCAACGTAGTCGTGCCTCAGGAAGTCATGGCCAAGTCCGGCGCGGACATTTTGCGCCTGTGGGTGATGACGACCGACTATTGGGAAGACCAGCGCCTCGGCAAGAACGTGCTGCAAACCAATATCGACGCCTACCGCAAGCTGCGCAACACCATCCGCTGGATGCTGGGCACGCTTGCGCATGACGATGGCGAGGAGGTGCCGCTGGCAGATATGCCGGAACTTGAGCGGCTGATGCTGCACCGGCTGGCCGAACTGGATGAGGTCGTCCGCTCCGGCTATGACGGTTTCGAGTTCAAGCGAATCACCCGCGCGCTGCTCGATTTCATGGTGGTCGAATTGTCGGCCTTCTATTTCGACGTCCGCAAGGACGCGCTCTACTGTGAGGCGCCTTCCAGCGTGAAGCGCAAGGCGGCGGTGCAGGTGGTGCGCCATCTGTTCGACTGCCTGGTGACGTGGCTGGCGCCGATGCTGCCCTTCACGACGGAAGAGGCATGGGCAGACCGCTACCCCGATGCGCGCTCCGTGCATCTTGCCCAGTTCCCGCAGGTGCCCGCCGAATGGCGCAACGATGAGCTGGCTGCCAAATGGCGCAAGGTGCGGCAGGTACGCGGCGTCATCACCGGCGCGCTCGAACTGGAGCGGGCGAACAAGACCATCGGCTCGTCTCTGGAGGCGGTTCCCGTCGTCCATGTAACCGACGAGGCGCTTCGGCAGGTAGCGCGCGACATCGACCTTGCGGAGATCAGCATCACCAGCGATCTGGTGGTTTCGGGCGAAGGCGCGCCGGTCGGTGCATTCATCTTGCGCGAGGTTCCCGGTGTCGCGGTGGTGATCGAAAAGGCCATCGACCGGAATTTGCGCAAATGCGCGCGTTCCTGGCGCTATACGGACGATGTCGGCAGCGATCCTGCTTTCCCGGATGTGTCGGCGCGTGATGCCGGCGTGCTGCGGGAAATGCAGGCGCTCGGGCGCATCTGATCGTGGCGCGGGGCAGGGCGTAGCGGCTACGCGTTGCCCTCGCACCGAGGTTAAGGTAAACACCACCGTTGCGGATGACAAATTGTCGCCGGATTTACCATTACAAGGGCATGTTGGAATTCCGACAATGTCCGGCCGGCATCAATCAGGGGGCCGCTCTCAAGTGAGTTTTTTCGGCATGACTGACAAAAACCGTGGTCGCGTGGCGCTGCTGGCTTCGCTCTCCGCTTCCGGGATTCTGCTCGCTGGCTGTGTTTCCTCGCCGACCTACGGCACGGACAAGACCGCATCCGAACAACTGGCGACCGACCTGACCAGCGCACTGACATTCGCGCCGCCGAAGCGTGAGAAGATCGATTATCAGCCGCGCCCTGAACTGGTGAAGCCTTCGGCTGCCCAGAAAGCCAATCTTCCTGCCCCGCAGGAAAACGTCGTCACCACGGCCAGCGCGCAGTGGCCGGAATCGCCGGAACAGCGCCGCGCCCGCATCCGCGCCAGTGCCACGGCCAATCAGGACAACCGCTTCTACGAGCCGGAAATCGTCAACGACTTGCCTTCTTCAACCGCTTCAGCCGCGATTCCCGAGGCGTCGGACAAGTTCAACATCACTGAAAACGCGCGCATTGCCAAAAGCAAGAGCACGGAAGTCCAGAAGCGCCTTGCCCAGTCGCGGCAGGGCAATCCAACGACGCGTCGCTATCTGAGCGAGCCGCCGCTGGATTACCGCGTCGCTTCCGCCAATGCGCCGCAGGACGAGCTTGGCGAGGACGAATCCGTCAAGGAGCGCAAGCTCAAGCGGGCCGCGTCCAAGAAGGGCGGCATGTTCGACTGGCTGCCCTGGTAGGCTGGAGGCAGACTGGACATGGGCAGGCTGGACATGCGCCCTGACTTCTCCCGGATCCTGAAACAGGCCGCGCGAAAGGGCGGGTTCGGCGATACCGTAAAACCCTGAACGGCTCCAAATCTTTGTTTCGTCGCGTTTGCGAACCGGAAAAGTGTTTCCACTTTTCCTGGAAACGCTCTAGCGGCGCTCCCTGAAAAAGTCCTTCAGAAGCGTCGCTGCTTCGGTTTCGCCAAGCCCGGAATAGACATCGGGTGTGTGATGGCAGGTGGGCTGCGCGAAGAAGCGCACGCCCGAAACGACCGCTCCGCCTTTTTCATCCGTCGCCGCGAAATAGAGCCTGCGCAAGCGGGCGAAGGAAATCGCGGCGGCGCACATCGTGCACGGTTCCAGAGTGACATAAAGATCGCACCCTCCCAACCGCTCGGCAGAGAGCTTTGCCGCCGCTTCGCGTATGACCAGAAGCTCCGCATGGGCGGTGGGGTCGGCAAGCTCGCGGGTGCGGTTGCCGGCCTGGGCGACAACGGCGCCATCGGCCACCAGGACGGCTCCGATCGGAACTTCGCCGCGCCGCGCCGCATGCTTTGCCTGCTCAAGCGCCAGGCCCATGAAGTCCGGTCGCTTCATTCAATACGATCTCCCGCTATTATCCCCTCGCAAGCGGGGGCCTGTCCTGCTATCTAGCCCGCCAAAAGAGCAAACACCACATGACCGAAGAAGACAGATCAAAACGCAGACCCGGAGCTAAACCCGGCGGACAGCGCTCTTACGGGCCATCGTCCGGAAAAGGGGCGGGAAAACCGGCGGCGGGCAAAAGCTTTGCCAAGCGACCCGGCGCGGATTCGCGCCCGGCAGGCCCGAAGCGTAAATTCGAGGCCGCAAAGAGCGGCGACGCAGCGAAGAAATTCGAGGGCCGGGACCGCCCGAAGCGCGACTTCGGAGGCGAAGACCGGCCGCCCCGTGATTTCAGGCGTTCCGACCGGCCCCAATCGGGGGACGCCGCAAGCGAGCGACCTTTCCGCAAGGGACCGCGCCCCGATGGCAAACCGCCATTCGCCAAGCGCGAGGGTGATGAACGTCCGTTCGCCGGCCGTGACTTTGCCGGCCGTGACCGGGATCAGCGCGGTAGCGAACGTGGCGAGAAGCCGCAACGCGATTTTCGGCCGGGCAGACGGGAGCGCGAAGAGGGCGGCCAGAATGCCGGCGATAACAGGTTCGCCAGAACTCCGCGTCAGGAAGGCAAGCCTTTCGTAAAGCGCGACGGCAACAAGCCTTTTACGAAACGCGACGGCGGCGACAAGCCTTTTGCCCCGCGCGGCGAGCGTTCCGGCGGTTTCGGCAGGAGCGATCGGCCCAAGCGCGATTTCGCGGACGAGCGCAAACCCGCAGACGGCCAGTTCAGGCCCCGGCCGCGTCCTGCCGCCGAGGAGCAGGAGAGCGGCGAGCGCATAGCCAAGCGGCTGGCCCGCGCCGGCATCGCCTCGCGCCGCGACGCGGAAGAGCTGATCGCGGCCGGCCGCGTGCGGGTCAATGGCGTTGTGCTGACCTCGCCGGCCTTCAACGTCCAGGTCAGCGACGTGATTCAGCTCGATGGCGTCACCATTCCGCCGATTGAGCGCACGCGCCTGTTCCTGTTCCACAAACCCGCCGGCGTCGTCACCACCAATCGCGACCCTGAAGGGCGCAAGACCGTATTCGACGCGTTGCCGGCGGAACTGCCGCGTCTGATGACCGTCGGGCGTCTCGACATCAATACCGAAGGCTTGCTGCTGCTGACCAATGACGGCGGACTGGCGCGGGCGCTGGAACTGCCGGCCACAGGCTGGTTGAGGCGCTACCGGGTGCGCGTTCATGGCAAGGTCGACGAGCAGGCGCTGGCCGACCTGAAGAACGGCATCGCCGTCGATGGCGTTTTCTATGGCGGGGCGGAAGCAAGCCTTGAGCGCGTGCAGGGCAGCAATGCCTGGATCAATATCGGCCTGCGTGAAGGCAAGAACCGCGAAGTGCGCAACATTCTGGGTGCGCTCGGCCTTGAGGTCAACCGCCTCATCCGCATCTCCTACGGCCCTTTCCAGCTTGGCGAATTGCCGGAAGGGCATGTTCTGGAGATCAAGGGCCGCACGCTGCGCGATCAGCTTGGAGAGAGGCTCGTCGAGGAATCGGGCGCCAATTTCGATGCCGACATCGTAAAGCCGTTCTCCAACAAGCCGGTAAGGCGCGAAGAACGCCGCGAGGGCGATTTCGATGAATCGCGTTCCGCCGCGAAGAAGTCGTCGCGCCTCGATATCGGCGAGGGCGGGCTGATCAAGCGCCGGAAGATGCGTGAAGGCAGCCGCGATGAGGCGCTGGGCAAGCTTTCCACGCGCCCCGGCGCTGGATTTGGCGGCAAGCCGCCGCGCAAACCGGAAGGTGGCAGGGAAGGCGGACGCAACAAGGAGCGCCCGCCGCTGGAGCCGCCCGGCCAGCGCAGGGCCAATGTGTGGATGGCGCCCGGCGCGCGTCCGCAGCGGGAGCGCGATCAGGATGCGCCTGCCGGGAAACGCCCGCAGGATGGGCGCCCCGAGCGCGGTCCCCGCAAGCCGCAGGGCGCTGGCCGGGGCGGACCGGGCAAGGGCCCAAAGAGGTCATAGAATGCGCATCGTTGGTGGCGAGTTTCGGGGAAGGCCGCTGGCCACGCCCCATTCCGATTCCATCAGGCCGACGAGCGACCGGACGCGCGAAGCCGTGTTCAATGTTCTCGCGCACCGCTTCCGCGGCAAACTGTCGGGCGCCCGCGTCCTCGACCTTTTCGCCGGCACCGGCGCGCTCGGTCTGGAGGCCCTGTCGCGCGGGGCCTCCCAGGCCGTGTTCATCGAAGAATCCGCCGAGGGAAGGGGGCTCATCCGCACCAATGTCGAGGCATTCGGCCTGACCGGCAGAACCAAGATCTTCCGGCGCGATGCAACGGCCATCGGTGACATCGGCACCTTGTCGCCGTTCGGGCTGGTCTTTGCCGATCCGCCCTATGGCAAAGGGCTTGGCGAGCGTGCGCTGCGCTGCGTGCGGGAAGGCGGCTGGCTGCTGCCCGGCGCATTGTGCGTTGTGGAGGAGGCCGCCGCCATGCCGTTCGATCCGGGCCCGGACTTCTCGATCATCGATGAACGCGGTTATGGGGATAGCGTGATCCGCTTCATCGGCGCTGCCTGACTTCTGCCGCGTTCGGCCTTCACACCACCCGCAATCCTTGAGATTCGGACTGCGAACAACCGGAGACTGCCATGAGATCAGACCCGAACCGCCTTTATTCAGCGCTTCTGGCTCTTTCACTCGGGATATTCGGTTCCACCGCATTCGCAGACACAATGGGAAAGAAGGACTGGGAGGTTTCCCATTTCATGCTTGAAAACGGCATGGAAGTGGTGGTCATTCCCGATGGCCGCGCGCCGATCACCACCCATATAGTGTGGTACAGGGTCGGAAGCGCCGACGAGCCGCCCGGAAAATCCGGCATCGCCCATTTTTTCGAGCATCTGATGTTCAAGGGCACCAGCAATCACCAGGCTGGCGAGTTCGACCACGCCATCGCCGAGATCGGCGGCAACAACAACGCATTCACCTCCTACGACTACACCGCCTATTTCGAAACCATACCTTCCGACGCGCTGGAGCGGATGATGGCCTATGAGGCCGACCGGATGCGCAATCTCGTTCTCAACGACGAGGTGGTCGCGACCGAGCGCGATGTCGTTCTGGAAGAGCGCCGCTCGCGAATCGACAATGATCCCAGCGCCCTGCTGGATGAGGAAGTCAGCGCAACGCTCTGGCAAAACCAGCCTTATCGCATTCCCGTCATCGGCTGGATGCAGGAGATGGAAGAACTGAACCGCAAGGATGCGCGCGAGTTCTACGATCGCTACTACACCCCCAACAACGCCGTTCTGATCGTCGCCGGCGATCTCGATGCCGAGACCGTCCGGGCCATGGCCGAGCGGACCTATGGCAAGATCGCGCGCGGGCCAGACCTGCCGCCGCGCGACCGTCCGGTCGAACCCGAGCAGAACACGCAGCGCACGGTAACGCTGACCGACGAAAGGGTGAGCGTTCCAAGCTTCTCCTCGCAATGGGTCGTGCCGTCCTACAACACCGCAAAGCCCGGCGAAGCCGAAGCGCTCGATCTCCTGTCGGAGATACTGGGCGGCGGCCTGCGCAGCCGCCTCTATCAGGAGCTCGTGGTCAAGCAGGGCATCGCGGCAAGTGCGGGCGCTTCCTACAACGGCACCATGCTCGATGCCACGAGCTTTACCGTATACGGCACCCCGCGCGGGGCGGCGACGCTGGAGCAGGTCGAGCAGGCCATAAGCAAGCAGATCGAGCGCATCGCGCACGACGGCGTGACCGAAGACGAGCTGGAAAAGGCCAAGAAGCGCTTCGTGCGGGCCACCATCTTCGCACGGGACCGCCAGATCAGCATGGCGAACATGTATGGCAGCGCTCTCGCGACCGGGGCCACGGTGCAGGATTTGCAGGAGTGGCCGGATCGCATAGGCAAGGTGACGGCCGATGAGGTCAGGGCCGCCGCTGCCCGCTATCTTCAATCGTCGATTTCCACGACCGGATATCTTCTGCCGACCATGAAAGCCGGGAACTGAGCGCATGCAAAAGCTGTCGATTTCTCTCAGGCTGGCCGGTGCGCGTGTCGCCGGTGCATTGCTGCTGCTGGTTGTTGTCGCGCTGCCCGTGCGGGCGGACGTGAAAATCCAGGAAGTCCGCTCGGAAAAAGGCGTCACCGCCTGGCTGGTGGAAGACTACACCGTTCCGATCGTCACCACGCGCTTCGTCTTTCAGGGCGGCAGCAGTCAGGATCCCGCCGGCAAGGAAGGCCTTGCCAATCTGATGAGCGGCCTGTTCGACGAAGGCGCCGGCGATCTCGACAGCGACGCTTTTCAGGAAAAGCTCGATGATGCCGGCGCTGAAATGCGCTTTTCGAGCACCCGCGACGGCATTTACGGCACCGTGCGCGTTCTGGCCGAGGACAAGGATGCGGCTTTCGATCTGTTGCGTCTGGCCATCGGGAAGCCGCGTTTCGATCAGGGTCCGGTCGAGCGCATCCGCAGCCAGTTGCTGACGGGCATCGACGCTGCCGAGCGCGATCCGAACGATCAGGCCAGAAAGCAGTGGGCGCGCGCCCTCTATGGCGAACACCCCTATGCCCGCCCGGATGAAGGCACGAAGGAAAGCCTTGCCGGCCTGTCGACGGACGATCTGCATGCGTTCCATGACAGCCAGTTCGCCCGCGATGGCCTTTATGTCGCCGTTGTCGGAGCGATCGACGCCGAAACGCTGAAGCGCGACCTCGACCGCTTGTTCGGAAATCTGCCGGAGAAACAGAAATCCGTTCCGGTCGCCCGTGTCCAGCCGAAACTCGACCAGCAACTGAAGGTGGCCTACGATCTTCCGCAGACGTCGATCCAGATGGCTTTTCCGGGGCTTGAGCGCACGGCGCCCGACTTCTTCGCGGCCGTGCTGATGAACGAGATCCTCGGCGGTGGAACTTTCACCTCGCGCCTGTTCAAGGAGGTTCGCGAGAAGCGTGGCCTGGCTTATTCGGTCGGCTCCATGCTCTCAAACCGCCGCTATTCGGAATCGCTCGGCATCAGCACCGCGACCAGATCGGATCGCGCCGCTGAAACCGTGGAGGTCATGCGCACCGTGATCCGTCAGATGGCGCAGGCAGGGCCGACCGAAGCCGAACTCGAGGCTGCCCGCAAATATCTGATCGGCGCCTATGCGATCAACAATCTCAACTCTTCCGGCGCGATTGCCGCCACGCTGGTGGAATTGCAGGTGGCCGGCCTGGGCCGGGATTACATCGAACGCCGGCCGGCCTTGCTGGAGGCGGTCACGGTCGATGACGTCAAGAAGGTTGCGGCCAAACTTCTGTCGGCGGAGCCTGCCATCATGCTGGTCGGTCCTGATGTAGAGAAGGTTCCGGCCGAATGAGCCCCGCTTTCGGCATCGCCTTTGGCGGCGGCGGCGCCAGAGGTCTTGCCCATATCCACATCGTCGAGGCTTTCGACGAGCTCGGGATCAGGCCGGTAGCGATCGCCGGGTCGTCCATCGGGGCGATCATCGGCGCCGCCATGGCATCCGGCATGACGGGCGGGGAAATTCGCGATTATTCCCGCTCCATCCTGTCGAAACGCTCGGAAGTCGCCAGCCGCATATGGCAGTCGCGTCCCGGCAGCCTCGCGGAACTGATGAAGGGCGGGCTCCATGTCAGCCAGTTCAACATCGAACGAATCCTCAAGGCGTTTCTCCCCTCATCCATTCCCGACAGTTTTTCCGGATTGCGGATTCCGCTGAAAATCACCGCTACGGATTATTACGGCCACAAGCTGGCGGTGCTGGAGGAGGGCGATCTTCTGTCGGCCCTCGCCGCATCCACGGCCATTCCGGCGCTGTTCAGGCCGGTCATCCGCGACGGGCGGTTGCTGATCGACGGCGGCATCTACAATCCCGTCCCTTTCGATCTGATCGGTCACGAGGCCGATATTGTCGTGGCTGTCGATGTCATCGGCGCGCCTGTCGAAAACGGTTCGCGCCATCCGACTTCCGTTGACCTGATGTTCGGCGCCACGCAATTGCTGATGCAGTCGATCATCGACAACAAGCTGAAGCAGGCGCGCCCCGATGTCATGATAAATCCGCCGGTTTCGAAATTCCGCGTGCTCGATTTTCTGAAATTCGATGCGGTGATGAAGGAAACCGCTTCGGTGAAGGAAGAGACCAAGCGCAGGATCGATGAGGCCATGAAAGCGCGCTACGAGCCCAGAAAGCATTGATTCCCATCTAAAAGCCGGCCGAAGTGCCTTCGCCATTGCGAAAGCACGGTGCCGACAATAGATGGAAGCTCGAAAGTCGCCATCTCACCCTTCATGGGATCATCTCGATATGACTGACAAGATCGACGCCGCGAAGCTGACGGACCGTGTTGCGGCACTGGTGGAAGCGGCCGGAAAGGCCGGTGCGGACGCTGCCGATGCCGTGGCAATCCTGAGCCGCTCCACCGGCGTTTCCGTACGGCTCGGTAAAGTCGAGGAAACGGGAGCGGCCGAAAGCGAGGACGTGTCGCTGCGCGTCTTCGTCGGCAAGCGCGTCGCAAGCGTGTCCGCTACCGCTGCCTCCGATCCGGCGAGCCTGGCCGAAAGAGCCGTATCCATGGCCAGGGTCTCCCCGGAGGACCCCTATCAGGGGCTCGCCGATCCCGCGCTTCTGGCGCGCCATCCCGCCGACCTCGATCTGTTCGACGCCACCGATGTTTCCGCCGACCGGTTGAAGGAAGACGCTTTGGCTGCGGAAGCGGCGGCGCTCGCCGTTGCCGGCGTGAGCAATTCCGCCGGCAGCAGCGCCAGCGCGGGCATGGGCGGTCTCGTTCTGGCTACATCCCGCGGATTTGTCGGCAGCTACGCGGTGACGCGTTTTTCCCGCTCCACAAGCGTGATCGCCGGCCAAGGCACCGGCATGGAGCGGGATTATGAATTTTCCTCCCGTCAGCACTTCGCCGATCTGGATGCTCCGGAAGATATCGGCCGCAAGGCCGGTGAACGCGCCGTGCGGCGGCTGGGCGCGCGCAAGGCCGCAACCGGTGCCGTGAATGTCATCTGCGACCCCCGCGTGGCGCGCGGCATCGCCGGTCATCTGGCCGGTGCGATCAATGGCGCTGCGGTTGCCCGCAAAACCAGTTTTTTGCGCGACATGATGGGGAAAAAGATCGCCAATGCCGCGATCACTGTGACGGACGATCCCTTGCGCAGGCGCGGACAATCCTCCCGCCCCTTCGATGGCGAGGGGGTCTGCGGCGAGAAGCTGGTGATGGTGGACAATGGCGTGCTCGGCCATTGGCTGCTTTCGCTCTCCACGGCGGCGGAACTGGGCCTGGCCACCAACGGCCGTGGGTCGCGCAGCGGCTCTTCGGTGTCTCCTTCATCCAGCAATTTTGCGATCGAGGCGGGAGACGCATCGCCTCGGGACCTGATCGCCAGCCTGAAATCCGGCTTCTATGTCACGGAAGTGTTCGGGCAGGGCGTGAACATGGTGACCGGCGAGTACAGCCGCGGCGCCTCCGGTTTCTGGATCGAGAATGGCGAGCTGGCTTATCCCGTTTCCGAGGTGACGATCGCCTCCAACCTGAAAGACATGTTCATGAACATGATTCCGGCGAGCGATCTGGACCGCAATTTCGGGACGGCCGCACCGACATTGCTGATCGAAGGAATGACCCTTGCCGGAAGCTGACAAACGCAACCTGCCCGACCTGCGGGAGGATCTGGCGCTGCTTCTGGAAGCGGCGCGGCAAGCCGGTGAAATTGCCATGGGCTATTTCGGCAAGGACCCGCAGGTGTGGATCAAGGAGGGCTCGTCGCCGGTCAGCGAGGCCGATTACGCCGCCGACAGCTATCTGCGCGGGGCGCTTTTGAATGCGCGGCCCGGATATGGCTGGCTTTCGGAGGAAACCGCCGATGACCTGAAGCGGCTGGATGCTCCGCGCACTTTCGTCGTGGACCCCATCGACGGCACCCGCGCCTTCATCGCCGGAAATCCGACATGGTGCGTGAGCGTGGCGGTGGTGGAGCAGGGCCGATCGCTGGCGGGCGTGCTCGACTGCCCGGCCATAGGTGAAGTCTTTTCCGCCACGGCCAGCGGCGGCGCTTTCCTCGATGGAAAACGCATCGCGGTCAGAACGGCGGGATCGGTCCCGGAAATCGCCGGCCCCAAAGACATGATCGACGAGCTCCCCAAAGAGCTGATCGCCCGCACCAGCAAGGTCGGCTATGTCCCGTCGCTGGCCTATCGCCTTGCCATGATTGCCGCCGGACGCATCGACGCCAGCTTCGTCAAGCCGGCCTCGCATGACTGGGACCTGGCGGCCGCAGCGCTCATCCTTGAAGAAGCGGGCGGAAAGCTGATTGCCGGAAATGGGCTGCCCCCCCGATTCGGCGATGAGACGATCCGGCATGGCGCGCTCGTCGCCGGCAGCGACGAGCTTCTGGAAGAGCTTTACGCCGTGATAGCCGGGCGTGAGGCGCGCGCGCTGCATTTCCCGGTTTAGGCATCGGTAAAGGTTTAATTGTCGGCCGGTTTGGATTAGACCGGGCGCGACGTTTTCAGCAAGGGGACGAATATGAGCGGCGGTGACGACAAGCAGCTTCTGCATCTGGTGTTCGGCGGCGAACTGAAGGAACTCGGAAGCAATGAATTCCGCGACCTCGATGCGCTGGATATAGTGGGAATTTACCCGAATTATCAGGCAGCCCAGGCTGCATGGAAATCCAGGGCGCAAGCGAGCGTCGACAATGCGCATATGCGCTATTTCGTGGTGCATCTGCACAGATTGCTCGATCCCGATCACAAGGCCGACGCCTGAGCATGGAACGGGAAGCCGCACCGGTGGAAGCGCAGGAGCCTGCCGTGCGTGAAAAACGCCAGACGGCCTCGAAACGGCTATGGCGCCGGATTCGCCAGCCGCTCGCCCGGTCGGGCCTTGCCAAGGGTGTCCTTGCCAGCCTCCTGTCCTGGTTTCTGCGCCTGGTCAGGCTGACCAGCCCCTTGACCAGGGGCTCCACCTTGGTTTCCGGCGGCGAATATGAGCATCTGGAACCGGGAATTATCGCCTTGTGGCACGGCCAGCACCTGATGGCGCCGATTTTCTATCCGAAGGGGCGTCCGCTGGTCGCGATGGTGTCGCGCAGCGCCGATGCCGAACTGAACGCTCTCGTCGTCGAAAAATTCGGCATCGAGGCCGTTCGCGGATCGGGCGGCCGCGAGAATTCCCGCCATCTCGACAAGGGCGGCGCCAAGGCTCTCATTGCCCTCAAAAAGTCACTCGTGGCCGGCAAGAATGTCGCCATGATCGCAGATATTCCTCATGGCACCCCGCGCGACGCCGGGCAGGGCGTGATTTTGCTCGCCCGTCTTTCCGGGCGGCCGATCCTGCCGGCCGCCATGACCACCAGCCGCCGCAAGGTGCTTGAAAAAAGCTGGGACAAGACCACGATCAATCTGCCCTTCGGAAGATCATCCTTCGTGATCGGCGCGCCGGTCTTCGTTCCCAAGGATGCGGACGATGCGGAAATGGAGCGCAAACGCCAGGAACTGACTGCCTCACTCAACGAAGCGACGGCAAGAGCCTATGCCCTGGTGGACGCAGCCCGATGAGCGAACGTGCGGCCCGAACCCTGTTGACGCTCTACCGCTATGCGGGTGCTGCCGCTTTTCCTTTGATGGGACCTTATGTTGCGTGGCGCGCCTCGAAGGGCAAGGAAGACAAGGGCCGCTCGAAGGAGCGCTACGGCATTGCCGGGTATGAGCGCCCCGACGGCCCCCTGATCTGGTTTCATGCAGCCAGCGTCGGCGAAACCATCGCCATCGTGCCCCTTGTCCGCACGATCCTGAGCTATGGCGTCAATATCGTGCTGACGACAGGCACGGTCACCTCCGCCAAGGTCGTGCGCGAAAGGCTGGGCAACAGCGTCATTCACCAATATGTGCCGCTGGATATCAAGCCGGCGGTCAGCCGCTTCCTCAATCACTGGCGCCCGGACCTCGCGATCATCGCGGAATCCGAGATCTGGCCCATGACCATACTCGAACTGGGTGCGCGCAACATTCCGCAGGTTCTGGTCAACGGGCGCATGTCGGACAAATCCTTCGCTTCGTGGACGAAGCGGGCAAGCCTCGCCGAGGCTCTGTTCGAGAATTTTTCGCATGTGGTGGCGCAGTCGGAGATCGACGGCGAGCGATTTCGCACGCTCGGGGCGCGGCCGGTGAGCGTATCGGGAAACCTCAAGGTGGATACGCCGCCGCCGCCCGTGGATGAGAGAGCGCTGCGGGTTCTGCGGCGGCAGATCGGCGCGCGACCCACATGGGCCGCGGTTTCCACCCATGACGGCGAGGAAAAAATGGCGGCCGAAATACATGCCGCCCTGCGAAAGCGCCATCCCGGCCTGCTGACCGTCGTGGTGCCGCGCCATCCGGCCAGGGCGGACGAACTGGCGTCCGGTATCGGCGCCATGGGCCTGCGGCTGGTGCGGCGCAGTTCCGGCGAACCTGTTGCGGCCGATACCGATATTCTGCTGGGCGACACGATCGGCGAGATGGGGCTCTATCTGCGGCTGACCGAAATTGCCTTCGTCGGCCGCTCTCTGACCTCGACGGGCGGGCAGAACCCGCTTGAACCGGCCATGCTGGATACGGCCATTCTGGCCGGATGCAATGTCCAGAATTTCCGGGAGGCCTACAAGAACCTGATCGATGCCGGCGGCGCGAAGCTGGTGCGCGACCGCAACATGCTGGCTGGCGCGGTCAACTATCTGCTGGCAAATCACGAGGCCCGAAAAGGCATGATGACCGCGGCGGCGACGACAGTGGAAAACATGCGCGGCGCATTGGCGGCCACGATGAAGGCGCTGGAGCCGTTCATCCATCCTCTGGTCGTTCAGTCCAGGCTGCACAAGGCAGGCAAGGGCTGACAATGGCCAGCGAAGCTCCGCCTTTCTGGTGGGAAAAGCCGGACTGGCGCGCCTTCGCGCTTTCACCTCTGGCGGCCGCTTACAGTTTCGTCGCCGGCCGGCGGCTGCACAGGGCCCGCCGCGAAAAAATGCCAGCGCCTGTTCTGTGCATCGGCAATTTCACCGTGGGCGGCACCGGCAAGACCCCCGTGGCAATCGCTTTCGCCGGGCAGGCCCGCGCCATGGGCTTTGCGCCCGGCATTCTGTCACGCGGGCATGGCGGCGGCTTTGCGGCCCCGCATGTCGTCGATCCTCACCATGATGCGGCAAAGCATGTGGGCGACGAACCGCTGCTTCTTGCCGCGCACGCGCCCGTTGCCGTGACCGCCGACCGTGCCGCCGGCGCCCGGCTGCTGCTGGAGCGGCATGGCTGCAATTTCCTCATCATGGATGACGGCTTCCAGAGCGCCCGCATTCACATCGATTATGCGCTGCTGGTGGTCGATTCCCGTCACGGCCTCGGCAATGGCCGGGTGATCCCCGCCGGGCCGCTGCGGGCAAAAGTTGTCGATCAGCTGGTTTATACCGACGCCCTGTTGCGAATGGGCGATGGCAGCGCCGCCGACGGCGTTGTGCGGCAGGCAGCGCGAGCCGGAAAACCGGTTTTCGATGCCGGTTTGCAGCCGCTCGATGCCGAACGCTTCGCCGGACGCCGCTTCCTTGCCTTCGCGGGCATCGGTCATCCCGATAAATTCTTCGATACCCTGAACAGGGCAGGGGGAACGGTGGTGCGGGCGCGTCCGTTCCCCGATCATCATTTTTATGACGCCGATGAACTGGCCGCGTTGTCGTCCTCCGCGAAGGCTGAAGGTCTTGAGCTGATCACCACGGCGAAGGATGCCGTGCGGCTGCGCCACGGCGCGGCGGAACCGGAATTTCTGGACAAGCTGAATGTTCTTGAGATCGCGACGGCGTTCGATCAGCCGCGCACGCCGGCTCGCGTCGTCAACGAGACGGTCGAAGCCTGGAAACTCAGGCGGCTTGCCGGATAAAATCTTACTCTGAGCGGTTCCGCAATTGCGGGTTCATCTCAAGCTCGCGCTCGAAGGACACGCTCGCGCTCACATAAGCCTCCTGCCGCTCGACGCTCCAGTATCTCAGCTCATCGAGCGTGATGTTTTCGCCGGTAACCGCGCAGCGAACGAAGGAGCCGGGGCTGGTGACCTGAAAGTCGCCATCCAGATAGCGGATGCGGGCCTCGCGGCTGCCAGGCCCCTCAAAACGGTTCATCATGGAAATCTGCCAGTTGAATTGATCTTTCATCGCCGCAAAAAGTGGCGAGGTCAAGTTCGCGCTTATCATCGCCGGCCGAACAGGCGCTCGATATCGGCAAGCTTCAGCTCGATATAGGTCGGCCGGCCATGATTGCAGGTGCCGGAACCGGGCGTGGCTTCCATCTGCCGCAGCAGGGCGTTCATTTCTTCGGGCCGGAGCCGCCTGCCGGAGCGCACCGAACCGTGGCAGGCCATGGTCGCGGCGATATGATGAAGCCGCCCGGTCAGCGTTTCGGTTGTATCGTGATCGGCGATTTCGTCGGCCAGATCCCGTATCAGTTGCTGTATGTCGACTTCGCCCAGCATCGAGGGCGTTTCACGCACCGCCACCGCGCCGGGCCCGAAACGTTCCAGCCTGAGCCCGAACCGTTCCAGGGTCGGGGCATGCACCGCCAGCCGCTCGGCATCGTCCTGAGGCAGGTCGACGATCTCCGGCAAAAGCAGCATCTGGGAAGGCACGGCCTGCGAATGCAGCGCATTCTTCAGCGCTTCGTAAACCAGCCGCTCATGGGCGGCATGCTGATCCACGATGATGAGCGAATCATGCGTCTGGGCGACGATATAGTTTTCGTGAACCTGCGCCCGCGCCGCGCCCAGGGCGGTTGCTTCAAGCGCCTCATCTGCCTCGGCAAGGCCTGCGCGCGCATCGGCACTTGCTGTCGCCATCGGCGTGAAGCTTGCCTGCTCGCCCTCGGAAAACCGGTTGCCGGAGCCGAGCGGGCGATAGGGGGAATCCCGCAGGTCGAAATTCGCCGGACGCTGCAAGGGCGCTCGTGCGCCGAAGGAGAAAGATGAGCCGCCGCCAGTCGAGGCCGGGCGCGAGGCCGAGGGGCCGGAACGGAAGGCTGCCATCATGTCCGCGGCTCCCGTGGTCGCGGCCCGAACGCCTGCTTCAGCCAGCGCCTGACGGATTGCTCCCACGATCAGGCCGCGCACGAGGCCGGGATCCCGGAAGCGGACATCGGCCTTCGCAGGGTGAACGTTGACGTCCACGGTGGCGGGATCGACGTTGAGGAAAAGTACGGTCACGCCATGCCGGTCGCGCGGCAAAACATCCGCATAGGCACCGCGTATCGCGCCTGCGAACAGCTTGTCGCGGATCGGCCGCCCGTTGACATAGGCATATTGCTGGAGCGCGTTGGCCCGGCTGTAGGAGGGAATGGAAACATATCCCTGAAGATGCACGCCCTCGCGCACCGCATCGATGGGAATGGCGTTGTCGGCAAACTCCCGACCCATCACCTGCGCGATGCGCTCCAGCCGGCCTTCGGGCGTATCGCCGGTGGCCGGCAGGTCGAGCGTCGAACGGTCGGCCCCCGCCAATGTGAAGCGCACGGCGGGAAAAGCGATTGCAATGCGCCGGATGACGTCGCTGGTCGCGGTGCTCTCGGCGCGCTCGGTCTTCATGAATTTGAGCCGGGCAGGGGTGGCGAAGAACAGGTCCCGCACCTCTACCGTGGTGCCGCGATTGGCGGGCGCCGGGCGCACCGGAGCGATACGGCCGCCTTCCACGGCGATTTCCGCGCCGCTGTCGCTGTTTTGCGCCCGCGAGCGGATCGACAGGCGGGCCACGGATCCGATCGACGGCAGCGCTTCGCCCCGGAAACCCAGCGAGCGGATGTCGTGGATGTCGTCGGCGAGCTTGGAGGTGCAGTGGCGGCCGATGGCGAGCGGCAAATCTTCCCCGCTCATTCCCGACCCGTCATCGGTGATGCGAATCAGGTTGAGCCCCCCGCCGCCGGTCACGATCTCGATGCGGGTGCTGCCGGCATCGAGCGCGTTTTCGACGAGTTCCTTGACCACCGAGGCAGGGCGTTCGATCACCTCGCCGGCAGCGATCTGGTTGATCATGGTTTCGGGAAGCTGATGAATTCGCATGCCCGCACAATAGAGGATCGGAGCGAGAAATGGTACCCGGCTTTCGGTTATTCCCAAGCCCTGTCAATAATTTAGAGCGCCGCGCGCGCGGATGGACAGGAAGCGATTCCGGCCGGATTCTGCCTGACGGCGAAAGCCCTTCCACCCTTCCGCAATTTCAGGGCGCGGACCGTGCGGTATAATTTTTTCAAATCTTTCAGCCAACGCCACGACGGGCGAATGAATGCGTGATATTGGCGAAACCGTTCATCGCAGGAGCATCGGAATGAAACTGTCTTTGCCTGCCGCCGCGCTGATTTTTCTCATTCCTTCCGTTGCAATGGCCGGGCCGGCTTCCGATGCCGTGAAATTCTTCTACACGCAGGGGCGATTCGTGGGAGATACGGACTATCGCGACCGGTTCTTCGGCCCGGCCAGGACATTGTTCGACCAGAATGATGCGGCGCTGGACAGCGAAGACGGCGTTCCCTGTATCGATTCCGACCCCGCGCTCGACGCGCAGGATTTCGACGATGACGAACTTGCCCGCACCCTGAAACTGTCGGAATCCGTCAATGGCGATCATGCCGAAGTGACGGCCGCCTTCAGGCTGTTTGCCGGCGAAGAAGACAGTTCGCGCGAGATGGTCTGGACCTTGCGGAAGGTCGCCGGAAACTGGAAAATCTCCGACATAGCGTCGAAGACCAATGGCTGGCGGCTGAGCGAACTGGAGTGCTTTGCCGGCATTGCCGAATAAGCATCCGGCGGGGCCGGCGTTGCCGAATAAGCATTCGACAGGGACCGGCGCCGCCGGATAAGCACTCAGCGGGCAAAAAGCTGAGGAAATTCAGTCTTTCGATTGCTGAATGGCAATGAAGAGATTGGCGCATCGGGTGCCCGAGCGGCAATAGGCCAGAACCGGGGAGGGCAGGTCCTTCAGGGCGCTGGCCTGTTCCGCGACATTTTCGGCAGTCATCTGGCCGCTGACGACCGGAATATAGCGGAAGGTCAGCCCGGCAGCTTCGAGGGCGTTACGCACTGCGTCATTGCCCGGCTGGTCGGGCTGTTCGCCGTCGGGGCGGTTGCAGATGACGCTTTTGAAGCCGGCTTCGCCGATCTTCTTCACATCTTCCGGCGCGATCTGGCCGGTGACCGAATAGTCTTCGCTGATCTGGCGGAATTCCATGGATACCTCTGTGCAGAATGTGCCGCGCGATCCGCAGCGTCCGCACCTTCATGCCAAAGCTGAGGTTCGCGTACAAGATATGGATGGAACCTTCTTCCGGCTTTTTGCGTGGATCGCAATTTCCGGCATTTCTCAGGCTTGCCCGGATCGAATGTGCTATCTACACAATTATCGCCTATAAGGGGCGGCCAGCATTTCAGGAATGGAGAGAAAATGAGCATTCGTCGAATGGGCGTCGGCCAGCGCATGAGCGACATCGTCGTGCACGGCAACACGGTTTATCTCGCGGGTCAGGTGGGCGAAGGCGAGACTGTGGAAGCGCAGACCCGCGATATCCTGGCCACCGTCGACAAGCTTCTCGCCGAGGCCGGCTCGGACAAGACAAGGATTCTCCAGACCATCATCTGGCTTTCGGACATGTCGACATTCGCAGAGATGAACAAGGTCTGGGACGAATGGGTTCCGCAGGGCCACACGCCCGCCCGCGCCACCGGCGAAGCAAAGCTTGCCACGCCCCGATACAAGGTCGAGATGATCGTCACCGCTGCGATCTGAGGGACATAATTCCGTGCGCGCCTCCTCCTGGAGGCGGCGCGCACCGATGGCGGCCGCAACGGCGGCGTGCCATCCTGCGACTTTGTTAAAACCTGTCGCAAAGCTTTATTGAAGCTCCATCGCCGGCGCCGCCCCCGCTCCGCGCAAAACACGAAAAAGCCCGATTTCTCTCCTTTCGCTCCGGTCACTGCAACGGAGATCGCGGGGAGGCCGGCTTTCGTGCGCTGCAGGACGTTTTTCCGGAAACCGGATATGATGCGGGATGCAATCATTTGCAGGTGAGCGGGATGCAACCATTTGCATTTAAAACGGTTTACGGTTGAACTGCTCGTGATCGAGCCACGGTACTTTTTGGCCTTGTGGATTTTTTATGAATATTCAGACCAGCCCGGATAAACTGACAATCGAGCCAGCGTCCATTCCTTCGGCTGCGGAGGAGCCGATCAGGTCGCAGTTCTATCAGGAAGACAGGCTGCGGCAGCTCGGCGGCCAGATGGCCGAGGGCGATACGCAAAGCCTTGCCGGACTGGGCGCTTTCGATTTCCAGAACCGCATTCGCGAAAGCGCGGCCAAAATTCTTGAGGTCTACCGGTCGACCAATGCCGCTCAGGCGAAGGGCGAGACCGTTACGCCGGCGGCCCAGTGGCTGCTCGACAACAACTATCTGGTCGAAGAAACGATCTACCAGATCAAGCGCGACCTGCCGCGCCGCTTCTATCAGCAGCTGCCCACGCTTCCGCTGAAAGACGGCACTTCCGTGCCCCGCACGCTGGCGATCGCCTGGGCCTATGTGGCGCATTCGGACAGTTCTGTTTCCGCCCAGACATTCAAGGCGATCGTAGAGGGTTTTCAGGCGATAGAGCCGATGAAGATCGGCGAGATATGGGCGCTGCCCTCGCTGCTTCGTTTCGTGCTCATCGAAAACCTCAGACGTCTCGCCATGCGCGTCGAGCGCGCGAGGAAGATGCGCCTGGTGGCGAATGAGGTTGCCGACACGGCCCTTGCTTCCGCCGATGGCAGCGAGCGCGAGCAGACGCTCGACCGTTACGGCGTCTATGCCCGCGACACGACCTTCGCCACGCAGCTGCTCTACCGTCTTCGCGACGGATCGCAGAATGCCGGCCGGGCGCTTCTGTGGCTTGAAGGAGAGCTTGAGAAGTCCGGCTCCGACGCTGAACAGATCATCATGGCCGAGCACCAGACGCTGTCGGCCGGCAACGTCACCACCGGCAACATCATCAGAGGCCTGCGCCTCATCAACGATATCGACTGGACCGTCTGGTTCGAGGACGTCAGCCGCATCGATGAACTGCTTCGCCAGAGCGGCGACTATGCGGCGCTCGATTTCGCCTCCCGCGACCAGTACCGCACCGCCATCGAGGACCTGGCCCGCCGCTCGGGCCGCTCCGAATATGACGTTGCCGAGACGGCTGTGGCGCTGGCGGAAAATTCGGCCGACACCTCCGGCGAAACGGCCGATGTCGGTTTTTATCTGGTTGGACCGCGCCGTCAGGCGCTGGAGCGGGAAATCGGTTTTCATCCGCCCTTCGGCCTGTCGCTGAAGCGATCCTTCCGCAAGGCAGGCTGGCTCGGCATAGCCGTTCCCGTCTTCGCTCTCACAGCATTGTTGCTCTATATGAGCAACAACGCGCTTGCGGCTCTCGGGCTGCCGGGGGGGGCAATCGCAACCATGCTGGTCTTGTTCGCCGTGCCCGCCAGCGAAGGCGCGCTCGGCTTCTTCAACACCGTGGTGCTGCTGTTCCTGAAACCCACGCGGCTGATCGGCTATGAGTACAAGGACGGCGTGCCGGCGGCATCCCGCACGCTCGTCGTCGTTCCGTCCCTGATCGGGTCGCGCGACGATGTCGAGGAGAACATCCGCAACATCGAGGTGCATCATCTCGCCAACGTTTCGGATGAACTTTATTTCGCGCTTCTGTCCGACTGGCCGGACAGCGACCGGGAACTGAGCCCGTCCGACACCGAAATCCTCGATTTCGCCCGGGCGGAGGTCAACCGTCTCAACCAGCGCTATCCTGCGCAGGGCACGCCCGGCTTCCATCTTTTGCACCGCCGCCGCCTCTACAACCCGTCTCAGGGCGTATGGATGGGCTGGGAACGCAAGCGGGGCAAGTTGCACGAACTCAATCTTCTGCTGCGGGGCGATGGCGATACGACATTTCTGCCGCTGGATGCGCCGCTTCCCGAGGATGTCGTCTATGTAATGACGCTGGACGCCGATACGCGCACCACGCGCGACGCCGTTTCCAAGCTGATCGGCAAGCTCGCCCATCCGCTCAATCGCCCGCATTTCGATGCCGCCACCAGGAAGGTGATCGCGGGTTACACAATCCTCCAGCCCCGCATCACGCCGTCGCTCACCACAGGCGACGAGGCGTCGTTCCTGCAAAGGGTGTTTTCATCCGACCGGGGGCTCGATCCATACGTGTTCGCGGTTTCCGACCTCTATCAGGATGTGTTCGGAGACGGCACCTTCACCGGCAAGGGCCTTTATCACATCGACGCGTTCGACGCGGCGCTCAAGGATCGGTTCGATGAGAACACGATCCTCAGCCACGACCTTGTCGAAGGCGCTTTCGCGCGCTCCGCGCTGGTCACGGATATCGAACTGGTCGAGGATTATCCAACCCGCTATTCCGTCGACGCCTCGCGCCAGCACCGCTGGGCAAGGGGCGACTGGCAGCTCCTGCGCTTCATCCTCGATCCGCTTTCGGGCGTACCGGCGCTGTCGCGCTGGAAGATGGTGGACAATCTCAGGCGCACGCTGACGCCCATCTTCTGGGTGATGGCGGCCATTGCCGGCTGGACGCTGCTGCCCTTCACGCAGGCCGCCCAGTGGCAGGCGCTGCTAATCCTGACGCTGTTCATGGCGCCCACGTTCAACATCGTGAACGGTCTTTTTCCCAAAAGCCTGGACACCACGCCGCGCGGCCATTTTTCCGCCCTGGCGCGGGACATCGCCTTCGGCACCGCCAATGTGGCCCTGCGCGTGGTGCTGATGGCGCACTCCGCCTGGATGATGGGCGATGCGATCGTCCGCACGCTCTACAGGCTCTTCGTCTCGCGCGGCAACCTGCTTGAATGGCGTACCGCCTCGCAGGCGCACAGGGATGGGGCGAACGAGCTCGGCTCCTACTATTCCGCCATGTACGGGGCCGTCGTCATCGGCGTCATCGGTCTCGCCATTCCTGTCTTCAACGATTCGACCGGCGCTTTCGTTGCATTCTTCTTCGCACTGTTCTGGATCGGCTCGCCGGCTTTCGCCTGGCTGATCAGCCGGTCGGCGGAAACGGAGGACCGGCTTCATCTTGCGCCCCGCGACATGCACGCGCTGCGGATCGCCGCGCGGCGCACCTGGCACTATTTCGAGAATTTCGTCACCGAGGAGCACCATCATCTTCCGCCGGACAATTTTCAGGAAAGTCCCGCACCGATAGTTGCCCCCCGCACCTCGCCGACCAATGTGGGCGTCTACCTGCTGTCGGTGGTTTCAGCCCGGGATTTCGGCTGGATCAGCATGGCGGACGCCGTCTCGCGCATCGAAGCCACGCTTTCCACCATCGAGATCATGCCGCGGGAGCGGGGCCATCTGTTCAACTGGTATGACACCAGAACGCTGGCGCCCCTGCACCCGCTCTATATTTCCAGCGTGGACAGCGGCAACCTCGCCGGCCATCTCGTAACCGTGGCCGCCGCCTGCGCCGAATGGGCGGAAGCCCCTTCGGTTCATCTGCACGGCGATTTCGAGGGTGTGCTCGACGTTGTGGCGATCATCGATGAAAGCCTCGACGAGATCCCCGACGACCGGCGCCAGCTGCGGCCGCTGCGCCAGCGTCTGGCGGACCGGCTGGACGGCATGCGCCGCGCCGTTCTGACCATCAAGGAACAGCCGGAGATGGCTTCCATCCGCACCATCAACCTGTCGGTGCTGTCGGGAGAAATCCGCAAGCTCGCGGTCGCCATGCACACGGAGGTGGGCTCGGCCCGTTCCGAAATCGTGATCGACTGGGCCGCGAGGCTGGAGGCCACCTGCGAGGCGCATGTTCACGATTCCCACGCCGACGATCGCACGGTGGAGGAATTGCGGGCCCGTTTGCTCAAGCTGTGCGAAGGCGCGCGCCGCTACGCGTTCGAGATGGATTTCTCGTTCCTGATGCGGAAGGAGCGCAAGCTGCTTTCCATCGGCTACCGCGCCGATGAGCATCAGCTTGACGAGAGCTGCTACGATCTTCTGGCTTCCGAGGCGCGGATGACCTCCCTGTTCGGCATCGCCAAGGGCGATCTGCCGACCGAGCACTGGTTCAAGCTCGGCCGTCCCATTGTGGAGATCGGTTTCCGTGGCGCCCTGATGTCGTGGTCGGGCTCGATGTTCGAGTATCTGATGCCGCCGCTGGTGATGAAGGAGCCGCATGGCAGCCTGCTCAACCAGACCAGCAAACTGATCATCAGGCGCCAGATACAGTATGGCCGATCGAGAAACGTGCCATGGGGCATTTCGGAGGCGGCCTACAATGCCCGCGACCGCGAACTCACTTACCAGTACACCAATTTCGGCGTGCCGGGCCTGGGCCTGAAGCGGGGGCTGGCGCAAAATCTCGTCATCGCGCCCTATGCGACCATTCTCGCCGCCCAGTTCATGCCGCGTGAAGCGGTTGAGAACCTGAAGCGCCTGAAGAGTATCGGCGCACTGGGGCGATACGGTTATCACGACGCCGTCGATTTCACGCCGCAGCGCGTGCCCGAAGGCGCCGACCATGCCGTGGTGCTGAACTATTACGCGCACCATTCCGGCATGACCATCGCCGCCGTGGCGAACGTCGTGTTCGAGGGCCGCCTGCGCGACCGGTTCCATTCGGACCCGGTGATCGAGTCGGCCGAGCTGCTTCTCCAGGAGAAGGCTCCGCGCGAAATTCCGGCCGATACGGTTCGCACCGAGGCGGAGGAACGTCCGCTGCTCGACGAACAGGAGGTCCAGAGCCTCGACACCCGCATCATAACCGATCCGGCCAACGCCCTTCGCTCGACCAGCCTCATGTCGAACGGCCATTATTCGATGATGGTGACGGCGACCGGCTCCGGTTACAGCCGCTGGGGCGATCTGGCGGTCACGCGCTGGCAGCCCGATCCGGTGGAAGACCGGATGGGTTCCTACATCTTCCTTCGCGACGTCGATACCGGGGAGTGGTGGTCCGCCACCGCGGAGCCCAGGCAGGCGCCCGGAGAGGTGACGCAGACCTACTTCTCCGACGACAAGGCCACCTTCGCCAAACTCGTCCAGTCACTGCGTTCGGAAGTGGAATGCATCGTCATTTCGGAAGGCCATGGCGAGGGCCGCCGCGTCACCCTTCACAATGACGGTTCGAGCGACCGCTACATCGAAGTGACATCCTTTGCGGAACTGGTGCTGGCGCCCGAGGCCTCGGACAACGCGCATCCCGCCTTTTCCAAGATGTTCGTGGAAACCTCGATCGCCGAAAACAACGGCGCGATCTTTGCAAGGCGGCGCAAGCGCGACCCGCGCGAGGCCGACATCGTTGCCGTGCACTTCGTGACCGACCCGACCGGGCTTGCCCGCAACACGGAAGCCGAAACCGACAGGCGCGCCTTCATCGGGCGCGGGCGCACCATCGCCGATCCCGCCGCCATGGAGGCAGGTGCCCGTCTGGAAGGCAAAGCCGGCTTCACGCTGGACCCGATCGCAGCACTGCGCCGGAAGGTGCGCGTGCCGGCCAACAAGAAGGTGTCGCTCACCTTCTGGACCTGCGTGGGCTCCAACCGGGAGGAACTGGACGACGCGATCAATCGTCTGGATCATCCCGAAAGCTTTGCCCGTCAGGCCATGCTGTCGTGGACGCGGTCGCAGGTGCAGACCCGCCATCTTGGCCTCAGCCTCGCGGAAGCGGCTATCGGGCAAAGTCTGGCGCGTTATCTGATCTACCCCGACGCTAATATGCGCCTGCCTTCGGAAGCGATCGCGGCCGGGCTCGGCAAGCAGTCGAGCCTGTGGCCGACCAGCATTTCGGGCGATTATCCGATCTTCGCCATCCGCATCGACGATCTTGCCGATCTGGAAATCGTGGCGCAGGGGCTGCGCTATCAGGAATATATGCGGGCGCGGGGACTGACCGCGGATCTGGTCATCGTCAACGAGCAGTCGTCCTCCTATGTGCAGGATTTGCAGCAGGCCATCGATTATCTGTGCGAAAACAGCCGCCTGCGCGGCTCCGAACTCGGTCCGCGCCAGCATATTTTCGCGGTGCGCCGCGATCTGATGGACGAGCCGACCTATCGCACGCTGCTGACCTCCGCACGCGTGGTGCTGCATACGCGCAACGGCACGATCAGCGACCAGATCGAGCGCGCCGAAATCACGACGCTTCAGGCGCGCGAAACGGCAAGCGGCGTCGCCATCGGCGCGGTCGCCACCGCCGCGCCGGCGCCAGCCGCCCCGCTGAAGCCGAAGACGGCCGATGGCGAGGGGCTGTCGAACTGGAACGGCTTCGGCGGTTTCGAGGGCGATGGCCGCTGCTATGTCGTGCGGCTGGCGGGGCATACGGTTACGCCGCATCCATGGATCAATGTGGTCTCCAACGACGCTTTCGGCTTCCACACCTCCGCCGAAGGCGCAGCCTTCACCTGGAGCCGCAACAGTCGCGATTATCAACTGACGCCATGGTCCAACGATCCGGTGACCAACCGGCCGGGCGAGGGCATCTACATTCACGACCTCGCCAGCGGCGCTTCGTTCTCGCCGCTGGCGGCGGTGGTGCGCGACCCGGGCGTTCTCTACGAGACACGCCACGGGCAGGGCTTCACCACCTTCCGCGCAAGCAGAGGGGGGCTCGACATGGAGCTTACCCACGTCGTCGATCCGGCCGATCCGGTCAGGATAACGCGGCTGCGCCTCCGCAACACAGGGGCCGACGCGGCGCGATTGCGCGTCTACGCCTATGCCGAATGGGTTCTGGGCACGCATCGCTCCAGAACCGCCGACACCATCGTTTCCTCGCGGGAAGCCGAGACGGGCGCCATGCTCGCGACCAACCCGTACAATCTCGACTTTGGCGGTCGGGTTGCATTCCTCGCCGGCGATGCCCGGCCGGATTCGGTCACCGCTGATCGGGAAGAGTTCATCGGCAGGGGCGGTTCGAGCGAGAGGCCCGTTGCCGTGCTTGCCGGCAGCCAGCTGTCCGGCCGGATCGAAGCCGGGGACGATCCCTGCGCGGCGCTCTCGCGCGATGTCGAGATCGCCACCGATGGCGAGGTCACGCTCCTGTGGCTGCTTGGCGACGCCGAAAGCGCAACGGAAGCAGCCGCGCTCATCGAGAAGCACCGCAATGTCGATTTCGACGGCCGCCTTGCGGAAACCGAGGCCCGGTGGCGTGGTTTCCTCGACACCATTCAGGTCGAGACGCCCGACAAGACGCTCGATTTCATGGTCAATCACTGGCTCCCCTATCAGAGTCTGTCCTGCCGCATCCGCGCCCGCTCCGCCTTCTATCAGGCAAGCGGCGCATTCGGCTTCCGCGACCAGTTGCAGGACACGCTTTCGCTGATAGCCCATGATCCCGGTCTCGCCCGCACGCAGATACTGAATGCGGCTGGCCGCCAGTTTCCCGAGGGCGACGTGCAGCACTGGTGGCTGCCGCGTACGGGGGCGGGCGTTCGCACCATGATATCGGACGATGTGGTGTGGCTTGCCTATGCCGCCGCTTACTACATCGAAGTTTCAGGCGACCGGGCCATTCTTGAGGAAAAGCTGCCCTTCCTGCAGGGGCAGAAACTCGGCGAAGGAGAGCCTGACGCCTTCTTCGTGCCGGAGGCATCTCCAGAGACCGCGCCGCTTTACGAGCATTGCGCACGCGCGCTCGACCTCGCCGTGAAGCGCAGCAGCCCCGGCGGCCTGCCGCTGATCCTCGGTGGCGACTGGAACGATGGCATGAACAGCGTCGGTGACGAGGGCAGGGGCGAAAGCGTCTGGCTCGGCTGGTTCCTGCTCAGGACGCTGGGCGATTTCGGCTCCATCGCCAGGGAACGCGGGGACGCGCCCCGCGCCGACGCATGGCAGGCTCATGCCGACGTGCTCAAGCGGGCCCTCGAAAACAGCGCCTGGGACGGCCAGTGGTATCGTCGCGGAACGTTTGACGACGGAACGCCGCTGGGCTCGCGCCACTCGCAGGAATGCCAGATCGATTCGATCGCCCAGTCCTGGAGCGTGATTTCGGGCGAGGGCGATCCGGCCCGCTCCCGCACGGCAATGGACAACGCCAGCGAAATGCTCGTCGACGAGGAACACGGCATTCTCAAGCTGTTCACGCCGCCCTTCTCCAAATGGGAGAAGGATCCCGGCTACATCAAGAGCTATCCGCCGGGCGTCCGCGAGAATGGCGGTCAGTACACCCATGCCGCGACGTGGTTCGTCATCGCGCTGGCTGAAATGGGGCGGCTGGATGAAGCCTACAAATGCTTCTCCATGCTCAATCCCGTCAGCCACTCCACGGATGAGGCGTCAGCCGAACATTACCGCGTGGAGCCCTATGTCGTGGCCGCCGACGTCTATTCGGCGGACAAGGCGGGGCGGGGCGGATGGACCTGGTATACGGGGTCTGCCGGATGGCTTTACCGCGCCGCCGTCGAAACCATACTCGGCATAAACAGGCGCGGCGGCGCCCTTGAGATCAATCCGCGCATTCCCTCCCACTGGGACGGCTATACGGCCAGACTGAGACTTGCCGGCGGAACCCAGAATATCCGGGTCGTACGCAGCCAGACGGCGGAGAAACTCTCTGTGGAAGTGAACGGGCGCAAGAAAACCGGGACAACTTTCCCGTTGTCTTCAGGCCGGACCGACGTGGTCGTGACATTGCCGGCCAAGAATCCCCGGCGGCGTATCCGGGGCTGAGGCCTGCCATGATCGACGGCGAGCGGCGGGCCATTCCGCCGCTTGCGCATGATTTCCCGCCGACATTGCGGCAGTTGCTTGCAGGATTGCCGCAATTCTGCCTTCAGAAGGACATTTTGCGTTTGATCTCAAACCGTTAGACGATCACGCCAGATTTCGTTTCGTAGCTATGTTTTGTTCGCGAAACGGGAACTCCCGCGTTAAGGGAACATTGTTCTGGTTTACATCGGTTCATATGTTTCCAGCAATGGTGCATCGCACAATGAACGGTTTCGCGGAGTAAACGAGTGTCCCTTCTGCAAGTCTACTGGAGAGCGCTCGGCTATATGGCGGCAGACAGAAAGCGCGTCGCGCTTATCTGCGCCGTCAATGTCACCCTGGCCGTCGTCGCTATTCTTGAACCCATCATGTTCGGCCGCGTCATCGATGCGATTTCCGAGCGGGTGAACGTGGTTCCGCCCCTCGTCATCTGGGCGGGGCTTGGCGCCTTCAACATCGTCGCATTCGTTCTGGTGGCGCGCGGCGCCGACCGCATGGCGCACAAGCTGCGCGGCGAAGTTCTTTCGCAGTCTTTCCAGCGCATCATCAACATGCCGCTCGCATGGCACCATATGCGCGGCACCTCCAATTCGCTGCACACGCTGTTGCGGGCGGTGGAAACGCTGTTTTCGCTGTGGCTGGAATTCATGCGTCAGCATCTCTCCACCGCGGTAGCGCTCATGCTGCTCATCCCGACCGCTTTGTCGCTCGATCTGCGCATGTCGATGGTCCTGCTCGGGCTCGGCGTGGTTTATTACGGCGTCGGCCGTCTGGTCATGCGCAAGACGCGGGAAGGGCAGGCGAGCGTGGAGCGCCACTATCATAAAGTGTTCGCGCATGTATCCGACTCCGTCAGCAACGTCGCCGTGCTCCAGAGCTACAACCGAATCGGCCACGAGACGGCTGCCCTGAAGCGGTTCGTCGGCGAGCTTCTCGATGCCCAGTATCCCGTGCTCGACTGGTGGGCGCTGGCCAGCGCCCTGCACCGGCTGTCCTCGACGATCTCGATGATGGTCGTGCTGCTGATCGGCTCCTATCTGGTCATGCATGGCCAGCTGCGGATCGGCGACGTCATCGCCTTCACCGGCTTCGCCACGCTGCTCATCGCCCGTCTCGATCAGGTTTCCACCTTCGTGAACCAGATTTCGGAGGCGCGCGCCAAGCTCGAAGATTTTTACGGCATGGAAGATTCCGCGTTCGATATCCGCGAACCGGAAGGCCTGCGCGACATAGGCAAGGTTTCCGGACATGTCCGCTTCGAGAATGTCGGCTTCGAATTTCCGAATTCGGGGCAGGGGCTGGATAATGTCACCTTCGAGGTAGGCGCCGGCCAGACAGTCGCGATCGTCGGTCCGACCGGCGCCGGAAAGACCACGCTCATCAACATGCTGCAACGCGTGTTCACGCCGCAGCGGGGCCGCATCCTGATCGACGGCATCGACACCCGCACCGTCACCACCTCGTCTCTCAGAAACTGCATTGCCACGGTTTTTCAGGATGCCGGCATGCTCAACCGCTCGATCGAGGACAATATCCGCATCGGGCAGGCCGACGCCACCTATCAGGAAATCCATGCGGCGGCGCAAGCCGCGGCGGCGCAGGATTTCATCCTTGCCAAGGGCGAAGGCTACGACACCATCGTCGGCGAGCGTGGCGGGCAACTGTCCGGCGGCGAACGCCAGCGTATCGCCATCGCCCGCGCCGTGCTGAAAAACGCGCCTATTCTCGTTCTGGACGAAGCCACCAGCGCCCTCGACGTGGAAACCGAAGAACGCGTGAAGCAGGCGATAGACGAACTGCGCCGCGATCGCACCACCTTCATCATCGCCCACCGCCTGACCACGGTGCGGGACGCCGATCTCGTCGTCTTCATGGACAAGGGCAGGGTGATCGAGATGGGCGGCTTTGCCGAACTGTCGCTGCGCAACGGCCGCTTCGCATCGCTGCTGCGTGCGGGCGGTCTGCTGAACGACGAGGAAGTGCGCCGTCTCTCCCGGATTTCGACGGTGCATGAGGGCGCCGCCGCCTGAAACCCGGCCGGCCTTTGCGTCGCAGTTGCCCGCGATGCGGGGCAGGGTTATGTAGCTTGTCATGACTGTTTCACGCACCCGCATCGCCAGCTGGATCGACTTCGCCAACCCGACGCGTTTCGTCGGCTTCGCCGACAGGGCGATTCCATGGCTGGCGGGTGCGGCATGCCTCGTGCTGGCGGCGGGGCTTTATATGAGCTTTGTCGCGCCGGAGGACTACCAGCAGGGCACGACTGTGCGCATCATGTACATTCATGTGCCATTCGCCTGGCTTTCCATGATGTGTTACGCGCTGATGGCGGCGTCTGCCATAGGCACGCTCGTGTGGCGCCACCCCCTCGCCGATGTCTCCCTGAAGTCGGCCGCGCCCATCGGGGCGTGCTTTACCGCGCTGGCGCTCATCACCGGGTCCATCTGGGGCAAGCCCATGTGGGGCACCTGGTGGGTGTGGGATGCGCGCCTCACCTCCGTCTTCGTGCTGTTTCTCATGTATCTCGGCATCATCGCGCTGACGCGCGCGCTTGAGGATTCCGGCAAGTCCGCATGGGCGGCCGCCATCATGACCCTGATCGGCTTCGTCAACATTCCGATCATCAAGTTCTCGGTGAACTGGTGGAACACGCTGCACCAGCCGGCTTCCGTGTTCCGTCTTGACGGACCGACCATCGACGCAAGCCTGCTGTGGCCGCTTCTGATCATGGCGATCGGTTTCACGCTGCTTTTTTTCACACTGCACATGATGGCGATGCGCACTGAAATCAGCCGCCGGCGCATCGCTTCCATGCGCAAGCTGGCTGCGCGCGGAGAGCGCTGATCCGCCGCGAGCCGGCTGAAAAAGACGGCGAGGGATGGTGAAACGCTCAGGGGTGAATGAGATCGTCCGCGAGGACAACGCCTTCATCCGCTCCTTCGGCTGCCGTCTTTGCAGAATGGTCAGGGCAGAATGGTCAGGGCAGAATGGTCAGGAACGACATAGAAGTCGCATAAGATAGATTATGGAACTAAAACATGTCGCCCGAAGGTGGGAACCGGTTTCGGGGCAACGACATGCGTAACAACAAGAACTCAAAGCGCGGGAAGCGAATCTGAAAGATCGCGACACGCTTTAACAGAAAATCCGCATGCACGATGCACGGCGTCAGCATGCATCGCCGGCCACGCGGCGTCAGCATGGTTCGCCGGTCACGCGGAAGCGATTGGAAATTCCAGCACCAGCCCGTCATAGGCCGGCTGCACGTTGTCCGGCGTTTCAGCCAGCACCGTCTCGTAATCCAGCGGTATGTGCATATGCGTCAGCACGGCTTGTTTCGGCTTCAGCTTGCCGATCCATTCCAGCGCCTGAGCGAGCGAAAAATGGCTGGGATGACGGCGATACTGCAAGGCATCGATAATCAGCACATCCAGGCCGCTCAATCGCGCTGCCGTGGCGTCCGGAAAATCGCTGACGTCCGGACAATAGGCGATATTCCCGACGCGGAAGCCAAGCGAGGTGATGTCGCCATGAATTTGCGGCAGCGGTTCGAAGGTGAGCGCGCCGCCCTCTCCCTCCACCGTAACCGGCCTGTCGTGGCCGATGTTGCGCGCCCACAGGATAGGCGGATAGGAACTGCCGGGCGGCGTTTCGAAACAATAGCCGAAAGCCTCGCGCAGGCGCACCATGGTCGGGACGTCGGCATATATGTCGATCAGGCGCTTCCGCTCCAGCACATAGCCGCGCAGATCGTCTATGCCATGGATATGATCGGCATGGGCATGGGTGTAAAGCACGGCATCGATATGGCGGGCTTCCGCCATCAGCATCTGGGTGCGGAAATCCGGGCCGGTGTCGATCACCACCGTGGTGCGGCGTCCATCCACTCCGATGCGCTCGAACATGGCGGAGGCCCGCATACGGCGGTTTTTCGGATTTCCCGGATCGCAGGCGCCCCAGTCGCCGGTGATGCGCGGCACGCCCGGCGATGATCCGCACCCCAGAATGGTGACGCGCAGCCGGCCGCTCACGCCTTTGTCGCCACTTCATCTGGCCGTGGCATCTTGTTGAAAAGGCGAAAGAAATTTTCAGTGGTCAGCCTTGCGGTCTGCTCCATATCAACGCCGATGATTTCCGCCAGAACCGCTGCCGTATGCGCCACGAAAGCAGGTTCGTTGCGCTTTCCACGATGCGGAACCGGAGCGAGATAGGGCGCATCCGTCTCCACCAGCAACCGCTCATGCGGCACGGCAGCGGCGATATCGCGAATGTCCTGCGAGTTCCGGAACGTCAGAATGCCGGAGAAGGAGACATATCCGCCAAGCGCAACGCCAACCTCCGCCAGCCGTTTGCCCGATGAGAAGCAATGCAGGACGAAGGGGAACGCCCCCTTCCCCGTCTCCTCTTCCAGAATCGCCGCCACGTCATCGTCGGCCGAACGGGCGTGGATGACCAGCGGCAGGCCGGTTTCGCGTGCGGCTGCGATGTGATTGCGAAAACAGGCCGCCTGAAGTTCGGCCGGGGCATAATCATAATGATAGTCGAGGCCGGATTCGCCGATGGCGACCACCTTGGGATGGGCGCTGAGCGCAACCAGTTCCGCGGCGGAAATCTCAGGCTCCTGCGCCACGCTGTTCGGGTGCGTGCCGACGGAGCAATAAACTGCGGCATAAGCCTCCGCGACCTCGCGGATCCGGTCGAATTTCCGCACCTGCGTCGAAATCGTCACCATGCGACCTATGCCGGCTTCCAGGGCGCGGGCGATGATCGCATCCCGCTCCCCGGCGAAATCCGGGAAATCGAGATGGCAGTGGCTGTCGACCAGCATCAGGCGGCGGGCTCCTGCTCCACATAGCGCGGGAATACGGGCTGCGGCGCCGGCAGCGGCGTGCCGGAAACCATGGCGTCGAGCCTATCGACCTGTCCGAACCCGCGCCGGTCTTCACTCACGGCCAGCAGATCGAGCAGTTTCGCGGCGGAACCGGGAATGAAAGGCTGGCACAGGATGCCGACCCGCCGGATAACTTCCGCAGTCGTCCACAGCACGACCTCCATGCGCGCCGGATCGGTCTTCTTCAGCGCCCACGGCTCCTGCCCCGCGAAATAGCGGTTGGCCTCGGCCACGACACCGAAGATCGCCGCCAGCGCCTGATGGATGGCCTGTTCGCCCATGGCCTTGCGCGCGGTTGCCAGGGCACCGGTCGCCTGTGCCAGAATGGCCTTGTCGGCATCGGCGAGTTCGCCGCGCGCCGGCACCACGCCGCCGCAATTCCTGGCGATCATCGACAGCGAGCGCTGCGCCAGATTGCCGAGATCGTTGGCCAGATCGGCATTGGTGCGATTGACGATCGCCTCATGGCTGTAGCTGCCGTCCTGCCCGAACGGCACTTCGCGCAGGA
The DNA here is from genome assembly GCA_036678505.1 of Alphaproteobacteria bacterium. GTDB lineage: Bacteria > Pseudomonadota > Alphaproteobacteria > Rhizobiales > Rhizobiaceae > Mesorhizobium. The sequence goes on from JAZIHP010000002.1 coordinate 55,354, forward strand.
AGAAATAGCGCACCTGGTCGAGGCCGTAATGCTCCACCATCGTGAACGGGTCGATGACATTGCCGAGCGACTTCGACATTTTTTCACCGCGGTTGAACAGGAAGCCATGGCCGAAGACCCGCTTCGGAAGCTCGATGCCCGCCGAGATCAGGAAGGCAGGCCAGTAGATGGCATGGAAGCGCACAATGTCCTTGCCGATGATATGTGCATCGGCAGGCCAGAAACGCCATTTCTCTTCATTTTCATCCGGATAGCCAAGCGCGGTGATGTAGTTGGTGAGCGCATCCACCCACACATACATCACATGCTTCTCGTCGCCGGGCACCGGAACGCCCCAGTCGAAGGTGGTGCGGGAGATGGACAGATCCTTCAGGCCTGAGCGGACGAAGCTCGCCACTTCGTTGCGGCGCTCGGCCGGGCCGATGAAATCTGGACGGCTTTCGTAAAGCTCCAGCAGCTTGTCCTGATAGGCGGAAAGGCGGAAGAAATAGCTTTCCTCCTCGACCCATTCCACCGGGGTGCCCTGCGGTCCGTAGCGCACGCCATCGTCGCGCAGTTCGGTTTCCTCCTCGCCGTAATAGGCTTCGTCGCGCACCGAATACCAGCCGGCGTAGCCACCCTTGTAGATATCGCCCCGGGCGGCCATCGCCTTCCAGATCGCCTGCGAGGCCTTGTAGTGACGCTCCTCGGTGGTGCGGATGAAATCGTCATTGGAAGCATTCAGCGCAGCGGCCATGCGCTGGAACTCGGCGGCGTTGCGGTCGGCCAGCTCACGCGGAGAAATGCCCTCCTTCTTGGCTGTCTGGAGCATCTTGATGCCGTGCTCGTCCGTTCCGGTCAGGAAGAAGACCTGCCTGCCATCGCAGCGCTGGAAACGCGCAAGCGCATCCGTGGCGATCAGTTCGTAGGCGTGGCCGATATGCGGCTTGCCGTTAGGATAGGAAATGGCAGTGGTGATGTAGAAACTATCGCGCGACATGAAGGGGACCGTCTTGAAGCCTGCAAAGAAGGAATGTGCGGTGGATATAGCATCGCAGCGGCGATTGCCATACCGCTGCAAGGCAGAGCTTCACATTCGAAATGCAGAATTCAGGCGATCAATCATCGAAAGCGCATGCTGCTTCTTGTCGAGGTTGTAGGTTTCCATCTCGATTATCGCATTGCGAGCTTCCTGCCAAGCATCGGTGAGCGATTTGGCGCGGACGAGATTTCCCGAAAGAGCGGCGTTCCGCGCCTCTTCGGAAAGCAGATCGAGCGCGTGACGATTGAATATGTCGAACGGAACGGCCCCGTCGCGGCCCGCGACCACATCGGCCAGACGGTGGGCGCCGGCGACCTCAAGGCGCGGCGAGCGCACCAGCTCGTCCAGAGCCTGCTCAATTTCCAGCCCGCCATATTGGGCGAGCATGATGGCATTGCGCACGCTGCCCCCTGCCCTCCCGGCCAGTTCGGCGTTGGCCGAAGATTGCCCCGCTGCCTCCAGAACCCGGATGAGCCGTGCCGGCTCCAGCGGCGACAGCCGCACGACCTGACAGCGGGAACGGATGGTTGGCAGCAGCGAACCCGGCGCATGAACGATGAGGATGAAAAGCGTGCGTGGCGGCGGCTCCTCAAGATTTTTCAGAAGAGCGTTCGCCGCATTGGCGTTCATGTCGTCGGCGGGATCGACGATGACCACGCGGTAGCCGCCATCATGCGAGGTCAGCGACAGGAAGCTGCCGACCTTGCGGATTTCATCCACTGTAACGACCGACTTGTAAGTCTTCGTGCGCTCATTGAGCGGCCGGGTCAGATGCAGAACCGAAGGATGCGCACCCTGCGCGATCTGCCTGAACAGGGGCGATGCGGGATCGGGCACGGCAAGCGCGGCCGGCGATTCCTGATGGCGCGGATATTTCAGCAGATGGTGGGCAAGATGGAAGGCCAGCGTTGCCTTTCCGATGCCGACCGGCCCGACAAACATCAGCGCATGGGGCATCTTGCCCGAGCGATAGGCATTGACCAGCATGCCGGCCGCATCTTCATGGCCCACCAGCACAGGGGTTTCCGCCGGTTCCGGCACCCCTTCCAGAGTGTCGTGCTGCCCGGGTGCGAGGCGTTCGAAAATCATTGCGCTCCCTTACGTCCGCCGTTTGCGCGGGCACGCGTCTCCAGCCGGCCGAACACGGCTTCGGTGACCGCATCGTCAACCTCGTCGGGCGGAGATGCGGCATCGATCACCACGCAACGGCCGGGCTCTGCCCTGGCGATGGCGAGAAACGCCTCCCGCCGCCGCCTGTGCATCTCGACCGCTTCCTTCTCGAAGCGATCCGGCGCATCGCCGGAGGAACGGCGGGCATCGGCGCGTTTGAGGCCCTCAGTCGGATCGATGTCGAGAATGATCGTCATGTCCGGCATCATGCCGTTCACGGTGACTTTTTCCAGCGTTTCCATGAATTCGGCAGGCAAACCGCCGGTCACGCCCTGATAGACGCGCGACGAATCGACAAAACGGTCGCACAATACGATCGCCCCGCGTTCGATCGCCGGCCGGATCAGTTGCTCGACATGATCCGAGCGGGCGGCGGCAAACAGCATCGCCTCCATTTTGGGGCCCAATGCCTCGGCGGCACCCGAAAGAATGACGTGGCGCACCGCCTCGGCCCCTGGGGAGCCGCCCGGCTCGCGCGTGACCACGACATCATATTTCTTGGCGCGCAGCTTGCTGGCAAGCCGCTCGATCTGGGTGGACTTGCCGGCGCCCTCCCCGCCTTCGAAGCTTATGAAGAATCCCTGGCGCACTGGCTGACGTTTCATTCCGTTGTCGCGACACGTCTTTCGCTTATCAGCGCAGCCACCCTATGGCCAGTTCCTTGAGCGCATCGAAAGCCCGGCTGTGGAGTTTACCGAGCTCGACCGTCTCCGCGGCCTGCAACGGCACCTCCTGGCTCAGCGTATCGCCTATCCAAATGCGCAGCGCGCCAACCGCCTGCCCCCGTTCCACCGGCGCCCGAAGCGGCCCCTGATAGACGATCCGCGCCGTCAGCTTGTCGCGGTTGGCGACCGGCAGAAGCAGTTCGACGGGCCCCGCCGCCTTCAGCGCGACGCTGCCCTGAGCGCCGCCATAGACCTGCGCGAGGCCTACCGTCTCGTCCGCGGCGAAGATTTCCGCTTTCTCAAAGGAACGCAGTCCCCATTCCAGAAGCTTGCGCGCCTCTTCCGCCCGTTCGCGATCGGAAGAAAGGCCGGCCAGCGCCGCAATCACGCGCCGGCCGTTCCGGGACAGGGCGCCGACAATGGCAAAACCGTTCTGCTCGCTGGCGCCCACGGCCAGCCCCTCAGCGCCGATATCCATCGCCAGCAAGGGGTTGCGGTTGCGCTGGTTGATCTTGTTCCAGGTAAAGTCCGTTTCCGAAAACAGCCGGTAAAGATCCGGATAGGCCTGCTGGAGATGGCGGGCAAGCAGCACCAGTTCGCGCACCGTGGTCATCTGGCCATCGGCCGGAAGTCCCGTCGCATTGACGAAAACGGATTTCTGAAGGCCGATCTTGCGGGCGCGTTCCGTCATCTGGAGGGCGAAGCCGCTTTCCGATCCGGCGACCCCCTCGGCAATGACGATGCAGCCGTCATTGGCGGCCTGCACGGCTATGCCGCGCAGGAGGTCCTCCAGGCGGATGCTCGACCGGACCGCCGCGAACATGGTGGAGGTGCGCGAAGGCGCGCCGCCGGTGCGCCATGCGTTCTCGCTGACGACGAAAGTATCATCCAGCGTCAGCCGCCCGGATTTCACCGCATCGAACGCCATTTCCAGCGTCATCAGCTTGGCCAGAGAGGCCGGCTGAATAGCCGCGTCCGCATCCCTGGCATAGAGCACGCTGCCGGTTTCGCCATCGATCATGAAAGCTTGCGCAGCCTTCGTCTCGAACAGTTGCGCCACGGCCCCGGCGGTGGAAAAGCATATGCCGGCCAGCGCCACGAGGACGATAAGCGGAGCGCGTGGAAAAGATGACATGGAAAAGCCCGCCGGTACCGAAAGAGGTTCAGGCTAGAGCGTTTCCAGGAAAAGTGGAAACACTTTTCCGGTTCGGAAACGCGACAAGACAAAGACTTGCTGCCGTTCGGCGATTCCGTGAAACCATGAACGGCTCCAGAGCGTTTCCAGGAAAAGTGGAAACACTTTTCCGGCTCGGAAACGCGACAAGACAAAGACTTGCAGCCGTTCGGCGATTCCGTGAAACCATGAACGGCTCCAGAGCGTTTCCAGGAAAAGTGGGAACACTTTTCCGGTTCGGAAACGCGACAAAACAAAGACTTGCTGCCGTTCGGCGATTCCGTGAAACCATGAACGGCAGGCGGCGGGTGGGCAGATCAACAGTCGCGCCTGCCCGCGACGGCTGCGGCAGGATCAGTTGCGAACCACAAGCGCATCCGGCGCGCCGCTCTTCCACGCGGTTTCGAGGATGGCGTCGAGATCCGCATGACCGTCGGCGTAAATCTCCAGTGCATGCCACTCGGCGCCCTCGCCTTCGGCGCGCCTGATGACCACCTTGCCGACACCGGAAAGACGCCGCGCAACGCGCTGCGCCTCGGCCTCGCTCCGGTAAGCTCCGGCTGCGATGTAATCGCGCGTGCCGGTTGCGGCCGGATTGACGCGCTTCCACGAATTCGCGATCGCCTGCGGCGTCATCGCGCCGCGATCCACGGCGGAAAAGGCTCCGGCTGCGGTCTGGATCCGTTCGTCGGCATAGGAAAGCGAAGCGAGCGCGAAAGGCGCATCGGATGGCATGCCGCCGTCGGGACGTATCGGCACGATTGGCCCATATTCGGGCAGGCTTCCGTCGCCGAAGGCAAATGACGGCTGCGGATCGGAATTCTGGCCGGGGAACGGCACGCTTCGGGAAGCCGCGCCCATGCGGGAAGCCGCGCCCGTGCCCGGCGTCGAGCCGTTCATGGCGATCATCACGCCGGTCGGCAGGCCGGCCGACGGGTCGGGCGCGCCGTTTCCGGGCTGATAGGAAGCCAGCAGATAGGGCTCGTCATCGCCGTTCAGCGGCGCGCGCCCCACATATTCCACCTTGACGTTCGCGGTCCCCGCAGTGCGATAACCCAGCATGTCGGCTGCGCGCTTCGACAGGTCGATGATGCGGTTGCCGTGATAAGGCCCCCGGTCGTTGACGCGAACGATCACCGAATTGCCATTGGCCACATTGGTGACGCGGGCGTAGCTCGGCAGCGGCATGGTTGGATGGGCGGCGGTGAGATGCCCGGTGTCGTAGACCTCGCCATTCGCCGTCAGCCGACCGTGAAAGGCGTCGCCATACCAGGAAGCAGCACCCGTCCTTGAATATTTCGGCTCTTCTTTGGGGTGATACCATTTGCCGGCCACCTGATAGGGCTTGCCGATCTGGTCGCGGCCGCCGCCGCGCCTGATCCTGGAGCCCTGCGCCACACGCGGACTGGCCTTCACGCCATATTTGGATTCCGGGAAATATTCCTTGGAGCGCGGCTTGGCCTGCTGTTTTGGCTGTGGAGTTCCGCATGCCGCGAGAGCGATGGCCGAAACGGCGAAGGACATGATGGTGAGGGTGCGGCGAAAACCCCTGCGCGTCACGACCTGCATGTAACACAATCCCCTGACTGACGACAAAGAAGGCCGCGCAAACGGGACCGCCCGCTGTTCGCGCCGATCCCGAGCACGGCTTCCTGCTTGCGCTCATGGCCATTTGCGCAGGAATTTCTTAGCGGCGCATTAACCGATTGTGGCGGCAACCGGGCATCTTTGTGTTGAAAAGAGCGATCCATTCACCCTGGCCGCGCAGGTCCCGAAACCGGTTCCCGCTTCCGGGCGTCCCGCCTCAGTACAAAGGTTCCTGAAACAGCAACTGGTTTCCATCCATCAGCGCCTTCACCTGCGATTTCCCGGTGCGGGAGACAGCCACGCGCACAGTAAAGGGGCGGGTGCGCATGTCACGCTCGATAGCGCGCCCCTCGCCCTCCGGCAGATAAAACCGTTCGATGCCATAGATGACGCGAACCTCTCCGGCCGCATGGGCGCGGTTCAGCGCGGGTATCTGCCCCTCAATATCCACTTCATCGGCGCCGGCAGGTGCCGGAGGCGTTTTCACCCATGCATTTGCAGCCTGCCAAACTCCGTCTTCCGCCTTGCGCAGGCGCACGGTGAGGCTGCTGCGCGTTGCAAGCTCTTCGTCAAGTTCATCGATATCCGCAATCATCGCAAGCGGGATGCGCGAAATGCCGTAGTTGAGGATCACATAGTCTCCGCGCAGGAGATCCCGCGGATCGACCGGTTCGACGTTCAGGAGAACCTCACGGCCATCGCGCAGCACGGCCGCCCGGTCGACGATCGTCCAGCCCAGGAAACCGACCTGCGCCAGCGCCAGCGCAAAGGCTGCGAATATCAGGTTTCTGCCATTGCTCATGCCCGGCCCCCGTCGGCTTGCGGCAGCCCCATCCGCTTCTCAAATCTGAGGATGATCACGGCAAGCAACCCCAGCAGCACAGCCGCGAACAGGAAGAAGCCGGCGGTGCCCAGCATGGTGCCCATCGTCATGCCATAGATCAGGCACAGCTCGACGGCGAAGGCCAGATAGGCGATCCAGCGCAGTCCGCGGCTCGTTCGTCCCTGAAGAACGACCGCTGCAACGATGCCGGCCAGCGTGACGGCCGCGGCAACGGCAAAAGCGCCCTTGCCTTCAAGCTCGATCTGAAGCAGCGCCATCGCAACCAGAAAGCCGATGAGCGCGTGGATCGGCAATCGCCCGTTGAGGCGCACGATAGCGTCGACCTCGCGCGGCGCGACATGTGCGACGGCAAACAAGCTAGCCGAAATGCAGGCCATGACGAAGCCGTTCTCGGCTATGTTTCCGTCCACCACCAGCCAGCTTGCATAGGCTATGACCGAAAGCAGGATGAGGTGGCGCGCCGTCTGGCTTTGCGTCCGGTAAGAGATGGCGAACAGAAGCGCCGCGACCGGCAAAAACAGATGCGGCGTCGCAAGCTGGGAGAAACTGAACAGGCCGCCCAGGAGCAAGCCGGCAAGCCATGCATCGATAATGCCGGCCGCGGCAACGGTAAGCGGGCCGGAACGCAGGACAACGGCCGCCAGAGCCGTCGCCGCGCACCAGGTCAGCAAAGCGGCGGATTCATCGCCGGACATATGATACATCTGCCCGATCAGGGCGAGCGATCCTCCGAAGGCGGCCGCCGCGACGATCCACAGCGCCTCGCCGATCGCCCCGTGCCCCTTGCTTTTCAACAGGGCGCCCCCCACATAACCGCCGGCTATCGCGACGAACAATGCGGCGACGCGCAGCAACCGGGGAAAGGCTTCCCAGTTGGCGGCGACGAAAATGAGAATGGCCGCGCCAAGAAGCAGCGCCGCCATCATCGCAAGGACGCCTCCCGAACCGAAACCCTGCCGGTCGCGGCCCTCGGCATCGGCAAGCAGTTTTCCAGCCGTTCCGGCGTCGATCAGTCCGTCCGAGACCCAGCGCTCAACATCCTGCCGCAGCCGCACTATGTAGAGCGCCATATGCTTTTTCCATTAAATGAGTGGGATTATCAGGCATGGCTTCCAAAGCGTTGTTCAAGCGTGCTTTTTCGAATTTGACCTTTTTATGTCAGAGCCGTGAAAGAGCCGGGATATTGCATTGCACAAATTGCATTGCTGCCATGCGCCATCGGCTCTTTCAAAGCGGGGCGGCTCACCCTATCTAGGCTGTGTACCAAGACGAACGAACCCGCAAGAACAATAAAGAGAACGACCATGAACCTGATCCGCAATTATCGCAACTGGCGCCGCTACCGTGAAACGGTTTCCGAGCTGAGCCGCCTGAGCAACCGTGAACTGACCGATCTTGGCATCAGCCGCAGCGACATTCACTTCGTCGCCCGCAAGTCGGTCTGATTTCTTCGGGGTGATTGCCTCATCCCGAAAAAAGTTTCCGGGCCCGAAAAATTTCTGGAAATATGGCGACGAGGCTGTTTCAAAATTTTCGCAGAACTGTGCCCGCAGCACTGTGATCGAATTGAGCCTCCTCAATCGCCAGCTTGAAGACCTCGGCCCGGCTTGAAGACCTTTGGCATAGCACGTCACGAACTGGCGCCTCTGGCCGGAAGGTTTTTTAAAAACGGAATTTCGTCGCAGCGACCTCCTCCCCGCTTCGACGGATAAGGTCAGCCCTCCTCCTCCCGATAAGGCTGACCACCCTAACGGCGCCCGCCGGATCTCCTCCCCCGGCGGGCGTTGTTAAGAATTCAGCTCCCTGAACGAGCAAGAAGTTTCGTCGAAGCCTACCTCCTCCCAGGGCGACGACGACTGGTCGATCTTCTCCTCCTCCCTTGGATCGACCACCCTAACGACACCCGCCGGATCTCCTCCCCCGGCGGGTGTCGTCGTTTGCGGGCCACCGTCCCCTAACATTGCATTCCACGCTGCAACGGATTAAGTGCGCGGCATGACAATCAAGCCCATTCACATCATCGGCGGCGGTCTCGCCGGATCGGAAGCAGCCTGGCAGGCCGCACAGGCCGGCGTCCCCGTCATCCTCCACGAAATGCGCCCCGTTCGCGGCACCGACGCACACAAGACCGAAGGCCTGGCCGAACTGGTCTGCTCCAACTCGTTTCGCTCCGACGATGCCGAAACCAACGCGGTCGGGCTTCTTCATGCCGAGATGCGGCTGGCCGGATCGCTCATCATGCAATCGGGCGACGCCAATCAGGTTCCGGCTGGCGGCGCGCTCGCCGTCGACCGGGACGGGTTTTCGCAGGCCGTGACGGCAAAGCTTGAAGCGCATCCGCTCATCGCCATCGTGCGGGAGGAAATGACGGCATTGCCGCCCGAAGACTGGGATCAGGCAATCGTCGCCACCGGTCCGCTGACATCTGCCGAACTGGCGGCCGCCATTGCCGAAAGAACCGGCGCCGATGCGCTGGCATTCTTCGACGCCATCGCCCCCATCATTCATTTCGAAACCATCGACATGAATGTGGCTTGGTTCCAGTCGCGGTACGACAAGGTCGGCCCCGGCGGAACGGGCAAGGATTACATCAACTGCCCGATGGACAAGGAGCAGTACGGCGCCTTCATCGAAGCGCTGGTCGGTGGCGGCAAGACAGAATTCAAGCAGTGGGAAGGAACGCCCTATTTCGATGGCTGCCTGCCGATCGAGGTGATGGCAGAACGGGGGCCTGAAACCCTGCGCCATGGCCCGATGAAGCCGATGGGTCTTACCAATGCGCACAACCCCGCCGTCAAGCCCTATGCGGTCGTGCAGTTGCGGCAGGACAATGCGCTCGGCACGCTCTACAACATGGTCGGCTTCCAGACGAAGCTGAAGCATGGCGAGCAGGTGCGCATCTTCCGCACGATCCCCGGACTGGAAAACGCCGAATTCGCACGGCTGGGCGGCCTGCACCGCAACACCTACATCAACTCGCCGGAATTGCTGGACGCCACCTTGCAGCTCAGGGCCCGGCCGGGCCTGCGTTTTGCCGGACAGATCACCGGCTGTGAAGGCTATGTGGAAAGTGCGGCCATCGGCCTGCTCGCGGGCCGCTTCGCCGCCGCGGCGCGTCTTGGCCGGCCGCTTTCCACCCCGCCGGTCACCACGGCCTTCGGCGCGCTGCTCAATCACATCACCGGCGGACATATCCTGTCGGATGACGAGCCCGGCAAGCGTTCCTTCCAGCCCATGAACATCAATTTCGGGCTCTTTCCTCCGGCAGAAGTACCGAAGATCGAAGGCAGGCGGTTGCGGGGCAAGGAAAAGACCATCGCCAAAAAGCGGGCGATGTCGGCCCGTGCATTGCAGGATTGCGCCGCATGGCTTGAAACGGCTCAGGCTCCCGCGACCGCCGAATAGCGCAGCCAGAGCAATTCCAGGAAAAGTGCGAAGCGGTTTTGCGTTCGCAACTGCGCAAAAAGTTAGAGCGTTTCTGCGATTCGGAAAAAAGCGGAAATGCTCTAAAGCGTGTCGCGATCTTTCAGATCAGCTCCCTGCGCTTCGAGCGCTTGTTTCCACGCATGTCGTTGTCCCGAAACCGGTTCCCGCTTTCGGGCGACATGCTTTAGCGCCATCCCCGCATCGCATGGCGCCACAGCAGCCAATGGCGTCGCAGGTGGGAGAGCGAAATTCGTCCCTCCAGCACCGGAGCTTCCCTGCCCTCCATGCGCCGGAGCAAGTCGGCCGTCAGCGCAAGCGGCAAAAAGGCGGGACGCAGCGAAACCGGAAGCGCGACGGCGCCTTTCTTGAAGGCCAGAAAATGCTCGCGCGCCAGCGCGATCATCGCCGAAACCGCGCCCGAAGCGCTTTCGCTGTCCTGCCCCTCGATGAATTCCGTGGCCGATGTGCCCACCGCATTCAGAATATCCGCCGGGATGAAGCATTGCCCGCGCGCCCGATGCCTCGGCAGCAGCAGAAGCAGGCCCGTTATCGCCTGCGCGCACCCGGCATGCCCTGCCAGTTCCGCAAAGCCGGAAGCCTTTTCGGCATCCAGAACGATGGACGACAGCTGAATCAGCGCCGATGCGGTCTCCCCGCAATATCCCTCCAGATCGGTGCGGGAGGGCATGGGATCGTCATAGAGATCGAATATCCGCGCTTCGAGGTAATTCCCGAATGTATCAAGCGGCAGATTGTAAGTGCCGATAACGGCGCGCAGGGCATCCGCTACCGGCTGGCCCGTTCCGGCGGCTCCTTCGGAGGCGCCCAGCGCATCGCGCCACCATTGCAGGCGCACTTCGCCCGGCAAGGCCTCGCGGATACGGTCGCGCACGCCCGCCACCTCCGCATTGAAGGCGTAAAGCGCCATCAGCGCCTCCCGCTTTTCCGGCGGAGCATAGAGCGCCGCCAGATAGCGGTCGTGATCGGCCTCCCTTACAGCCTCTGTTACCAGTGAACGGGCAGCATCCATGGCTGTCAGTCAACGGCGATGAAGGCGGCGCCGACCGCACGATTATCGGCAAGCAGCACATTGTAGGTGCGCACCGCCGCCCCGGTCGACATCGGGTCCGAGGCTATTGCCGCCTGCTTGAGCGCCGCCCGCAGAGGCTGCGGTAAAGGCCGCAGTTCCGCCCCCGTCCCGACCAGGAAAACCTCGACATCGGCGGCTTCAGCGAGCAGGCGGTCGAAATCCGTGACTGTCAGGCTGGAGGGATCGGCCGGCTCCCACCCGTAAATGCCGGATGGAAGGCAGAGGATCGAGCCTTTGTGCGACATGTCGGCAAAGCGAAACCCCCCATTGCCATACGCCTCGATGGGCGCGCGGCCGGGAAAATGCGCCTGACGCATAATTATACCCTGTCCCATCGGCACTCACCGCTGATCGGAGGCTTCGGCCATGCCCGCCACTTACGGCCCCGAAGCCGGAGCCGGAGCCGAGCCCGCGCCCTTCTTCACACCCGCTTCCTTATCGAATATTTCCGGCCGGAGCTTGAACAGGATCAGCATCGGGCCGGCGATGAACACCGACGAATAGCTGCCGACAAACACGCCGATAATGATCGCAAACACGAAGGAGGAGATCACCTCGCCGCCGTACAAGTACAGGGCGGCAAGCGCCAGCAGCACCGTCAGGCCGGTCAGCAGGGTTCGCGACAGCGTGTGGTTCAAAGCCAGATTGATGATCTCCTCGATCGGCATCTTCTTGTATTTGCGCAGCATCTCGCGAATGCGGTCATAGATGACGACCGTATCGTTGATCGAATAGCCGACCACGGTGAGGATCGCCGCAATGGACGACAGATTGAACTCCAGCCCGAAGAACACGTAGATGCCGACGATCACGATCACGTCATGGGCCGTCGAAACCACGGCGCCCACGCCGAACTGCCATTCGAACCGGAACCAGATATAGATCAGCAGAGCCAGCATCGAGGCAAGCACGCCGATCGTGCCGGTCCGCGCCAGCTCGCTGGAAACGGTCGGACCCACGGTCTCCACGCGCCGGAAGTCGTAGTCGTCCAGGAACTCGCCCTTGATCTTCTCGACGGCAGACTGTTCGGCATTGTCGCCGGCATCCTGCGCGGCGACGCGGATCATCAGCTCGCCCTGTTCGCCGAATTCCTGAACCTGGACGTCTCCGAGATTGAGCTGTTCGAGCCGCGAGCGGACGTCCGCCGCGTCGGCCTGATGCGACTTCGCCTGGATCTCGATGACCGAGCCGCCCTTGAAGTCGACGCCATAGTTGAAATCCTTGACGAACATCATGCCGATGATGGCGATGGAAACGACGCCGGAGATCGCAAATGCCCAGTTGCGCAACTTCATGAAGGGCAAGGACGGTTCCAGAGGCAGGTAATGAACCAGGCCTTTCGGATATTCCGTCGGCTTCCAGCGCTTGATCCAGAACGCAACCATCCAGCGCGTCAGGGTGAAGGCCGTGAACACGGTGGTGATGATGCCGATACCCAGCGTCACGGCAAAGCCGCGAACGGGGCCGGTGCCGACATAGAACAGGATGGCCGCGACGATGAAGGTCGTCAGGTTGGCGTCGACAACCGTCGCCAGCGCTTGCTTGAAACCCTGATCGAAGGACTGGACAATGGATTTTCCATAGGCCCTCTCCTCGCGCACGCGCTCGAAGATGATGATGTTGGAATCGACCGCCATGCCCATCGTCAGCACGATACCGGCGATACCCGGCAGGGTCAGCGTGGAGCCGAGCAATGTCAGGAGGGCGATTATCATGGCGACATTCGCCGCCAGCGCCAGATTGGCGATGAGGCCGAGCGAGCCGTAGACCAGGAGCATGCAGCCGATGACAAGAACGGCGCCCACCATCGAGGCAAACTTGCCGGCATCGATGGAATCCGCGCCGAGGCTCGGGCCGACCGTACGCTCCTCGACGATCGTCAGCGTCGCGGGCAGAGCGCCGGCGCGCAGAAGAACGGCCAGATCATTGGCGCTTTGCGCCGTGAACGAGCCTGAAATCTGGCCCGAACCGCCAAGGATCGGCTCGTTGATGCGCGGAGCGGAAATCACCTGATTGTCGAGAATGATGGCAAACAGCTTGCCGGTATTTTGCTGGGTGGCCTGACCGAAGCGCGACGCGCCCTTCGAATCGAAACGAAACGACACGACCGGCTCATTCGTGCGCTGGTCGAAAGTCGCCTGCGCGTCGACCAGATTTTCGCCCGAAACGATTACGCGGTTTTCGATGAGGTAGGGAACCGGCGGATCGTCGCGCGAGAACATCACCGTCGAGCCCGCCGGCGGGCGGCCTTCCATGGCCTCCTGGACCGGAACGCTCTGATCGACCATCTGGAACGTCAGCTTGGCGGTCTGGCCCAGAATATCCTTGAGGCGCTCGGGGTCCTGAAGGCCCGGAACCTGAACGAGGATGCGGTCGTCGCCCTGACGCTGGACGATCGGTTCCGTCGTGCCCAGTTCGTTGACGCGCCGGCCGACCACTTCGATCGACTGGTTGAGCGCGGTCGCCGTCCGGTACTGGATGCCGGCATCGGTCATGGTGAAGCGAAGCAGGCCGGGTTCCGGCTCGTCCATCGACATCTCGACGACGCTGCCGGAGCCGAACAGGCCCGAGGAAACCGGCGAGGTCAGCGATTTCAGCGCTTCCTTCGCGGCCGGCACCTGTTCCGCATCGCGGATGCGCACCTGCACGACCTTGCTGGTGCCGGAAAGGCCGGTATAGCCGATGCGCGCGTCTCGAAGCTGCGTCCTGATTTCGTCACGCGCGCTTTCAAGCTGCGCCTTGATCAGGTCGTTCGTGTCGATCTTGAGCAGGATGTGCGATCCGCCCTGCAAATCGAGGCCAAGCGTCATCTGCCGCGTCGGAAACCAGTTCGGCAACGACGACAGCAGAGACTGCGGATAGATGTTGGGTAGTGAAAACAACACGCCCAGCAGGACGACGGCCCAGATTGAAATCGTCTTCCAGCGCGAAAAATATAGCATCTGTCGAAAAACCTGTTGGCGTGCCCGCGGGCCATGTGATGAGGGCCATCGGCCCCCATTACGGTTATTTCTTGGCGTTCTGGTTCGCTACCGGCTCACCCTTGACGCGAACGTCGGCAATGGTCGAGCGCAGCGCCGTCACCTTCATGCCGCCGAGATCGACTTCCAGCTCGTTGTCATCGATGACCTTGGTCACTTTGCCGACAAAACCGCCGCCGGTGACAACCGTGTCGCCCCTGCGGATAGACTGGAGCATTTCGCCACGCTTCTTCATCTGCGCGCGCTGCGGGCGGATGATCAGAAAATACATTACCACGAAAATGAGAACGAAAGGCAATATGCTGATGAACATATCGGGTGCGCCGCCTGCGGCCTGCGCATATGCCGGGGTCACGAACATGAATAACTCCTGGATCGAAAGGAAAGCCGTAATCCGGCCAGAAAATCCGGCCGGAATATAGTCGCTCAAGCAGCCATTGCAACCGCGCTGGGCGTCCCATCCCGCGCTTTTCGCGCCAGGCGACACATGATAGAGCCTCGGCAAACTCATCTGAAAGCAGCGAAAGCACGATCGACCATGACCGACACAGCACTCGAAGCCCTCAACAGCAAGCTCGACCGGCTGATCGAAGCAGTCAGTCGCCTCGCCCCGGCAGCCGCGCCGCAAAGCGACCTTGAGGCGGCCGATTGCTTCGTCTGGCAGGCCGAACTTTCCTTTCTGGAGCCGGTTCACAACGTGAACAGGGTCGATATCGATCTCATCAAGGGGGTCGACCGCGTGCGTGACATTCTGGTCGACAATACGGAACGTTTCACCGCCGGATTGCCGGCAAACAACGTGCTGCTGTGGGGCGCGCGCGGCATGGGCAAGTCGTCTCTGGTCAAGGCGGCCCACGCCTCCGTCAACGCCACCGGGAAAACCGCCTCCGGGAAAGCCGCCTCGCCTGTGAAGCTGATCGAAATCCACCGCGAGGACATCGATACGCTGCCGAAGCTGATGACTATGCTCAAGGCGGCGCCCCACCGCTTCATCCTGTTTTGCGACGATCTTTCATTCGACCATGACGACACGTCCTACAAATCCCTGAAGGCGGCGCTGGAAGGCGGCGTCGAGGGGCGTCCGAACAATGTCATCTTCTACGCCACGTCCAATCGCCGCCACCTTCTGCCCCGCGACATGATCGACAATGAGCGCTCGACCGCCATCAATCCGTCTGACGCGATCGAGGAAAAAGTTTCCCTTTCCGACCGATTCGGACTGTGGCTCGGCTTCCACAAATGCTCGCAGGACGATTATCTGGCCATGGTGGACGGCTATGCCAGCCATTACGGGCTGGATGCCGACGAAGAGGCGCTGCGGGCCGAGGCGCTCGAATGGGCAACGACGCGCGGCAGCCGCTCGGGGCGCGTGGCGTGGCAGTTCATTCAGGATCTGGCCGGCCGGCTCGGCAAGCCTTTGACAACGGCCTGATTCTCTTGCACCGCGCGGTTCGCCGCCGCGTAAATCCGGACGAAACCGGCGCGTCGTAAAGCCGGCGTGCCCGAAAACGAAAAACCCGCCCCATGCAGGGGCGGGTGAAATGGCGGGCCGGACTGGAGGTCAGGAAGACCCGCCAACGATTTTTCCCTGTTACTCCAGATAACCCGAAGGATCGACCGGAGCCGAATTCTTGCGAATCTCGAAATGCAGCTTCGGCGCATTCGCATTGCCGCTCATGCCCGACAGCGCGATCTGGTCGCCGCGCCTGACGTTCTGGCCGCGTTTCACGTTCAATTCGCTGGCATTGCCGTAGACGGTCACGAGCCCGTTGTCGTGGCGAACCAGAACCGTGTTGCCGAATTCCTTCAGCCCGTCGCCGGCATAGATGACGACGCCGTTCTCGGCTGCCTTGACAGGCGTGCCCTTGGGCACGGAAATATCGATGCCGTCGCCGCCCGGACCACCGAAACCGGAGATCACCCGGCCCTTGACCGGCCAGCGCATCTTGCCGATCCCCGTGGAATCGGGGGCCTGCGCGCCATCGTCCTGAACCTGATCAAGCGATTTGGTCGCCGGCCTGGGCGGCGTATATGAAGCCACCTTCTCACTCGCCGCCTGCCGCGCAGCGGGCGGCGTCGAGGCGGTCTTTACCGGATCGACATTGGAAGCGGTCCTGGCCGCGGCCACAGCCGTGGTCGCAGCGGCCGTCGCGCCCGGAACCCTCAGGTTCTGGCCAATACGAATATTGCCATCGGACAGACCGTTCGCCTGCTGAAGCGCGGCGACGCTGACGCCGGTCTTGCGCGATATCGCCGAAAGCGTGTCGCCCTGCTGAACCGTGTAGCTGCCGCCCGCAACCGCTTGCGCCGCCGCCGGGGCAGCCTTCGCAGGAACGGAAGGCTGCGGTACGGCGGCAACCTGCTGGGGCCTTGAGGCGGGCTGACCGCCTGCCAGACGCTGCGCCTCCTGTCCGGCGGCCTGGAAAGGCTTGCTGGACGGAACCGGCACCTGCTGCCGGGCAACGGATGCGGTGGCTGTCGGATCGAGCACTGGCGCGGCGGCCTGTGCCGGCGCGGGTGCGGCCAAAGCAGGAGCAGAAGCCTGCGCGACGGATGCCGAATGCATGGCGGCGGGCTGGGACGGCGGCGGCAGCGAAGAGCGCCCGACCGATCCCGAACTGTAGCCGCCTCCCGTATAAACGGGCTGCTGCGCGGCAACGTCACCGGGATATGGCTGAGAGACATTGCCGTAATTGCCGACATTGGCCCGGGGCGTGGACGCCGTGGTCACGCCATCGAGACCATCGGCGAACCGCATGACGCCCGAACTGCAACCCGACACTGCGGCAACGACCAAAAACATGGCGCATCCGCGCGCCAGATTGCGCCTTTTTGCCTTCATAACGCTGAATTGCATGACACTGACCCGCGCTGACCCGGAACGAACTGGGCATGATTAAAGCGCGTTAATGTTACTGGTCGGTTAAGCCATTAAATTCAGCGTAAAATTTTCCTGAAAATCGCCGATCAGATGACGGCGGCAATTCCGGGGATAAGCGGCTGAAGCCGCACCGCGCCGATATCTTCGCGCTCGAAGCGGCTGCCCACCTTGGTGAGCTTGGCCACGAGCTGCTCGCCCTCCGCCGGCCCGACCGGCGCGATGACCAGCCCGCCGCTCGACAATTGCTCAAGCAGGAAACGCGGGATGCTCTCGAAAGCGGCCCAGACCACGATCCGGTCGAAGGGGCCTTCATTGTGAAGACCGTTGGAGCCATCCGCGTGGCGCACGATCACATTGGCAATGTCCAGCGCCTCGAAACGCTGCCGCGCCTGCTCGGCCAGCGTCTTGTAGCGCTCGACCGTGATGATGCGCCCGGCCAGCCGGGACATGACGGCCGCCGTATAGCCCGAGCCCGTGCCGATCTCCATGATCCGCATGCCAGGCTCCAGCCCCATGGCCGCGATGATGGCCGCCTGAATGTCCGCGCCTTCGATCGCCTCACCGCATTCGATCGGCAGCATGCGCTCCGACCAGGCGACATTGCTGAACTGGGGAGCCAGAAAGCCACGGCGGGGCGTGGCTTCTATCGCGGCAATCAGAGCCTTCGGAACGGTCCCCTTGCCACGCAGGCGAAGCAGGAAGGCGGCAAACCCCTCGCGATCCTCATCCGTCATGCAAGCGCCTTGGTAAGCTGATCGCGGATTTCATAGGCAGTGAAATCGAGTTGCAGCGGGGTAACCGAAACATAGTCGTTCTCGATGGCGTGAATGTCGGTGCCGGTCCTGCCGTTGCTTTCGCCCCTGCCGAACCGCATCCAGTAGTAAGGCAGGCCCCGGCCGTCGCGGCGTTCGTCGATCCACAGGCGGTGAACGACCTTGCCCTGCGCCGTCACCTGCGTGCCCTTCACGTCCTGCGCAGCACATTTGGGGAAGTTGATGTTGATGAGCACGCCTTCCCGATGCGGCATCGCCAGCAGCTTCTTCAGGAGACCGGGAGCCAGCGTCTCGGCGGTTTCGTATGGCACGATGCGCTCCTCGCCGTCATGCGTGCAGGACTGGCTGAGCGCTATCGAGCGGAGGCCGAGCAGGGCTCCCTCCATCGCGCCGGCCACCGTTCCCGAATAGGTCACGTCATCGGCGATATTGGCGCCGGCATTGATGCCCGACAATATCAGATCGGGAAGGTCCGGCAGCACCTTGCGGGCGCCCATGATCACGCAGTCGGTGGGCGTGCCTCGCACCGCAAACCGCTTTTCGCTGATCTTGCGCAACCGCAGCGGCTCCGAAATCGACAACGAATGCGCATAGCCGGACTGGTCGTTTTCAGGCGCCACCACCCACACGTCGTCCGACAATGTGCGGGCAACGCGTTCGAGGGACTGAAGACCTTCTGCGTGGATTCCGTCGTCGTTCGTAAGCAGAATGCGCATCTATCTCACTTCTATCTTCTCAAGACCGCCCATATAGGGCCGCAGAACGTCCGGGACAGCAACGGAGCCGTCCTCGTTCTGGTAATTCTCCATCACGGCGATAAGCGCGCGCCCCACCGCCACGCCTGAACCGTTCAGCGTGTGGACGAAAAGATTGCCCTTGCCGTCCTTGTCCTTGTAGCGGGCGTTCATGCGGCGCGCCTGAAAATCGCCGCAGACGGAGCAGGACGAAATTTCGCGATAGGTCTTCTGCCCCGGCAGCCACACCTCGATGTCATGCGTGCGGCGGGCGCCGAAGCCCATGTCTCCGGTGCACAGCACCACGGTTCGGAACGGCAGGTCCAGCCGCTTCAGCACGTCCTCGGCGCAGGCCGTCATGCGCTCATGCTCCTTAATCGAGCTGTCGGCATCGGTGATCGACACCATCTCCACCTTGTAGAACTGGTGCTGGCGCAGCATGCCGCGCGTGTCGCGCCCGGCCGAGCCGGCTTCGGAACGGAAGCAGGGCGTGAGCGAGGTGAAGCGCAGGGGCAGCTTTTCGTGCGCCGTTATCTCATCGCGCACCAGATTGGTGAGCGGAACCTCGGAGGTGGGAATGAGACCCAGCCTGCCATCGCCATGCTGCACGAAGAACAGATCCTCCTCGAACTTGGGCAGATTGCCGGTGCCGAACAGCGCATCGTCGCGCACGAGCAGAGGAACCTGCACCTCGGTATAGCCGTGCTCGGTGGTGTGCAGATCCAGCATGAACTGGCCGAGCGCACGTTCCAGCCGCGCAAGCTGACCCTTCAGCAGGGTGAAGCGCGAGCCGGAAAGACGCGCGGCGCGCTCGAAATCCATGAGGCCGAGCTCTTCGCCGATGTCGAAATGCTCCCGCGTCCAGCTGGCGGGCGCGGCAACCTTGCCGACCTTGCGCAATTCTACATTGTCGTTCTCGTCCCTGCCGACCGGCACGCTGTCCAGCGGCAGGTTCGGGATCACGGCCAGCGCATCGTTGAGCGCCTTGTCGAGACGGCGCTCCTGTGCCTCGCCATCCTGAATGAAGGATTTTATGTCCCCCACCTCGGCCTTCAGCTTCCCGGCCAGCTCCATGTCCCCGGCGGCCATGGCCTTGCCGATTTCCTTCGAGGCGGCATTGCGGCGCTCCTGCGCCTGCTGCAACTTCAGCACATGGGCGCGGCGGGCCTCGTCGCCCGCGACGATGTCGTTGACCGTCGATTGCGCATCGGCCTGCGACCAGGAGCGCTTCGTCAGCGCCTCGACAAGCGCGTTGGGGTTCTCGCGAATCCATTTGATGTCAAGCATGGCAGGCCGTTCCCTGATGAAGTGTCATGGGCCTAAACCGCATCCACGGACGTTTCAAGCTTGGGACCCGCGGGCGGGTCGAATTTTCGCGCATTGGCACAATTCTCGCCATCGCTTCTTGCCCGCTCCGGCAATCGGGACAAATGTGCAACGGCCCGGTGCCTGCCCGAGAGAATCACATCCGCAACTGAAGGCCACACGACAAGATGACCGATTTCGTACTTCCCTTGCCCCCTGCCCCCTCCATTGCCGTCAGGGACAGCCATCGGCGTTTTCCGATCCGGCGCATCTTCTGCGTGGGCCGAAATTACGCGGCGCATATTCGCGAAATGGGCAATGACGAGCGCGATCCGCCCTTCTTCTTCACCAAGCCGGCCGATGCGGTGGTGGATTCCGGCAGCGTGATCGCCTATCCGCCGGCAACCGAAAATCTTCATTACGAAATCGAACTGGTCGTCGCCATCGGCAAGGGCGGCACGAACATCTGCCGCGATGCGGCCACGGATCATATCTGGGGCTATGGCGCCGGTATCGACCTGACCCGCCGGGACTTGCAGGACGTGGCGAAAAAAGCCGGCAGGCCATGGGACTGGGCCAAGGCGTTCGACCGGTCGGCACCCTGCGGCCCGCTCATCCGGGCGGATCGCGACAATCATCCGCGCAGCGGAAGCATCCGGCTGTCCGTCAACGGAGAAACGCGCCAGCAGGGAGATCTCGCCGAGATGATCTGGCCGGTGCCCGATATCGTGGCCATTTGCAGTCAGGCCGTGGAATTGCAGCCTGGCGACCTGATCTTTACCGGCACCCCCTCCGGCGTCGGCCCGGTAATCGCCGGCGACCGGCTAAATGGCGAAATTGAAAATATCGGCGCAATAGAGCTGACAATCGGCCCGCGGCGATAGCGCCGGCTTCATGGCTGTCCGTCTGCGTCACGCCGGCTCTTCTTGCGACGCCTCTCGTAGAACATGACCAGCGTCTCGGCGATGAGGGCCGGCGTTTCCTCGCCCTCGATATCGATGGTGTTGAGGAACTTCATCAGATACTGCCCCGGCGCCCTGTCTTCCATCGACAGCAAGGTCGCGCGCAGGCGAACCCGCGAGCCGACGCGGACCGGCGCCAGAAAACGAACCTTGTCGAGCCCGTAGTTGAACGCCGCCTGCGTGTTTTCCGGGATCGCGCCGAGTTCGTGGCAAAGCGCCCCGATGATCGACAGCGTCAGATAGCCGTGAGCGATGGTGACTCGCAGCGGACTTTCCCGCCTCGCCCGCTCGGGATCGGTATGCAGCCACTGGCGGTCGCCCGTGCACTCAGCGAACTGATCGATCCGCGGCTGGTCGACGACCGTCCAGCCGGAGACGCCAAGCTCCTGCCCGATCATGGTCTTCAGTTCCTCGAATGTCGGTGGCCGTTTCTCCATTCCGCCTTTCCAGCATATGCCGCCATCATGTCCCCGGCATGGCTACTATAAGTTCATCGATGTGGCAATTTTGGCGGCGGGATCGGAGCTGCCCTTTCGCCGTGAACGGCCGAACTCACGCGGCATCGAACGCGCCTGAAGCCGGTGAATGGCGGCGGCCGCTCTATGAGAGAAAGAGATTCTCGAAAATATAGAGAGCTATGCCCGCAATACCGCCGACGATCATGCCGTTGAAACGGATATATTGCAGGTCCTTGCCTATATTGATCTCGATAAGCCGGGTGAGCTGGGCCAGATCCCAGCGCTTCACCTGATCGGCGATGAAGGTGGAGACACCGCTTTTCTGGCTTTCCACGAAGGCGGCCAACGCCACGACGAAGCCGGCATTCATATCCCCCTTCACCTTGGGGTCATCGGCCAGATGGCGGCCGATCTCGACGAACATGCTGGCCAGGTGAGACTGGATCGCCCCGCCTTTTCCACTTGAGCCATCCTCGATGAAGTCGCGAAGACTTGTCCACATGGTGGAGATAAGCCCGCGCATTTCCGGCCGCGCCAGCAAATCCCGCTTCATCTTCTCCGCCCGTTCCGCATAATCCTGCGACGTTTTCAGGCGCATGATGAAACCCTCCACGAAACGATCGAATTCGTCCCGCAACGCATGATCGGGGTCGGCTTGCACGTCTTCCAGCAGCGTCGCCGCGGAAGCGACGATCTTTTTCAAAAGATAAGCGTCAGCGCGGAACAGATTGAAAAGCGTGGGTAATTCGGCGCGGATTTTTTCACGCATGGCTTCCAGCGCCCGCTCGTCGGCCAGAAAACCGGAAACGGCCCGCACCAGTTCGTCAAACAGCCTCTGATGGCCGCGATCATGGGTGAAGGCGGACAGAAGGTCGGCGGCAAGGGGCGCGACCTGCACCTTCTCCAGCTCATCCGTCAGGCGCTTGCCGACGAAATCCCGCAGTCCCGATTGCTCGACGGCCGCCAGCATCTGCGGCACCAGCCGGCCGACAAATTTCGACAATCCGCCGGACCGCTTCTCATCCGAAAGCCAGTCCGCGACAAGCGCTGCGAAATCCACCTGTTTCAGCTTCTCGCGAACCGGCCCGGCCGCCAGAAAATTCACCTCGATGAAGCGGCCGAGATTGTCGGCAATGCGCGCCTGGTTCGCGGGAATGATCGCCGTATGCGGGATCGGCAGGCCAAGCGGGCGCCTGAACAGCGCCACCACCGCATACCAGTCGGCCAGCCCGCCGATGGTGGCGGCTTCGGCGAAGGCCGCAACCACTCCCATCGCCGGAAAGGCTGGCTGAAGAAGCTTCGCCACCGCAAACAGCGCCACGCAAAACAGCAGAGCCATGGCGGCCACGATTTTCGTGCGCCGCAGAGCGGTGATCTTCGCGCTCTCCTCCAGGGCCGCGATATCGCGCGGGCTGCCTGCTGTCGGGTTTGTCATCGCTTCACGGTTCCGTTGCGTCTCGCGGCATGTGGTTGTGTCTCGCGGCAAGTGAAAGCTTGGCGCGCGCCCGCAGCGAGACGATAGAGGCACAATCTTTCAAAAAATCGTGGCCGCACCCTTAACCGCCGGGGCGCTGGCAAGTTGCGTTGCGTTTCTGTAGTTGTTGCATTGCGAAGAGGAAGTTCAGGGAGCAAGCATGTCTTCGAGGACAATCGACCATGCCTTCACGGCACGCAGCAAGCGGGGTGCGGCTTCCGATCCCACCTATGCCGGCGCCCTCTCCTTCATGCGCCGCAAATTCACCAAGGACGTGTCCGGCGCCGATGCGGTGGTGTGGGGCATTCCCTTCGATGCCGCCGTCACCAACCGCCCGGGCGCCCGGTTCGGGCCGCAGGGCATCCGCCGGGCCTCGGCGGTCCTCGACAACGATCCGCAATATCCGTTTTCGCGCGACCTGTTCGAGGACCTTGCCGTCGTAGATTATGGCGACTGCCTGCTCGACAGCGGCAATCACGCCAAGACCCCGGCCACCATCGAGCGCGAAGCGGCAAAAATCCTGAAATCCGGCGCCTTTCTCCTTACGCTGGGCGGCGACCATTTCATCACATGGCCGCTGCTGAAGGCCCATGCCGCCATTCACGGCCCGCTGGCGCTGGTGCAGTTCGACGCACATCAGGACACCTGGCCGGATGACGGCAAGCGCATCGACCATGGCTCCTTCGTCGGCCGTGCGGTGAAGGAAGGAATCATAGACCCCGACCGTTCGATCCAGATCGGCATCCGCACCCACGCGCCGGAGACATTCGGCATCAGGATCCTGCACGGTTATGAGGTGGAGGAAATGCGCGCCGCCGAGATCGCCTATGCGATCGTGGAGCGCACGGGCGGGCGCAAGACCTATCTGACATTCGACATCGATTGCCTCGATCCTGCCTTTGCGCCCGGAACCGGAACGCCGGTGGCCGGCGGACCGTCTTCGGCGCGGATGCTTTCCGTGCTGCGCCAGCTCGGGCAGATCGACATCGTCGGTGCCGATGTCGTAGAGGTTGCGCCGGCATATGACCATGCCGATATTACCTCCATCGCCGGCTCCATGATCGCCATGCACTATCTCGGCCTTTTGGCGGAACGGAAGGCAAGGCAGGGCAACGTCGCAAACAACTCCCATCACGGGCAGGACATCTGATCCTCCCGGCATTCAGGCAGACACAGGAATGAAACCCAAAATCTTCATCGACGGCGAACACGGCACCACCGGGCTCCAGATCCGCACGCTGCTGGCCGGGCGCGACGATCTTGAGATCATTTCGGTGCCCGCCGGGCGCCGCAAGGAAAAGGAGGCGCGCGCGGAATATCTCAACGCCGCCGACATCGCCATTCTGTGCCTGCCAGACGATGCCGCACGCGAAAGCGTGTCGCTGATCGCCAACGATACGACACGCGTGATCGATGCTTCAACCGCTCATCGGGTGGCCGAAGGCTGGGATTACGGCTTTGCCGAAATGGACAAGCAACAGCCCGCCCGCATCGCCGCCGCGAAGCGTGTCGCCAATCCCGGTTGCTGGCCGCAGGGCCCCATCGCCACGCTGCGCCCGCTGGTCGATTCCGGCCTGCTGCCCGCCGATTTTCCGGTAACCATCAACGGCATCACCGGCTATTCCGGCGGCGGCCGTCCCATGATCGAGGATTACGAAGCGAAAGGCGAAAGCGCCTGCGAGTTTTTCCCATACGGTCTTTCGCTTCAGCACAAGCATATTCCCGAAATCAGGACCTATGGCCGTCTCAGCCGCGATCCGATCCTGCAACCGGCGATCGGCAATTTCGCGCAGGGCATGATCACCATCGTGCCGCTTCAGCTCGGCACCCTGGATTACATTCCCGGCGGTGCGGATCTGCATGCGGCGATCGCCGACCATTACGCCGCCATTCCCGGCAGCGTGGTCGAGGTTGCGCCCTATGAGCAGGTCGAGCGCGTTCCCGGGATCGACCCGGAGCGCTACAACGGCACCAACACGATGAAGCTGTATGTATTTGCCAATGACGACCGCGCGCAGGCTCTTCTGATCGCCGTCTACGACAATCTCGGCAAGGGCGCGTCGGGCGCGGCCGTGCAGAACCTCGATCTCATGATCGGCCGGGACCGGTAAGGGGCTTTGAGCGTTTCCAGGAAAAATGGAAACGCTTTTCCGGTTCGGAAACGCGACAGGACAAAGACCTGGAGCCGTTCGGCTATCCCATGAAATCCTGAACGGCTCCAGGGTGAAGCACCGGCTGTTCCGGATCTCTGGAACGTCCGCCCTGATCGCGAATGCTTCAGCAGCCGCGCCCGGAAGGTGACGCCTGGCGTCCGCGAGGTCAGGAAGCGGTTTTGATGACCTCGCCGGGCAACGGGTAAGCGCCCCGGGTGCCGCGCCAGTGGGCGGCGGCGAAGCCCAGCACGATCAGCGCGAAGCCCTGATGGGTCAGCGCGACATGCATCGGCACTTCCAGGACCAGCGTGGCAATGCCGATGACCGCCTGAATCAGCACCAGGATGAACAGGAATACAGAGCGGCGCGAATGCGTGGTGCCGGGAAAACGACGCCCCGTCGCGATCATGTGCCACAGCGCCACCGCGAACAGCGTATAGGCGCCGATGCGGTGCACGAACTGCACGGTCTTGGGGCTTTCGAAGAAATTGCGCCATGCCGGCTCCAGAAGCAGCAGGTCGTCCGGTATGATCTTGCCGTCCATCAGCGGCCATGTCGTGTAGCTGAGCCCCGCATGCAGGCCGGCCACCAGGCCGCCAAGATAAATCTGCACCATGACCAGCAGGACGAGGAGGCCGGCGATTCGTCGCGTTCCGCGGTCGGCCGCACCCTGCGAATGCGGCGCAAGCCCCCGCGCCACAACCATCGTCGCCATGAATATCAGCGACGCAAGCGTCAGATGCGTGGCGAGCCTGTACTGGCTGACATTGACCCGCTCGACCAGTCCCGACGCCACCATCCACCAGCCGATGGCGCCCTGAAGCCCGCCAAGCGCCAGGATCAAAATCAGTTTTGGCGCCAGTCCGCGTTCTATCCGGCGCGTTGCCCAGAAGAAGACCAGCGGAATGGCGAACAGGAAGCCGACGCCGCGCGCCAGAAGCCGGTGCGCCCATTCCCACCAGAAAATGGTCTTGAACTCATCGAGGCTCATGCCGTGATTGATTTTCTCATACTGGGGAATCTGCTGGTATTTCAGGAATTCTTCCTGCCATTCCTGTGCGTTGAGCGGCGGAATAACGCCATGGACAGGTTTCCACTCGGTGATCGACAGGCCGGAACCGGTCATGCGCGTCGCGCCGCCGACGAGGATCAGCGCAAACACCACCACCAGAATGCTGTAAAGCCAGAAACGCACCTGCGCGCGGTTTCGCAACAGGCGATCCCGGTCGGGCAAGGCAGATGCGTGATCGGCGTCG
Organism: Alphaproteobacteria bacterium; assembly: GCA_036678505.1. GTDB lineage: Bacteria > Pseudomonadota > Alphaproteobacteria > Rhizobiales > Rhizobiaceae > Mesorhizobium. The sequence continues at coordinate 81,308 of JAZIHP010000002.1, forward strand.
ACAGCCATTGCGTTTCTCCAGCAGCTTCAGCGCATCTAAGAAGAAAACCGGAACGCTTCCGGTCTGTTCCGATGCCAGGATCGATGCCGGAGCCTGTATCGGCATCGATATCGACGCACGACACCGTATCCGGCGGCGGATTGGTGGACCATGGCGGGTTTGGTGGCAAGACCGGCCGGCGCGGCACGCCGTCGCGCCACTTCGTCTTGCGTCAGCCACCCACAGGCCCTATGCGGAGGCAACGGAAAGGACGACCAGATGCCAGTTCGCCTCAAAAAGCTGATCGGAACGATACTTCTGGTGCTGCTCGTCGTGGTTTATTCCCTCCTGGCCACGATGATCGCGGTGGCGCAACTGTCGCAATCGGGCCCGGTCGCGCATTTGCTGTTCTTTTTGATCGGCGGTCTCGTATGGATCCTGCCGGCGATGGCCATCATCAAATGGATGGTCAGCGAGCCTGAACGCGGCTGACTTCCATCCCCTTTGGTCCAGGCCCTGTCCGGCTTCCCGGCGCTTCAACATTTCGTGCATTGATTAACCGCCATTCTGTCCGGAATGGTGACGCGAACAGGAACCGGAAACTGATGGACGCCGCAGCGCCGTTCAGCAAAGACGGCCAGCACCGGAAGGAAACCGTTTCCGTCTCGCTGGCCTCGGAGAGCGCCCTTTCCGCCTATGGGCGACTTTGCGAGGTGGCCGTTCACGCCCCGCCGCAGGGTTTTCTGTGGGTCCGCAACTGGAGCCGCCAGCATCCGGATAGGGGTATCGTCGCCACACTGAGCCTCGACGGACAGCCGGTCTTCGCGCTGGCGCTGGAGATCGTCGCCTTCGGGCCGCTGCGCATAGCCCGTTTCATGGGCGGCTGCCATGCCAACGGCAATTTTCCGGCAACCGACCCGGCATGGCTCGATCAGGCGAGCCCCGAGGCATTTGCCTCCCTGTTCGACGCGCTGACCCGTTTCCGCCCGGCAATAGATGCCGTCCTGCTCGACCGGCTTCTTCCCGAGAGCGATGCGCTGCCTGTTCCTTGCGCCAATCCGCTGCTTGCCCTTCCCCTTTCCGATAGCCCCGACATTTCGCTTGCCGTAAATCTTTCGGCTGGCTTCGAGGCGCTCGTCACCCGGCCGGAAGGCAGAGGAAAATACAAAAGATACCGTGCGCAGGCCCGCAAGCTGGCAGCGGCAGGCGCTTGCCGCCGGATCGAGGCCGCCACTTCAGAAGAGGTCGACAGGCTGCTCGACGCATTCCTGGACATGAAGGCAGCCCGCTTCGCCAGCATGGGCATCGCCGATGTTTTCGCCCCTTCCGATGTGCGCTCCTTCTTTCGCAACCTGTTTGCCGAATCGCTTGGGGAGCCCTCCCCGCCTTTCGTTCTGCATGGGCTCGAAGTCGGTGGAAAGCTGCGCGCCATCACGGGGTCCAGCCGCTGCGGAAATCGCCTGATCTGCGAATTCGGTTCCATCGCGGAAGACGAACTGGGACATCTGAGCCCCGGCAACTTCCTGTTCTTCGACAATATCCGGGAAGCCAGCGAACAGGGCTCCACCGTCTATGATTTTTCCATCGGCGACGAGCCCTACAAGCGGCAATGGTGCGATATCGAGATCCGCTATCTGGAAACGCTGATCCCGCTGACTGCCGCCGGCAAGGCCTATGCTCTCGCATACAGGCAGCAGGCACGGCTCAAGGCACGCCTGAAGCGAAGCCCGGTCCTGTGGCCGCTGCTGAAAAACATGCGCCGGATTTTAGCCGGGCGGCCGGCGAAGAAGAATGGCGACTAAAGCGTGTCGCGATCTTTCAGATCGGCTCCCTGCGCTTCAAGTTCTTGTTTTTGCGCATGTCGTTGCCCCGAAACCGGTTCCCACTTCGGGCGACATGCTTTAGGGCGTTTCCAGGAAAAGTGGAAACATTTTTCCGGTTCGCAAACGCGACGAAACAAAGACCTGGAGCCGTTCAGCGATTGCGTGAAACCATGAACGGCTCTAGCCGGCAGGCGCGCGCACTGCTCCGGTGGCGTCGATGGCCTGACGCAATCGCGCATCGCGCCCGTAGACATCGCCGAAATACTCCACCTTGCCGTCCATATCGGGCCATGCGGTGAAATAAGCGACATAGACCGGTATCCTGCGCGTCACCTTCTCGGTCGAGTGCCCCTTGCCGAGTTTTTCGGCAACATGCTGCACCGAAGTGCCGAGCACGGCGGCAGCCATGCCGCGCGGATCCTGCAAACGCACGCAACCATGGCTGAGCGCGCGTGAATCACGGTCGAAATAGGATTTCTGCGGCGTGTCATGCATGTAGATGGCATGCTTGTTGGGAAAAAGAATCTTGAGCTCGCCGAGTGCGTTGGCCTCGCTGGGCGCCTGCCGCACATTGTAGGGAACCTTGCCTCCATATTGCGACCAGTTGACGGAAGATGAAGGTATGCGCTTACCCGAGGAATCGGTGACTTCGTAACCGGCCCGGTCGAGATAGCCGGGGTCATTGCGCAATCTTGGCAGCATCTCGTTGACGATGATGGACTGCGGCACGCCCCAGTACGGATTGTAGTCCACCTGCTTTATCTCGTCATGGAAGAAGCTGGTCTGGTTGGCGTTCCTGCCGATGACGGTCCGCGTTTTCAGCTTCTCCTCGCCGCCCTCGATATAGCTGGCGGTGAATGCAGGCTGGTTGATGAACACACGCGGACTGCCGAGATCGGAAGGCAGCCAGCGGATCTGCTCCATCGCGATCCGCACCTTTTCCAGCCGGCTGGCTTTTGATTCGCCCGCCAGCGCGGCGACCGTGCGCGGCCCGATGACCCCGTCCGGCTTCAGTCCTGCGTTTTTCTGCACTTCCTCGAACAGGGGCGTCAGTTCGCTGCCGTACAGCTCACTGGCGGACAGCCGTGCCAGCATATCGCCATAACGGGCGCGCATCTCGCCGGTAAGATGGTCGCGCTCGATCAGTGTCAACAGCTTTGGCAGTTCGGGACTGGACTTTCCCGGCTTCAGCAGCAGTTCCGGATCGACGACGATCCCGTTTTCCGCGCTCGCCTCCAGCGCCTTCAGCTCGGTCCGCAACGCCTCATATTCAGGATTTTGCGGATGCCGGGATTCCAGATAGGCACGAACCTCATGCGTATTTTCAAGAATACCGAGTATGCCTTTAAGATTTATAGGCTTTTGCGGAAAATCATAATAACCGGAAATGCGGTTCGGCTGCACCCGGCCCTGCCGCGCGTCGCGCACATATCTGAGCGCCCTGGCCGAGAGCGTCATCTCGAAGCGGATGAGATTAGCCTGCCGGGCAGCCTCGTTCGCGCCGCTCTCCGCCGCCGGAACCGCAACCGCATAATCGGACGGGGCCAAACCATGGCTGCCGGCCTCGTCGAACACCCTGATGGCTTCGCGGGCTTTTTCGTCCACGGCGCCATTTGCGACCCAGATAAAATTTGGGCGTTCGCTGTAATGCTCGACAAGCGCCTTCCCGATACCCGGTTCGGCCAGCAACTCATACCCGTCGAGGCCCGCAAGCGCCTGACGAAAAGCCTGTTTTCCCGCAGATGGCGCAAGCGCGGCTTTTTGCGGGGCCTCCATGAGCGCGGAAAAATCTACGCGCGCCAGCCTGTCAGCCTTGTAGATGTTGTAGCCGGGGCTCGATATCTTCGCTATCGGCGCGGCTTTTCTGGGTTTGGGCGGGGGCGGAAATTCCTGCTGCTGTGGCGCGGGCTGTTGCCTCTGCGGCCCTCCGAACAGCATGTCCAGCAGGTTCCTTGCGCTCGCCGGCGATGCCGCCAGCATAAGGCCGGCTCCGGCCAGACCTGCCGTGACAAGCCGCATCCGTCTTCCCGATCGCTGCATGAAAGATCACCTGCCTCGTAACCAACATCGCTGCGCCGTGCCACGCGAATGGATGCGACGCCTGTGTCCACCTATAATGATTCACGGCTATCTGGTTAAATTTATCTGAAATTTCGGCAAGACTGGTCAGCGGCGAACCGCTGTGCCATCAATCCGGCCTGATGTCTATTCGGGAGGAAATTTGCATGAAGAGAGGCTTTCGGGCTTTGCTGGACGAGGCCAATGCCGAGGTGGAAGCGGTTTCGCCAGAGACAGCCGCAGAATTTCTGAAGGATGACAAAATCACCTTCGTGGACCTGCGTGATCCCCGCGAGGTCGAGCGCGAGGGCAATATCCCCGGCGCCCGGCATTGCACCCGCGGCATGCTGGAATTCTGGATCGACCCGGAAAGCCCGTATCACAAGCCGTTCTTCGCCACCGGCAACACATTCGTCTTTTTCTGCGCCGGCGGCTGGCGCTCGGCTCTGGCGGCCAAGACCGCGCAGGATATGGGACTGGAGCCGGTCAAGCACATCGAAGGCGGCTTTGGCGCCTGGAAAAAGGCAGGCCTGCCGGTCGAACCCGCCCCGGCCAGAACCTGAGCGTCAGTTTGCCGGCGCGGCAGGCGCAGGCTCCGTTCGGGATACGAAATTCACCGCCCGCTCGACAACCGCCGGATCGGCGAGAATTCGCCGGTGTCCCAGCCCTTCCGCCCAGTATATCTGCACATGGTCGCCGGCCCTGGTGAAGGCCTGCGCCTGCACGGCCGGAACCTCGCGATCGTCCGGGGCATGCACCACCAGGGTCGGCACCTGCAATTCGGCCAGCTGCCGGTCACCGATGAAATCGCCGAGCGGGCGGCCGGCCATCCGGTGAAGTCGCTTCGACATCGCGCTTTGCGATCTCGGACCGACATTGAGCGCCCGACTGAAGCCGTCAAAGACAGCGGGAATGGAATTCGGCGCGGCGACCAGAACGAGACGCTTCGTCGCCAGCGGAGCGATGCCTGGAATGGATCCGGCAACGGCATTCAAGGCAACGGCCCCGCCGAAGGAATGGCCGACCACAGCCGCGAACGACCCGAAGCGGCCGGAGGCCGCCCGTACCGTATCCAGCGCGTTGTGCATGGTGAGCATGCGCCCTGCGGACCGGCCATGCCCCGGCAGGTCGAGCGACACCACCCGGTAACCGGCATCGCGATAACCGGCGATCAGCCATCGCATATATTCGGTGCGCGAACGCCAGCCATGCACGACCAGAACCGTTTCCTGCCCCGCCGATGAAGGCTGAGGGCTGAATTCATAGGCCGCCACGCGCCCGCTCTGTATCTTCAGCGTATGGCTGCGCGCCTCCAGCATGAAACCGGCGGCGTCGCGAACCGCCTTGCTTTCGCCGGCGGTCAGCCTGGCGGGATTGGGTGTTCTGGAAAACAGGGCGAAAGCGGCGCGGCCGGCAAGGCCGGGAGCCACCCTCTCACCTATGCCGAACATGCACCGGATGACCTTCGGCGGATTTGGTGCCATAGTGCAAAATCCAAAATCGGTTCAATGATGAACAATGTTAGTTCAAGAATGAACAATAAACAAGAGCTTCCCTGGGACAACCCCCGGTTTCGCAACTGGGTGGCGGTCGCGCGCGCGTGCCATGCGCTGGAGCGCGCACTGGCCGCGAGGCTGGCCCCGCTGGACCTCAAGCCTGCCCAGCTCGACGTGCTGATGAACCTTTATCGCCATCCCGGCATGTCGCAGCACGATCTGGCCCGCAAATTGCTCGTCGGGCGCTCCAACATCACGATGCTGTTGCCGCAGCTTGAAAAGCGCCGGCTGGTGCGGCGCGAGGGCGATCCGAAGGACAAGCGCATCTTGCGCCTTTCGCTGACCGGCCACGGCACGGCTCTGCTGATGCAGGCGCTGAAGATTTATACGGCGCTGATCGAGACCGCCATGGCTGAAACCTCGCCGGCGCACTGCGACATGATCGGCGATCAGATGCGGCGCATCACCGAGCTTCTGGACACGGCCCGCGAGGAATAAACCCCGTCCGGCATTTCACATTGTCGGATCGGGCATCCGACGGCGATCGCCTTTCCTCACCTTCTGTCGCGGGAAAGCCCCTTCGCGGCCAATTCGTCCAGATAGGCTTGCCAGCGGGGCTCCTTTTCCCGGCCGAGTTCGGCGAGATAGATCCAGGTAAAAATTCCCGTATCGTGAAAATCATCGAATGCGATGCGGACGGCATAGTTGCCGACGGGGACGATGCGCGTGATGGCAACCTCGCGCTTGCCCGGAACCGTCACACGCTGTTCCGGCGAATGACCCTGCACCTCGGCGGACGGCGAAAGCACCCGCAGCATCTCCGCCGGCAGCTCGATCGGATCCGCCCCGGGGAAGGTGACGAACAGCGTTTTGCGGTCCTTCGAGACCCTGAGCTCCGTTGGGGCGGTCATGGCGGCGTGTTCTCCTGTAGGATGCATCCGGTCTACAACAACCGCTCGCCGGCCGCCACAGATGAAGATGCCGCCACAGATGAAGATTAAGTCCCGAACGCAGGGCAATTCACCTTGAATGGCGGGCCGGTTCGTATCACATAGGATTATATAACGCTCCCGCCGGCCCGGGGGCGAAGAATGGGAACGTGCCATGGACATGATCGACCCCTTCGGTCGCCATATCTCCTATCTTCGCGTATCGGTTACGGACCGGTGCGATTTCCGCTGCGTCTATTGCATGGCCGAGGATATGGCCTTCCTGCCCCGCAAGGACCTTTTGTCGCTTGAGGAACTGGACCGGCTGTGCACCGTCTTCATCGAAAAGGGCGTGCGCAGGCTGCGCCTTACCGGCGGCGAGCCGCTGGTGCGCAAGAACATCATGCATCTGGTGCGCGAACTTTCGCGACATCTGAAAAGCGGCGCGCTGGAGGAACTGACCCTCACGACCAACGGGTCGCAACTGTCGCGCTTCGCCGGCGAGCTCGCCGATGCCGGTGTGCGCCGCATCAATGTTTCGCTGGATACGCTCGATCCTGAAAAATTCCACGCCGTCACGCGCTGGGGCCATCTGGACAAGGTGATGGCGGGCATCGACGCCGCGCAGGCTGCGGGCCTGAAGGTCAAGATAAACGCGGTCGCCCTGCGTGGCTTCAACGACATCGAGATGCCCGAAATACTGCGCTGGGCCCATGGGCGCGGCATGGACATGACCGTCATCGAGACCATGCCCATGGGCGAGATCGAGGGGGACCGCACCGACCAGTATCTGCCCCTCTCGGTTCTGCGCGCGCAGCTTGAACGGCAGTTCACGCTCTCCGACATTCCCTTCAGGACCGGCGGCCCTGCCCGCTATGTCGAGGTGGCCGAGACGGGCGGAAAGCTTGGGTTCATCACGCCGATGACCCACAATTTCTGCGAAAGCTGCAACCGCGTGCGCCTCACCTGCACCGGTACGCTCTATATGTGCCTCGGGCAGGACGACGCGGCGGATCTGCGCGCGCCGCTGCGCGCCTCCGAAGGCAACGAACTGCTCTCGGCCGCGATCGACGAAGCCATTGGCCGCAAGCCCAAAGGACATGATTTCATCATCGATCGCCGCACCAACCGTCCCTCCGTCTCCCGGCATATGAGCGTTACCGGTGGCTGACCGGTAATCCCGTCATGGGCCAATGCCGTGCAGGCAATGGCTGCTAGAACGTTTTCAAGGAAAAGTGGAAACACTTTTCCGGTTCGAAAACGCGACAAAACAAAGACCTGGAGCGATTTTGCGATTCGGAGAAAAGCAGAAACGCTCTCAAGCATTTTGCAGCCAGACGGGATCGTCCGTCGAACGGATGCGGCTGGAGAAAAGAAGCTGGATCGGCGGAAACTGCGTTCGTCGCAACGCCCCTCGCTCCAAAGCATGTCGCCCGGAAGGGAAACCGGGACAGCGGCATGCGCGAAAACAACAAGCTGAAGTGCAAGGGCGAATCTGAAAGATTGCGATGCGCTTCAGAGCATTTTGCAGTCAGGCGGAATCGCCTGGCGTCGCATAAATGCGGCTGGAACAAGCAGATAGAGCGGCAACCCGAACTTGTTCGGCCGGATGCCGCTTCAGCGTGCGCGCGCTATGGCATGGGGACGGGTTTCTTGAATTTATCTGACAACATGCGCGGCGCACTTTTCATGGTCGTCGCGATGATTGGATTCACGGTCAACGACGCCATCACCAAGCTGATGTCAGAATCCATGAACCTCGCGCAGGTAATGCTGGTGCGGGGGATTTTCGCCTCCACCGTGATCACGCTCATCAGCTGGCGAAGCGGCGCCTTGTCGCAGGCGCGCCTCCTGCTCCAGCCGCTGGTCGCGTTGCGGGCGGTGGGCGAGGTTACCGCGACCGTCACCTTTCTGATGGCGCTCTCCCACCTGCCGATCGCCAATGTTTCCGCCATATTGCAGGCGCTGCCTCTGGCTGTGACCATGGGGGCGGCGCTGGCGTTCGGACAAACTGTCGGGTGGCGGCGCTGGATCGCGATATTTTCGGGCTTCGCGGGCGTGGTGATTACCGTCCGCCCCGGATATGAGGGCTTCAGCTCCTATTCCCTGTATGCTCTGGTTTCCGTGTTCTGCTGTACGGTGCGTGATCTGGCGACCAGCAGGCTTCCGGAAAATATTCCGACATTGCTCGTATCGACGGTTACCTCGATCGCGGTGACGGCGACGGGCGCGCTGCTGATCAATCCGCTGGGCGGATGGACGCCTGTCGAGCCGGCTCAGCTGCTGCTGATGGCGCTGGGCGCCATGCTGCTGCTGCTTGGCTATCACTTCATCATCATGGCCATGCGGGTGGGCGAGGTATCGTTCATATCCCCGTTCCGCTATACTTCGCTTTTGTCGTCCATCCTGCTTGGAATCATCATTTTTTCCGAACTGCCGGATATGCCGATGATATTCGGCGCAACGATCATCGTGGCCTCCGGCCTTTATACGCTCTACCGCGAACGCACGGTCGGCAGATATGAGACAGCCGCCAAGAGCGCCGGGCCGAGCATGGGCCCCGACGGCATATAGGACACCTGAAAACCATGATGCGGAACATTGCAGGCATCATTCTGGCGGGCGGATTGTCGAGCCGCATGGGCGGCGGAGACAAATGCCTGCTTGAATTATCCGGCAAGCCAATTCTCGGCTATGTCATCGAACGCATCCGGCCTCAGGTGGCGGTGCTCGGCCTCAGCGCCAATGGCGACAGAAGCCGGTTTGCTCATGTGAACCTGCCGATATTGCCCGACACCATCGAGGACCATGCCGGCCCCCTGGCGGGCGTTCTGGCCGGGCTCGAATGGATCGGCAGGCAGGATCGGCTCAGCGCCCTGGTAACGGTTGCGGGCGACACGCCGTTTTTTCCGCGGGATCTGGTCAGCCGCCTCGCCACCGCTGCCGGGCCGGCGCCTGATACGATCGCCGTAGCTCGCGCCGGCGGGCGCGATCATCCGACATTTGCCCTGTGGCCCAAAGCCATGGCCGCGCCGCTGCGATCCTACCTGCTTCAAGGCGGGCGCAGGGTTTTCGGCTTCATGGAGACGCAGCCGAGCGTTACTGTGGATTTCCGATCCGCTACCGGAACCGACCCCTTCTTCAACATCAACACCCCCGCAGACTTCGCGGAGGCAACACGGGTCATGGCGGGAGGCCGGTCATGACCCGTCGCGTCTTCGGCATCACCGGATGGAAGAACTCCGGGAAAACGACCCTGACGGAACGGCTCGTGACCGAGCTCGTCGGGCGCGGCTGGAAGATTTCCACCGTCAAGCACGCTCACCACGGCTTCGACATCGACAAGGAAGGAACCGACAGCTATCGCCACCGGATCGCAGGGGCGGGCGAAGTCGCCATCGTATCGGGATCGCGCTGGGCGCTGATGCATGAACTCATCGGGGAGGCGGAGCCGTCGCTCGACGACATTCTCGCGCGGCTGGGCGAATGCGACCTTGTGCTGGTGGAAGGCTACAAGCGCGCGAAGCAGCCCAAGATCGAAGCGCGCCGGCTCGGTGCGCGAGAACACACGCCACTTTCCGGAAACGATCCTGACATCGTGGCGATCGCCGCCGATCACCCCCAGCCGGGCGAGACGCTGCCGGTGTTCGACATCGACGACATTCCCGCTATCGCCGGCTTTATCGAAACCGTCACCGGCCTGAAGGACTGAGGCCTGCCTTTCCGCGGCGGGCCGCGGCCCCTTCCGAACCGCATTGCGCTTTGTATCGATGGTTTTAGCGGTTGCTTTCCGAGCAAAAACAATGGGAATATCCGTCCATCCAGCGGCCGCGAGAGCCGCAAGAAGATGCCCTACAGGCATTCACGACAACGATAGGGAACATCATGCGATTTACAAAATCGGCACCGGTCGCCTCCGCGGACGAAAGCCGCCGGGTGCTTGCCGGCAACGCACGGCGGGCTGTCGCTGCCAGGCAGGCGATCGGCATCCTTTTATCCTATCAGGCTTATTGAGTTTCATCCGCAGGCCTGCCCGCGTCCCTGAAAGGCGGATCGGGCAAGCCTGCCGGGCATTTCGGGATACATTGGCTCTTCGGGATATATTGCCGGCTTCTGTCCGGCGGGCATGATAACGGACCATTCGAACAGCGAGTACGGGCGGGATAATGCAGAGCGTTTGGACGCTGCTCAGTTGGGGGCCGGAAGGCTGGCTGGACGAGATCGCCTATGGTGTTTTCATCACTGTCAGCCTTGCCCTGGCCACGCTTCCGCTCGGATTGCTGATCGGTTTTCTCATCGCGCTCGCCAAGCAGTCGCAGGAGCGCTCGCTCAGGCTGGCAGCCGACATCTACACCACCATCTTCCGTGGGCTGCCCGAGCTGCTGACGCTGTTTCTGGTGTTCTACGGCGCCCAGATCGGCATCCAGCAGGTTGTGCGGTTCTTCAGCCCCGGCTCCAGCGTGGAGGTGAACAGTTTCGTGTCGGGCATGATCGCGCTTGGCGTGGTGTTTTCCTCTTATGCCAGCGAAGTTTTCCTGTCCGCGTTCAGGGCGATACCCCAGGGCCAGTATGAAGGCGGCTATGCAATCGGCCTGTCGAGGTTCCAGACCATGCGCCTTGTCGTTGTGCCGCAGCTTATCCGCATCGCCCTGCCCGGCCTCGCCAATCTCTGGCTCATTCTGCTCAAGGACACCTCGCTGGTCTCGGCCATCGGGCTCACCGACATATTGCGGCAGGCCGGCGTCGCGGCACGGGTGAGCAAGCAGGCATTTCTCTTCTTCGGTCTTGCGACGCTGATCTATCTCGGTCTCGCCATCCTCTCCTCCATCGGCATCGGCCTGATCGAGCGTCGTGTCGGGCGTCAGGAGGTCGAGCGATGAGCATCACGGGTCAGAGCGCCGGCGAAGTCTTGCGTCCGCCCCCGCCCGCGCATGGGTGGCCGCGCCAGCGAATCCTCGGCTACGCGCTCGTGTCGCTGTGGATTCTGGCTTTCATCGGCCTGGTCGCCTATCTGGCCTCGGCGTGGAAACCGGACATGTTCTGGAAATATGCGCCAAGCTATGTCTCCGGCGTTGGGGTCACGCTCAAGCTGGTGGGGCTGTCCGTGGCGATCGGCGCGGTGCTGTCGGTGCCGATCGCTTATGCGCGCACCTCGCGCAATCCTTTCATTGCCGCCCTCGCCTATGCTTATGTTTATTTCTTTCGAGGCACGCCGCTGCTGGCGCAGGCTTTCCTGATCTATTACGGGTTCGGCTCCTTCCGCGCGCAGTTGGAGGCAATCGGCCTGTGGTTCTTTTTCCGCGACGCCTTCAATTGCGCCCTGTTTGCCTTTTCGCTCAACACCGCGGCCTATCAGGCGGAAATCCTGCGCGGCGCCATCGCCAGCGTCCCGAAAGGGCAATGGGAAGGCGCGAACTCCCTTGGCCTGCCGCGGCTGGTCACCCTGCGCAAGGTCATCCTGCCGCAGGCGCTGATCGTAGCATTGCGTCCCTACGGCAACGAGGTGATCCTGATGATCAAGGGGTCGGCCATCGTCGCCATCATCACCGTATACGACCTGATGGGCGTAACCCGCCTCGTCTATTCGCGCACGTTCGATTTCCAGTCCTATCTGTGGGCCGCGATCATCTATCTGCTGATCGTCGAAACATTGCGCCACGCGGTGGAATGGATCGAAAAACGCATTACACGGCATCTCAAACGCTGATTCTCCCACGCACCGAAGCGGCCCGTGCATGATGCCGCTTCGCCTGAAAGGATATTGAACGATGGCAACAGTGGCTTTCCTCGGTCTGGGCGTCATGGGCTATCCGATGGCCGCCCATCTGAAAAACAGGGGCGGCCATGAGGTAACCGTCTACAACCGCACGACGGCCAGGGCCGAACGCTGGGTGGCCGAGCATGGCGGACGTTTCGCCACCACCCCGGCGGAAGCCGCCCGCGACAAGGATTTCGTTTTTTCGTGCGTCGGCAATGACGATGACCTGCGCTCGGTAACCACCGGTCCCGATGGCGCATTCGGGAGCATGAAGAAGGGTTCGGTTTTCATCGACAACACCACCGCTTCGGCGGAAGTGGCGCGCGAACTGGCCGCGCAGGCGCATGAAGCCGGGTTTTCATTCCTCGACGCTCCCGTATCCGGCGGCCAGGCCGGCGCCGAGAATGGTGTTTTGACCGTCATGGCCGGCGGCGGGCAGGCCGCGTTCGAACGTGCCCGTCCCGTGATTAAATCTTTCGCCCGCATGGTCGGCCTGATGGGGCCGGCAGGTGCCGGCCAGCTCACCAAGATGATCAACCAGATCGCCATTGCGGGCCTGGTGCAGGGACTGGCGGAAGGCATCCATTTCGGCAAGAAGGCCGGACTGGACATCGAAAAGGTCGTCGACGTCATCTCCAAGGGCGCGGCAGGTTCATGGCAGATGGAAAACCGCCACAAGACCATGAACGAAGGCAGATATGATTTCGGCTTTGCCGTGGACTGGATGCGCAAGGACCTCGGCATCTGCCTCGATGAAGCCGACCGCAACGGCGCGAAGCTGCCGGTGACGGCGCTCGTCGACCAGTTCTACAAGGAGGTGCAGGACATGGGCGGCAAGCGCTGGGACACCTCGTCGCTTCTGGCACGTCTGGAACGATAGCAGGGCCACCCGGGCAGGTCGCTTCCACGCCGCGCAGGCGGCCTGCCCGAAACTCTCCCGAACGGGTTTTTCTCCGGCCCGAACAGGTTTTGCCCCGGACGAACGCCCGATCCCCGGCAGCACCCTTTCAGGCGTGACGCGATCTTTCAGATCGGTCCCTTGCGCTTTACGTTCCTGTTTTCACGCATATCGTTATCCCGAAACCGGTTGCCCTTTTCGGGCGGCCTGTTTTAGCTGTGCCAACGCGGTTTTCTTGCTTGTCCGGATCGTTTAATCCGCTAATCATCGCAACCCATGGCAAGCGCATCGCAAGAACCACGAAAATTGACCCTCGACCGCATCGATATCGCCATTCTCGATACGTTGCAGAAGGACGGGCGCATTCCCAATGCGGCCCTGGCCGAGAAGGTCGGGCTGTCGCAATCGGCTTGCTCGCGCCGTCTCGACAATCTGGAGCGCTCCGGCACGATCCGGGGATATCATGCGCGGCTGTCGAACGCGGCACTCGGGCATCACACGACGGTGATCGTCCACATCTCCCTTTCCGGGCAGTTTGAAAAGACGTTGTCGGATTTCGAGGCCGCGATCAAGCGCTGCCCGAATGTGTTGTCGTGCCATCTCATGTCGGGCGAGTATGATTACATATTGCGCATCGCAGCCCGCGATCTGGCGGACTACGAACGCATCCACAAGGAGTGGCTGTCGGCGATGCCGCATGTCACGCGCATCAACTCATCCTTTGCGCTGCGTGAAATCGTGGATCGCACAGCGCTCGGCATGAAGCCGGAAATGGCCTGATCCCTCTTACTTGACGACGATCACGTCCGGCTGTCCCTCGACCGCCAGAACCATGCGCTGCCCCAGGACCTTTCCAAGCTGGGTCACGCGCGCCGCCGGCCGCTCGCCATACAGGCCGGAGAGATTTTTTGGAATTACCAGAGCGAGAACGCCGTCATCGCGCTTTCGCCATCCGAGCTGCGGTATGACGCCGGGCATTGCCGCCGAAAGCAGATAGACCACACGCATCGCACCCGCCAGAATGCGCGCCCGCTCAAGATAGCGCGGCGTTGCCAGCGCATGGAATGCCGGCGCCAGACCGCTGGACAGGCCCTCGTGCCGGAACAGATTGGTCAGCGCCAGATAGGCCCGCCCCGGATGGTCGACGCCAAGAAAGGCAGCATGGGCAATGATGTTGAGCGACTGCGTTCCGCGATATTCCGGATGCGCCCTCCAGCCGATGTCGGCCAGCAGGCAGGCGGCCTTGCGATAGCGCGCCTCGTCGACCGTTTCCTCGACGCCGAACATATGGAACGCCTCGCTCGTCCAGTCGACAAGCTCATGAACATGGGTGAAGGAGCGCGAGCGCAGCCGCGCAAGCTCCTCGCAAGCCGAAAGCAACGGATCCGTAGTCTGTTCGGGAACTGGCAGAAGCGAATGAAGATAGCCCTCGCGCACGCCCACGGCCGATACGACGATGCGCGACGGCTTCATCGCGGCGAGGATTTCCTTCTGGACGATGGCGCCGTAAGGCAACAGCGCGCGGCGGGCCTTGGAAACCCCCTCGATACCCTTGATGCGTTCGATGTTTCCCCTGGCGACCTGCTTGAGAAACGACATCGCGCTGGCGGGATCGATCTCGTAATGGTGCATCACGCCAAGCGGATATCCGGTCTTCTCCATATGAAGGCGGGCGAGATTTCGCCAGGTTCCGCCCACCGCGTAGAAAGTGCGCCCCTGCCCCGCCTTGAGCAGCTTGGCTCTGGCCACTTCGATGCGCGCGATCTTGGTCGCCACTTCCAGCGAATTGCCTGCCATATCCTGCAAGCGAAGGCCTCCAAGCGGCAGCGTGATGCCATTGCCAATGGTCGTTCCGGCAATGTCGACAAGTTCGAGACTGCCGCCGCCGAGGTCGCCCGTGATGCCATTGGCGGGCTCGAAGCCCGAAATCACGCCGAGAGCCGAATAATAGGCCTCCTGCCGGCCGCTCAGCACGTGGATTTCAGTGCCGAGCACTTCCTCGGCCCGGCGAATGAAATCCGGGCCGTTTTCGGCTTCCCGCGCGGCCGCGGTGGCGAGCACATGCATGTGAACGGCGCCCGCCTGCTCGGACAGGCTGCGAAAACGCCGGAACTCCTCCATCGCCCGGGTGACGGCTTCCGGATCGAGCTTGCCGGTCGAGACGATGCCGCGGCCAAGACCCGCCAGCATCTTCTCGTTGAACAGCATGGTGGGAGAGCGCGCCAGTCCTTCATAGACCACGAGGCGTATGGAGTTCGATCCGATATCGATGATCGAAACCGGGCGCCGGTCCTGAAGCCGGCCCTGTGACGCAGCAATCATCAGCCGGTCGTCGGATCGTTTTTCTTGCGGCGCCTGAACTGCGCGATCCGCTTCGGCGCATGCAGTTTCAACGCATCTCCCCGTCCGGAAAGGCTGGGATTGGTCATGAAATATTCCTGCGCATTGAACGGCTCCTCGCCCTCTTCAATCGTCACCCGGCGCGATGTGCCATCCGGCAATACTTCGAAACTTTGCTGGTTGTCCACCAGATTACCCAGCATGATCTGTCCAAGGATCTGCTCATGCACGGTGGGGTTGGTGATCGGCACCATCGTTTCCACGCGACGGTCGAGATTGCGGGGCATCAGGTCGGCGGAGCTGATATAGACGATGGCTTCATCCGAAGGCAGGCCGTGGCCGTTGCCGAAGCAGTAGATGCGGCTGTGTTCGAGGAAGCGGCCAACGATCGATTTTGCCCGTATGTTCTCCGACAGGCCCGGAACCTGCGGCCGCAGGCAGCAGATGCCGCGCACGACGAGGTCGATCTCCACGCCGGCATTGCTGGCATCGTAAAGCGCATCGATGACCTGCGGATCGACCAGCGAATTCATCTTCATCCAGATTCGCGCCGGGCGTCCGGCTTTGGCATGGGCGATCTCGTCCGCGATATGGCCGAGAATGCGGCTGCGCAGCGTATAGGGCGAAAGCGCAATCGCCATCTCGTCGGTCGGTTCGGCATAGCCGGTGATGAAATTGAAGATCTGGGCAACGTCGCTCGCCATCTTCGGATCGGAGGTGAAGAACGACAGGTCGGTGTAGATGCGCGCCGTGATCGGGTGGTAGTTACCGGTTCCCAGATGCACGTAATTGCGCAGCTTGCCATCCTCGCGCCGCACCACCGAGGACATTTTGGCGTGCGTCTTCAGTTCCAGAAAACCGAACACGACCTGCACCCCGGCCCGTTCCAGATCGCGCGCCCAGCGGATGTTGGCCTCTTCATCGAACCTTGCCTTGAGCTCGACAAGCGCCGTCACGGACTTGCCGGCCTCGGCCGCGTCGATCAGGGCGCGCACGATCGGGCTGTCGTTGGAAGTCCTGTAAAGCGTTTGCTTGATCGCCACGACTTCGGGATCGACCGCGGCCTGACGCAGGAACTGCACCACCACATCGAAGGATTCATAAGGGTGATGGACGACGATATCCTTTTCGCGGATGGCAGCGAAGCAATCGCCGCCATGCTCGCGGATGCGCTCGGGGAAACGCGGATTGTAGGGCGTGTATTTCAGATCGTCGCGCGCGATGGCGGCGATCTCGGAAATCTGGCTGAGCGCCAGCGGCCCGTCGATGACGCTGACGCGGTTGCCGGCGACCCCAAGCTCTCCCGCCACGAATTCACGCAGGCTTTCCGGCATGCGCATGTCGAACTCGATGCGGATGACCGAGCCGCGCCGGCGGCGCTTCAGCGCGGTTTCGAACAGGCGCACCAGATCTTCCGATTCTTCCTCGACCTCGATATCGCTGTCGCGGATGATCTGGAAGGTGCCCGAGCCCTTCACCTCGTAACCGGGAAACAGACGCCCGATATAGAGGCCGACCACATCCTCAAGCGGAACGAAGCGAATGCTGGCCTTGCGATCCGGCAGGCGCACATAGCGCTTCAACGCCGGCGGCAGGCGCAGCAGCGCGCTCATTTCCTCGTCCTCCCGCAGATGGCGCAATTGCAGGGCCATGGAAAAACCGAGATTCGGGATAAAGGGGAAAGGATGCGCCGGATCGATCGACAACGGGGTCAGAACCGGAAACACCTGCTCCCGGAAATAGTCCTCCAGCCATAGTTTTTCATCCTTGGAGAGCGCCGAAACGCTGACGGTTTCGATGCCCTCCCTGTCCAGAAGCGCCATCAGCTCGGCCAGCACTTTCTGCTGGTCGGCCTGCAGGCGCTCCACCTCGCGCAACACCTGTTCGAGCTGCTGCTCGGGCGTTCGCCCGTCCGGACTTTTCAGGCTGATGCGCTGACGCACCTGCCCGGCCAGACCGGCGACGCGCACCATGAAGAACTCGTCGAGATTGGCGGCGGATATGGAAAGGAAGCGGACACGCTCCAGCAGCGGGTGGCGTTCGTTGCGGGCTTCCTCAAGCACGCGGCGGTTGAACTGCAACCACGAAAACTCCCGGTTGACGAAACGGTCGGGATTACCGCTCTCTGCCGCGGCGACCTCCGATGTCGTGAACTCTGCCTGTTTTGGCCTCAATCCGCTCATATCCCCACATTCCTGCCTCTGACCGATGTGAAGCGGTTCACGCCGCCAGCCGGCTACATTGTTCCACATTATCTTCTGGCAGGGTTTTACGACAGTTTGATTTCACAAAAGCGTGTCGCGATCTTTCAGATTCGCTCCCTGCGCTTTAAGCTCCTGTTTCCACGCATGTCGCCCGAAACCGGTTCCCACTTTCGGGCGACATGCTTAAGCCTTGCAAAGAACCCTGTTATGATCCAAACGCTGGATAACAGCTCGAAGGAGACGATGATGGCTGGCGGTATCATTCCCCACTTCCAGAACGATCAGGGTCACGCCACGATCGAGATCGGCGTCCGGGAATTCATGTGCGTGGGAGCGACCTCCCCGCAAGATCATCCGCATGTGTTCCTGGACATGGGTGCGGACGACGAAAAGGTCTGCCCCTATTGCTCGACGCTTTACCGCTATAATGCAACCCTTGCCGCGGATGTAACGATCCCCGCGGGCTGTGCTTATATCGACCGGGCCGCCTGAACGGCGAACGGCCGGGTTCCACCATGACATACAGGGGCGAAAGCCCGATACTGATCGCCGGGGCCGGCATCGCCGGCCTTGCCATGGCGATCGCGCTGGCGCGCCGTGGCATCGCCACCCGCGTTTTCGAGCAGGCCCCCAGGCTGGAAGCTTTTGGCGCGGGGCTTCAGATTTCGCCGAATGCCGCACGCATCCTGGCCGATCTCGGCGTTTTGCCGCATCTGCGCCCGCATGCGGTGCAGCCTGAGGCTGTGCGGTTGAAAGATGCCGGCACGCTGCGCGAGCTTGCCCACGTTCCCCTTGGCAGCTTCGCCGAACGGCGATGGCGCGCTCCCTATCTCGTTTCGCACCGCGCCGACCTGCAACAGGCATTGCTGACCGAGGCGAGGTCTCGAAAGGAAACGGAAATCATCACTGGCATGACGCTGACTGCGGTGTCGGGCGGACGCCCGGACAATGTTGCCGTCAGCTTCCAGAACCCCGAAGGCAAGACGATTGCGGCCGAAGGCCCGCTGCTGATCGGAGCAGACGGCGTCTGGTCGGCCTCGCGCCGGTTTGTCGAAGGCGCGGCCCGAAACCGCTTCAGCGGGCAGATCGCATGGCGCACCACCATCGAAACCAACAGTCCGGCCGGCGAAGCGTTCGGAAAACTTGCCGGCACCGACAGTGTCACCACCTTCGTGCATGGCGGCTTTCATCTGGTCGCCTACCCCTTGCGCGCCGGAGCGGAAATCAATCTGGTTGCGTTCACTCCCGCCATGGATATCGCGCGAAGCTGGGCGGTGCAGGCGGAAATTTCGATCCTGCTGAAGGCCGTGGCGCAAAGCTCTCCCGGTCTGGTGCGCCTGGTCGAAATGGCGGGGCACTGGACCGCATGGCCGCTGCACACGGTTGACCCTTCAGCCTGCTGGACAGCGCCGGGCATCGCGCTGATCGGCGATGCCGCGCATGCCGTCACCCCCTTTGCCGCGCAAGGCGCGGCCATGGCCATCGAAGACGCGGCCCTGCTCGCGCACTACATCGCCGGGCCCGCGAAACCGGAACAAGGCGCGCTATTCCTGTGGGAACGGCAGCGCAAAGCGCGGTTGTCGAAGGTCGCGAAACGCGGCGCGCTGAACAAAATGGCGTGGAATGCCGCCGGACCGGCAGCTCTGGCGAGAAATCTCGTCCTCAGGCTGCGCTCGCCGCAAAGTCTCGCGACCGATCTCGACTGGCTTTATGGCTGGCGGCTTCCGCGGGAGCGCTGAAGCGCGGCCGTCGCATCTCTCTTTTCCAGCGTTCGCAGGCTGCGCGGCAGAGCGGAGTTCCACGCCGCGCATATCCGTCTCAATGCAGGATCTGGCTGAGGAACAGCCGCGTGCGTTCATGCCGGGGATTGTCGAAGAACTCGACCGGGGTGTTCTGCTCCACGATCTGCCCCTGATCCATGAAGATCACCCGGTTCGCAACCTGACGCGCGAAACCCATTTCATGCGTCACGCACAGCATCGTCATGCCTTCCTCGGCAAGCCCGACCATGGTTTCCAGAACCTCCTTCACCATTTCCGGGTCCAGCGCCGATGTTGGCTCGTCGAACAGCATGATCTTCGGCTTCATGCACAGCGAGCGCGCAATCGCCACGCGCTGCTGCTGGCCGCCCGAAAGCTGGCCGGGGTATTTGTGGGCCTGCTCGGGAATTTTCACCCGCTCCAGATAATGCATGGCCGTCGCCTCGGCCTCCTTTTTTGGAATTTTGCGAACCCAGATCGGGGCCAGCGTGCAGTTCTCAAGAATGGTCAGGTGCGGGAACAGGTTGAAGTGCTGGAACACCATGCCGACATCGCGGCGCACCTCGTCGATCTTTTTCAGATCGTTGGTCAACTCCTTGCCATCGACGATGATCTTGCCCTTCTGGTGCTCCTCCAGACGGTTGATGCAGCGGATCATCGTCGACTTGCCCGATCCCGAAGGTCCGCAGACGACGATGCGCTCGCCGCGCATCACCTTCAGATTGATGTCTTTCAGCACATGAAATTCGCCAAACCACTTGTGCATGCCGATGATCTCGATCGCGACCTCGGTCGCCGAAACCTGCATCTTGCCGGTGTCGACCTCGATCTCTTCAGCGCTGACTGCGTTTTCGGTGGCCATTTGCCATTCCTCTTGCCTGGATCGCTTCATCGTTTCCGGGGATCGATGAAATGATTTGTCGGTTTGTTCTTGCCGCATTCATGCGACGCCAGATGAAAACATTTGGCGGCAAAACTCTCTAGCGTTTGTGAGCGGTATCGAGCCGGCGCTCCATATATTGAGAATAGCGCGACATGCTGAAGCAGAACACCCAG
This sequence comes from Alphaproteobacteria bacterium, assembly GCA_036678505.1. GTDB lineage: Bacteria > Pseudomonadota > Alphaproteobacteria > Rhizobiales > Rhizobiaceae > Mesorhizobium. The sequence goes on from JAZIHP010000002.1 coordinate 101,609, forward strand.
AAGATCGCGGCTGCGAAAATATAGCCGGTCTTGGCCGTTTGCGGGGTCGCCCATGTGGGATCGCCCGAGATGTTCTGCTTCACGACGCCCAGCAGGTCGAACATCGAGATGATGAGCACCAGCGTCGTATCCTTGAACATGCCGATGAAGGTGTTGACGATGCCGGGTATGACCAGCGTGAGCGCCTGCGGCATGATGATGAGGCCCATCTTCGGCCAATAGCCGAGGCCGAGCGAATCCGCGCCCTCATATTGCCCCTTGGGAATTGCCTGCAAGCCGCCGCGAACCACCTCCGCCATATAGGCCGACGCAAACAGCGCGACGCCGATCAGCGCCCGCAAAAGCTTGTCGAAGCTGGTTCCCGGCGGCACGAACAGGGGCAGCATGAAGCTGGCCATGAACAGGACCGTGACCAGAGGCACGCCGCGCACGGTTTCGATGAAGATCACCGAAAGCAGCTTCACGATCGGCATTTCCGAGCGCCGGCCGAGCGCCAGTATGATGCCAAGGGGCAGCGACACCACGATGCCGACATAGGAGATGACCAGCGTCACCATCAGGCCGCCCCACAGCGGGGTTTCGATATAACGCAGCCCGAAAGCGCCGCCCACGAGCAGGAAATAGGCTACGAACGGAAACACGCCGAAGAAAAATACGGCGTTCAGTTTCTTGTAGGGAACGCGCGGAACCAGCAACGGCGCCAGCAGCGCCACGAAGATGATGCCGGTGAGGATCACGCGCCACCGCTCATCCATGGGATAGCGGCCGAACATGAACTGGCCGAAACGGCCGGTCACGAAGGGCCAGCACGCGCCGGACCATCCGGCCGGAAGCTGCCCGCCCTGCTCCGTGGTCAGGCATGCGGTGCGATCGGCGCCGGTCCACACCGCTCCGAAGAACAGCCAGTCGAGCGCGCGCGGCAGCAGCGCAGCCACGGCCAGCAAAGCAAGCACGGTGAGGATCGAATCGACCGGGGTGGCAAACAGGTTCTTGCGCAACCATGCGGCCACGCCCACCTGCGAACGGGGTGCGGCCTGAGCCAGGACCATTTCGGCGCGCACCCAGGACATATCATGTTCCTGCATGGCTCACCTCTCCTTCAGGGCCATTTTGGTGTTGAACCAGTTCATGAAGAGCGAGGTGACGATGCTGATGCCCAGATAGACGGTCATGAAGATGACCACCACCTCGATCGCCTGCCCGGTCTGGTTGAGAATGGTTCCGCCGATCGCGTAGAGGTCGGGATAACCGATCGCCACTGCCAGAGAGGAGTTTTTGGTCAGGTTCAGATACTGGCTGGTGAGCGGTGGAATGATGATGCGCATGGCCTGCGGTATGACGATCAGCCGCAAGCCCTGCCCCGGGCGCATGCCCAGCGCCGAATAGGCTTCCGTTTGTCCCTTTGAAACGCCCAGTATGCCGGCGCGGACGATCTCCGCGATGAAGGACGCCGTATAGAAGGACAGCGCCAGATAAAGCGACAGGAACTCCGGCTTCACGTTGAAACCGCCCGACAGGTTGAACGTGCCCTTCTGCGGATAATCCACCGAGACCGGCATTCCCGCCAGAAAATAGCCCAGAAGCGGCAGCAGGATGATCAGCGCAAGGCTGGTCAGGAAGATCGGAAACTGCTGGCCCGTCGCCATCTGCCTTGCCCGCGCGCGCCTTGCCACGTACCAGGACAGGATGAGCGCCACCACGAACCCGGCAAGGATCAGCCAGGCGCCGGGCTGCCACACCAGAAGCGGAAAGTAGAACCCGCGATTGTTGAGGTAGGAGCCGAGCGGCAGCGAGAGACTGTCCCGCACATTGGGCAGCACGGCCAGCACGCCCTGATACCAGAACAGGATGACCAGCAGCGGCGGAATGTTGCGGAACACCTCCACATAGACGGTCGCCAGCTTGCGGATCAGCCAGTTGTGCGAAAGGCGCCCCACACCGACGAGGAACCCCAGTATCGTCGCCGTCACGATGCCTGCCGCGGCTACCACCAGCGTATTGGCTATGCCAACCAGAAGCGCGCGGCCATAGGACGAGTCGGATGTGTAGTCGATCAGCCGGTCGGAGATATCGAAGCCGGCCCGGCCGCGCAGAAACGCGAATCCGGTGGAAATATTGGAACGACGCAGATTTTCGATCGTGTTGTCGACGATCCACCACACGCCGAAAACCAGCAGCGCGACCAGAACGACCTGAAAGGTGATGCTGCGAACCCTGGGATCATATATCAGCGGGACCCGCGCGGATTCGTCTCTGATAACTTCCTGTGACACATGGTTCCCCTTGAACAGGTGTCCGAATTCCCGCCGGCGTTTGTTTTTTATGTTCCGGCAGGAACGGAAAAAGCCGGAGAGGCGAACTCTCCGGCTTTTCTGGTCGTCAGCGGATCGGCATGCCGTATTGCAGGCCGCCCTTGGTCCACAGCGCGTTGATGCCGCGCGCGATCTTGAGCGGGCTTCCGGTGCCGACGTTACGCTCGAAGATTTCGCCGTAATTGCCGGTGGCCTTCACGATATTCACGACCCAGTCATTGTCGAGGCCGAGGTCGGTGCCGATCTTGGTTTCGGCTTCCGTTCCAAGCAGACGCTTGATGTCGGGGTTGGCGCTGTTCTTCATCTCATCGACATTGGCCTGGGTGATGCCGGCCTCTTCAGCGTTGAGAAGAGCGAAATAGGTCCACTTCACGATGTCGAACCACTTGTCGTCGCCCTGACGGACCGCCGGGCCGAGCGGCTCCTTGGAGATGATCTCCGGCAACACGACATGGTCGTCGGGGGCCGCCATCTGAAGGCGCACGGCATAGAGGCCGGACTGGTCGGTCGTGTAGGCGTCGCAACGGCCGGCATCATAGGCGGCGTTGGCTTCCTCGAACTTCTCGAACACGACCGGATTGTATTCCATCTTGTTGGCGCTGAAATAGTCGGCCAGGTTCATCTCCGTGGTCGTGCCCGACTGGACGCACACCGAGGCGCCCGAAAGCTGGAGCGCGGAATTCACCCCCGGCAGCTTCTTCGCATTGATCATGAAACCCTGACCGTCATAATAGGTGACGCCGGCAAAATTGAAGCCGAGGGCCGTATCGCGGTTGATGGTCCACGTTGTGTTGCGCGAAAGAACGTCGATTTCGCCCGACTGCAACGCGGTAAAGCGGTCTTTGGCGCTCAGGCTGGTAAACTTCACCTTGGTTCCATCGCCAAACACCGCCGCGGCCACCGCGCGGCAGAAATCGACGTCCAGACCCAGCCACTCGCCCTTGTCATTGGGAGCGGAGAAGCCGGCCAGCGACGTGTTCACGCCGCACTGGAGGAAGCCCTTGGCCTTCACATCGTCAAGCGTATCCGCGCTGGCTGCTCCCGCCAGCATTGCGAAAGCGGCAGCGCCGAGTATACCGATTGCCAATTGTTTCATAACCCACATACCCTTTTCTGTTATCCGGGAATCGACCCGGTTTCGTCGCGCCCAGGCGGTCTCCCCCGACCGCTTTTTTCTCGGGATGTAAAGTCTTCAAGACCCCGGACCCGCTCCCATTCACGAACGTCATCGAAGGCGATAATCTCCGTGAGGTCAAGAAAAATGAACGATTGGGCCAGAGCGCGGGTTATTTTCCACGCAAAGCATTGCCCTGAAAGCAAAATTCATTCCTGAAACGGCTTCGTGGTTCCGCTGCGGAACCCCTGTTTATACCCTGAAAACGACATAAAATGTCGTCCGGCCAACGATTGCGGCGCGTCTTTTTCCGGGACCGGCGGCTTTTTTCCGGATGCGCGAAATGCAGGCTGCCGCGGGCATCGCGGTTGCGGGCGCACGAGGGCGCCACTAAGCTTGGGAAACAACTTCTGGAGCGATCTCTACATGGCCAAAGACAGCACCGATCTGGGCATCAACACGCGGCTTGCCCATTGCGGAAGCAACCCGCGGGATTTTTATGGCTTCGTGAATCCACCTGTCGTCCACGCATCGACGGTTCTGTTCCCGGATGCAGGCACGCTGGTCGGACGCGCGCAGAAATACACCTACGGCACACGCGGAACCCCGACCACCGACGCTCTTGCAGCGGCAATGGACGAACTGGAAGGATCGGCCGGAACGATCATCGTTCCCTCCGGCCTGGCAGCCGTCACCATACCGCTGCTTGCCTTTGCCGAGGCCGGTTCTCACATGCTGATCGTCGACTCCGTCTACCATCCCACCCGCCACTTTGCCGACACCATGCTGAAACGCCTGGGCGTGGAGGTCGAATATTACGATCCGCATATCGGCGCCGGGATTGTCGCCCTCATGCGTCCTGATACCAGCGTCGTCTTTACCGAATCTCCCGCCTCCAACACATTCGAAGTGCAGGACATTCCCGCCATTTCGAAGGTGGCGAAAGCGGCCGGCGCCGTCGTCATGATGGACAACACATGGGCGACGCCGCTCTATTTCAGGCCGCTCGACTTCGGCGTGGACATCTCCATCCATGCCGCCACCAAATATCCCGCCGGCCATTCCGATGTGCTTCTGGGCACCGTATCGGCCAATGAGGAGCACTGGCAGCGCCTGCATGACGGTTTCATCGCGCTGGGCTGCTGCTCCGCCCCCGACGATGTCTATCAGGTTCTGCGCGGCCTTCGCACCATGGGCGTCAGGCTGGAACATCACCGCGCCAGCGCGCTCGCGGTGGCCGCATGGCTCGAAGGCAGACCGGGTGTCGCCAGCGTGCTGCACCCTGCCCTGCCGAGTCACCCCGATCACGAACTCTGGAAGCGTGACTTTTCCGGATCGAGCGGCATTTTCTCCATCGTTCTGAATGGCGGCGGCCAGAAGCAGGCGCATGCCTTCCTCGACGCCCTGAAGATATTCGGCCTTGGATTTTCATGGGGTGGTTATGAAAGCCTCGCCGTTCCGGTATCGCTGGCCGACAGAACGATCGCCAAAGGCCGGTATGCGGGACCGGTCATCCGCCTCCAGATCGGGCTGGAGGATATCGGGGATCTCAAGGCCGACCTCCAGCGCGGGCTCGCCGCCGCCGCATCTGCCTGACTTCGCAAGTCCGGCTCCGGCTGTGGAGCCCGGGAGCTATCCCTGATTGCAAACCATGCCGCCCGAAAGCGGGAACCGGTTTCGGGGCAACGACATGCGTAAAAACAAGAACTTGAAGCGCAGGGAGTGAATCTGAAAGATCGCGACACGCTTTAGATCTGGGTTTTGGCTGCATGCGAGCGACAGGCAGTCGGCCATGCCGTGCTCGGTCCTCAGCCTGAAGCCTCCATTCAACGCGCCGCGATCCTTGCCGGCACGCATCTGTCCGCGATGCCCATCCGGCATGCGGCGAACATTATAATGTGTAACATAAGCTATGCTCCATCTTCGGATAGACGACGCTGGAGCCTGACGAAATCGACATCGAGCGGGCCCAAAAGAAGCAGCTGGCACGCAATCATTCGCACAGTTCGACGGCTATCGGAATCGAGAAAAATGTCTCACGTTCCAAATCTTCAAATTAAAAGAAATCGTGGAAAATCAACAACGAAATGAGGTGTTGGCGATCCCGGCAGGATTCGAACCTGCGACCATCGGCTTAGAAGGCCGGTGCTCTATCCAGCTGAGCTACGGGACCAATACATGCCGCGCTTTGTAAGCAGCGCAGCATTCCGATTGTTTTAATGCGTCCAGGGGGTGCGGCGATCATACCGGAAATTATCCGAATAGGAGATCTGCCTGCGCTTTGGCTGATTGGGCTCCTGCACGCAATAGGCCAGACCTTCACGCTCTGCGTAGGCGATGGCCTCTTCCTTCGTCTCGAAGGTGAGGCGAATCTGGCTCTTCATGTCGCCGGACGTCGTGTAACCCATCAGGGGGTCGATCTTGCGCGGCTGCTCGGGCTCGAATTCGAGAACCCAGTACCCGGTCTTGGCTGTGCCGGATTGCATAGCAGTCTTGGCGGGGCTGAAAATGCGCGCGGACATGGAAACCTCTTTGCAGTGCGGCTTGCGAGCCGTAGCGTCTCCATACTTCGCAAAACCGGCGGCGGCAAGATCGCAAACGCCGCAGCGTCGTCATTCCAAAGCTGAGATTACGTGGTCGGAGTGGCAGGATTCGAACCTGCGACCCCCTGATCCCAAATCAGGTGCGCTACCAGGCTGCGCTACACTCCGACATTACTCAACTAATTGATTTAGTTTCACTTCTTCTTTTAATAGTCAATCCGCAGCGGAAATAAAATAAAAATAACGGCGCGTTTTGGTGACCCCTTGAACCAAAAGTCCCCGATGAATCACCACAGCGCTCCGGCTATTCCCCCCTTTTGCTTTCCGCGCCTTTTCGCTTGGGAGGATGCCCTAGCAGCCTCCATGTCTGCGCGCAAGTCGTCTTCGGCGACATGTGCACAACCCGCCATGAAACGAGGGATTTTGCCCTGCGCGTCAAAGACATGCCAGGCGGATACGGCTCGATCTTCGGCAACGCCGACATTTATCGGCCGTCATCAAAATGCGCTCGTTGCCGGAGACAGCGCAGAAAAATGCCACTTCGTGGCCGGGTCGATTCGTTGCGAAGGCGCAAAGGCCGGCTCGTCATATTCAGAAATCAGGAAATTGTTGCGTCGATCTTCTTCAGAGGCACCAAAGACCGAAGCAGGGAT
>JAZIHP010000003.1:0-83049 GCA_036678505.1 Alphaproteobacteria bacterium
GGTCGGCACCGCCTATCTGGCCCCCGCGCCCGGCGCAAAGGCGTTCATCGAGGTCGGCCAGAAGGTGAGCGATGGCCAGACCCTGCTGATCATCGAAGCCATGAAGACGATGAACCAGATACCCGCGCCGCGCGCCGGCACCGTGACCGCGATCCTGATCGAGGACGCGCAACCGGTCGAGTTCGGCCAGCCGCTCGTCGTGGTCGAGTAGGCCTGTGGGCATGTTTCAGAAGATCCTCATTGCCAATCGCGGCGAGATCGCGCTGCGCGTGCTGCGCGCCTGCAAGGAACTCGGCATCCAGACCGTGGTGGTTCACTCCACCGCCGATATCGACGCCATGCATGTGCGCCTGGCCGACGAAGCCGTCTGCATCGGCCCGCCGCCGTCCCGCGACAGCTATCTCAACATTCACCAGATCGTCGCCGCCTGTGAGATCACCGGCGCCGACGCCGTGCATCCGGGTTACGGCTTCCTGTCGGAAAACGCCAAATTCGCCGACATCCTGGCCGCCCACAACATCACTTTCATCGGCCCCTCCGGCGATCATATCCGCATGATGGGCGACAAGATCGAGGCCAAGCGCACCGCAAAGCGGCTGGGCATTCCGGTGGTGCCGGGTTCCGACGGTGCGGTGAGCGAGGAAAGCGAAGCCAGGCGCATCGCCGCCGAGATCGGTTATCCGGTCATCATCAAGGCCTCCGCCGGTGGCGGCGGACGCGGCATGAAGGTGGCGCGCTCGGAAGCCGAACTTGAAGTGGCGCTCGCCACGGCGCGCTCCGAAGCGGGCGCCGCTTTCGGCGACGATGCCGTCTATATCGAGAAATATCTGGAAAAGCCGCGCCACATCGAGTTGCAGGTCTTCGGCGACGGGGCCGGCAATGGCGTGCATTTCGGCGAGCGTGACTGCTCGCTCCAGCGCCGCCACCAGAAGGTCTGGGAAGAGGCTCTCTCACCGGCGCTGAACGAGGCTGAGCGCGAACGCATCGGCGCCATCTGCGCCAATGCGGTGGCGGAACTCGGCTATTCGGGCGCCGGAACGATCGAATTCCTCTATGAGAACGGCGAGTTCTATTTCATTGAAATGAACACCCGCCTACAGGTGGAGCATCCGATCACCGAGGCCATCACCGGCGTCGATCTGGTGCACGAGCAGATCCGCGTCGCCTCCGGCGGCGGACTTTCGGTGAAGCAGAGCGATATCCGCTTCCATGGTCATGCCATCGAGTGCCGCATCAACGCGGAAGACGCGCGCACCTTCATACCCTCGCCCGGCACGATCACGCACTTCCACACGCCCGGCGGCCTTGGCATCCGCGTCGATTCCGGCGTTTATTCCGGCTATCGCATCCCGCCCTATTACGACAGCCTGATCGGCAAGCTGATCGTGCATGGCCGCAACCGCGTGGAATGCATGATGCGCCTGCGCCGCGCGCTCGACGAATTCGTCGTGGACGGCATCAACACCACGCTGCCGCTGTTCCGCGACCTCGTCGGCAATCACGACATCGCCGATGGCAATTATGACATCCACTGGCTGGAAAAGTACCTGGCCAAGGGCGAGTAACTTGCCGGCGGAGCCTGTCATGGCCCGGATTATCACCCCCCTTACCGAGGGGGGTGAGCAACGGCGAAAGCATCGTGCCGGTAAACAGTGGTCGCGCCGGCCATGACCCGCCCGTTCGCCCCCGGCTTCCGCATTCCCACCGATCTCTTGCTGAAGGCCTATGCCTCCGGCGTCTTTCCGATGGCGGAAAGCGAAACCGACCCGGAAGTGTTCTGGGTGCGCCCGGAAGTCCGCGGCATCATTCCGCTGGACAGTTTCCACATTCCGAAAAGCCTCGCCAAAAGACTGCGCAACAACCCGTTCGACATAAGGTTCGACACGGACTTTGAAGGCGTGATCGACGCCTGCGCGCAAAAGCGCGACGAGCGCCCCTCCACATGGATCAACGGCCCCATCCGGGAAGCCTATGTGCAGCTTCACTATATGGGCCATTGCCATTCGGTCGAAGCCTGGCGCGAAGGCAGGCTCGTGGGCGGGCTCTATGGCGTTTCGCTGGGACGCGTTTTCTTCGGGGAAAGCATGTTCTCAAGGGAAACCGACGCTTCGAAAATATGCCTCGTGGCGCTGGTGCGGCATCTGCGCCAACAGGGCTACCGCCTTCTCGACACCCAGTTCACCACCGAACACCTCAAGCGCTTCGGCGCCATGGACGTGCCGCGCCCGCAATATGAGCAGCTGCTGGCCGAAGCCCTTGCCGGCACCGCCAGCTTCACCCCTGCCGGCAATGGTTGAAGCCGCCCCGCCGCTGGCGTAGGATGGCGCACATTCCTCATATGTTCGACCGATGCGCACCGCCGTCCATGATCCTGAACACGGCTTCTGCCGCGACTGCCTGACGCCGCAACCGGTTGCGGCGCGGCGCTGCACGCAATGCGGCAGCCCCCGGCTCGTGCGCCATCCTGAAATCTATGACCTGCATCTTGCCCATATCGACTGCGACGCCTTCTATGCGGCCGTGGAAAAGCGCGACAACCCGGCGCTGAAGGACCGGCCCGTCATCGTCGGCGGAGCCAAACGCGGCGTCGTCTCCACCGCCTGCTATATCGCGCGCATCAATGGCGTGCATTCGGCCATGCCGATGTTCAAGGCGCTGGAAGCCTGCCCCGAGGCGATCGTCATCAGGCCCGACATGGAAAAATATGCGCGCGTCGGGCGCGAGGTGCGCGCCATGATGCAGGAACTGACGCCGCTGGTCGAGCCGATCTCGATCGATGAGGCGTTTCTCGACCTTTCCGGCACGGGGCGCATGCATGGCATGCCGCCGGCGCTGGTTCTGGCGCGTTTTGCGCAACGGCTGGAAAAGGAAGTCGGCATCACCGCATCGGTCGGCCTGTCCTATTGCAAGTTCCTCGCCAAAGTGGCGTCGGATTTCCGCAAGCCGCGCGGATTTTCCGTCATCGGCGAAGCGGAGGCGGTCAGTTTTCTCGCCCAGCAACCCGTCACGCTGATCTGGGGCGTCGGCAAGGCTTTCGCCGCCACGCTGGAGCGCGACGGCATCCGCTCCATCGGCCAGTTGCAGAAGATGGAGCAGAGCGAGCTGATGCGCCGCTATGGCAGCATGGGCAACCGGCTGTATCGGCTCTCGCGCGGACAGGACGAGCGCGTGGTCAGCGCCGACCGCGATGCGAAGAGCGTATCGGCCGAAACCACTTTCGACACGGATTTCGGCGGACTGGACGATCTTGTTCCGGTTCTGCGCGCCCTGTCCGAAAAAGTCTCCGCGCGTCTGAAGAAGGCCGGGCTGGCCGGCAAGACGGTGGTGCTGAAGCTGAAATCGAAAGATTTCAGGATACGCACCCGCAACCGGCAACTGGGTGATCCCACCCGCCTCGCCGACCGCATTTTCGCAACCGGCCTCGAACTTCTGCGCAAGGAAATCGACGGCACCAAATACCGGCTTCTGGGCATCGGCGTGTCCGATCTGTGCGACGCCGGCAAAGCCGATCCTCCCGATCTCGTCGACACCAGGTCGCACAAGCGCGCCCTTGCCGAAAGCGCCATCGACGCGCTGCGGGACAAGTTCGGCAACGCTGCCGTCGAGACCGGCTACACTTTCGGCCGCGGTCATCGCGGCAAGCCCGCCCGCCCCGGCGAAGAGGAGGAACCGGACGTGCGCCATCCATGGGAGCGCATCTGAACCCGGGCGACTTGCGCCGGATCAGCACCGGATCAGTAATTGTCGTCGGGAATGTTGAGAACCTTGCCGCAGGCCTTGCAGTGAACCGCATCGGGCTCATGCCTTTGCAAACCGCAGCGCGGGCACGGGAAAAAAACCTTGTTCGGCCGAAACAGCGCCCGCGCCAGCCGCACGAACAGGGTGATGCCGATGATCATGGTGACGATGGCCGTCAGCTTTCCCGCCACCCCCGGCAACACGATGTCGCCGAAGCCCGTCGTGGTGACGGTCGCCACGGTGACGTACATGGCATCCACATAGCCTTCGAAGCCGGACCCCTCGCGGAAGAAAAAGGTGTAGACGAAGCCGGTGACGACAAACAGGAAGGTGAGCAGATTGACGACGGCGTGGCTTGCGTCACGCCATCGCCGCAGCCGTTTCATCTCGAAATGACGCCACAGCGAGCCGCTGCGCGAAAGCGACCACAGGCGCAAGATGCGCAGGAAGGCGAGATTGGCGAGCGCCTGCGGAAACAGCAGCGTCAGCAGGATGAACCCGTCGATCCACGATGTGGGCTGGCGGAGCAGCCGCAGCATGTCCGTGGAGGCGAGCAGCCTGCCGATCATATCCGCCGCAACAAGGGCGGCGACCAGATAGTCGATCCACAGGAAGCTTGGCGTTTCCTGCAACACCGGCGTCAGGATGAAGAAGACGATGATCGCCAGATCGACCACGATCGTGGCGACCTGAAAGCGGAACGCGGCAGGCGAATTGCCGTGATACAGCTTTCGCAGCCGATCCCTGAGGGCGGCGATCGGGGTCGGTTTCGCTCCTTCGGCGTCATCCTTGCTCATCGTCAAGCGATAACGCGTCGCCGCCGAGGCGTCCAGTGAAGCCGGCTTACACCAGCTCCACCTCGACCACGCCCGGCACCGCCCCTATGGCGGAAGCGATGCGCGGATCGATGCGATAGCGGTTGGGCAGCGCCACCTCGATCTCGCCCTGGCCCTCCTCCTTCAGCACCACGATGCTGACCTGCCCTTCGCCGCTTTGCGACAGCCGTGCGGCAAGCGAATCCACCGGCGCGGCGCCGCGCACGAAAATGCGAAGCAGTTTCTGAACCTGGCTGGCCGCATCATCCAGCGATCTCACCGCCTGTATGCGCAGATTGACGCCTTCCGGCCTGTCTTCCGCACCGACCTCGATCACCACGGATTTTCCGGCCTCCATGAGGTCGCGATACTGCGCCAGCGTTTCGGAAAACATCACGGCCTCGAACTGGCCGCTGGTGTCGGAGAAATTCACCACCCCCATCTTGTTGCCGGTGCGCGTCTTGCGCTCCTGCTTGGAGGTGACGGTTCCCGCCAGCCGTCCGGCCGATGCGCCCCGCTTCACGGCGGCGGCGAAATCGGCCCAGTTCTGCACCCGCATCTTTTCCAGAACCTGCTTGTATTCGTCCAGCGGATGCGCCGAGAGATAGAAGCCGACCACCTGGAATTCGCGGTGCAGGCGCTCCGCCGGCAGCCACGGCTCGACCGACGGCAGGTTGAGCGCATTGGATTGCGCGCCCAGCGAAACGCCGAAAATATCGCCCTGCCCCGAATTTGCGTTCTGTTGCGCAAGGGCGGCAAGCCCCATCATGCGCTCGACGCCCGCCATCATCGCGCCGCGATCATGGCCGAAGCAGTCGAAGGCACCCGCCATGATGAGGCTTTCAAACACGCGCTTGCCGACGATCTTGGGATCGATGCGCTCGCAGAAATCGGCAAGGCTCAGGAACTGCCCTTCCTCGCGCTTTTCCACGATGTGATCGACGGCGGCCTCGCCCACGCCCTTGAGTGCCGCCAGCGAATAGAAAATCCTGTTCTCGCCGACCTCGAAATCGCGATAGCTGGTCAGAACCGAAGGCGGCACCACCTCGATGCCGAGACGCATCGCATCCTGCCGGAAATCGGCCAGCTTGTCGGTGTTGTTCATGTCGAGCGTCATCGACGCAGCGAGGAATTCGACCGGATAATGCGCCTTCAGATAAGCGGTCTGATAGGAAACCACGGCATAGGCGGCGGCGTGCGATTTGTTGAAGCCGTAATCCGCGAATTTGGCCAGCAGGTCGAAAATGAAATCCGACTGCTGCTTGCTCACCCCGCGCTCGACCGCGCCGGAGACGAAGCGCTCGCGCTGCTGGTCCATTTCCGCGCGGATCTTCTTGCCCATGGCGCGGCGCAGCAAATCGGCCTCGCCGAGCGAATAGCCGGCCAGTTCCTGCGCGATCTGCATCACCTGTTCCTGATAGACGATGACGCCCTGCGTCTCGCGCACCAGATGATCGATCTTGGGATGGATGGAGGCGGTTTCCTCCTCGCCGTGCTTGCGGGCGTTGTAGATCGGAATGTTTTCCATCGGGCCGGGGCGGTAGAGCGCCACCAGCGCGATGATGTCCTCGATGCAGTCCGGACGCATGCCGACCAGCGCCTTGCGCATGCCGGCCGATTCGATCTGGAACACGCCCACCGTTTCGGCCCGCGACAGCATGGCGTAGGTCTGCGGGTCGTCCAGCGGCAGATTCGAAAGATCGATATCGACGCCACGCCGGCGGATCAGCTTCACCGCCGTTTCCAGGACGGTGAGCGTCTTGAGCCCGAGGAAGTCGAACTTCACCAGCCCGGCGTCCTCGACCTTCTTCATGTTGAACTGGGTCACCGGCATGTCCGAGCGCGGATCGCGGTACATCGGCACCAGTTCCCACAAGGGCCGGTCGCCGATGACGATGCCGGCTGCGTGGGTGGAGGCGTGACGGTAGAGCCCTTCCAGCTTCTGCGCAATATCGAGCAGCGTCTGGACGATGGGTTCCTTCTCGACCTCCTCGGCAAAGCGCGGCTCGGCCTCGATGGCGTCCTTCAGCTTGACCGGATTGGCGGGATTGGCCGGCACCATCTTGCACAGCCGGTCGACCAGCCCGTAAGGCATTTGCAGCACGCGGCCCACGTCGCGCAGCACCGCGCGCGCCTGAAGCGTTCCGAAGGTGATGATCTGCCCCACCTGCTCACGGCCATATTTGCCCTGCACGTAGCGGATCACTTCCTCGCGCCGGTCCTGACAGAAGTCGATATCGAAGTCCGGCATCGACACGCGGTCGGGATTGAGGAAGCGCTCGAACAGCAGCGAGAAGCGCAGCGGATCGATGTCGGTGATGGTCAGCGCATAGGCGACCAGCGAGCCCGCGCCCGAGCCGCGGCCGGGTCCCACCGGAATATCGTGGTCCTTGGCCCATTTGATGAAGTCGGCGACGATCAGGAAATAGCCCGGAAACTTCATCCGCTCGATGACGCCGAGCTCGAATTCCAGCCGCTCCCGATAGTCTTCGACGGTATGCCCTGTCGTGGGCCCGTGCGCTTCCAGCCTGCGCGCAAGCCCTTCGCGCGCCTGGCGCTTGAGCTCTTCCGCTTCCGCCCTTTCGGCGGCATCCGGGTCTTCCACATCCGCCCCGGCAAAGCGCGGCAGGATCGGTTTGCGGTTCTTCGGATAGTAGGAGCAGCGCATGGCGATCTCGACCGTATTGTCGAGCGCCTCGGGCAGATCGGCGAACAGTCTCGCCATTTCCGCCTGCGATTTCAGATAATTGTCCGGAGAGAGCCGCCGGCGGTCGTCCACCGCGATCACCGAGCCCTCGGCGATGGCGATCAGCGCGTCGTGCGCCTCGTAATCCTCGCGCCTGAGGAAGAAGGCCTCGTTGGTGGCGACCAGCGGCAATTGATAACGGTAGGCCAGATCGATGGTGCGCTGCTCGACGCCGCGATCATACCCGCCCACACGCTCAAGCTCGATATAGAGCCGGTCACCGAACATGTCCTTCAGGAACAGCAGGCGCGATTCCGCCAGTTCCTGACGGTCCGCCTTCAGCGCCATGCCGACCGGCCCGCGCGGCCCGCCGGTGAGACAGATCACGCCTTCGCAATATTGGCCGAGCATGTCGCTGGTCACATGCACCGGCTCGCCGGACGGCGTGTCCAGATAGGCATGGCTGACCAGGCGAACGAGATTGGCGTAGCCTTCCTCATTCGCGGCAATGAGCACGACAGGCGCCATATCCGGCCCGGCCCTGCGCCGGTCGCGCGGTCCCTCCGCAGGCTCGCCGGCGAACGACAGGTCGACCTGACAGCCCATCAGCGGCTGCACGCCGTCCTTGGTGGCTTTCTGCGCGAATTCCAGCGCGCCGAACAGATTGTTGGTATCGGTGACGGCAACCGCAGGCGCGCTGTCCTTGACAGCATGCTCGATGATCGCGCCGAGCTGAAGCGCGCCTTCCAGCAACGAATAGGCCGAATGAACGCGCAGATGGACGAACATGCGCCCCGACGCGCCCGCCGGGAGCGTCTTCATCTTTTCACAGGCTGATCGATCGTCATTCATCTGTCGCAACCGGGGGGATTCGTTGATCAGTCCTTATAGTCGGAACGGGCGGGCTGCGAGTCCAGACCCAGGCTGTTCACAACTGCGTCCGCGGCGGCGAAATGTCCAATCGTGGCGCGCGACCTTGCGCCCCTGCCCCTTGCTGCTAGTTTGGCGGCGACTGAAATTACATTGCTGGGAGGAAACCTCATGAAAACCCGCGCCGCCGTTGCCATTGGAGCCGGCAAACCCCTTGAGATCATGGAAGTGGACCTCGAAGGGCCGCGCGAGGGCGAGGTTCTGGTCGAGATCAAGGCGACCGGCATCTGCCATACCGACGAGTTCACCCTCTCGGGCGCCGATCCCGAAGGCATCTTCCCGGCCATTCTGGGCCATGAAGGGGCTGGCGTCGTCGTCGATGTCGGCAAGGGCGTCACCACCCTGAAGAAGGGCGATCACGTCATCCCGCTCTACACACCGGAATGCCGCTCCTGCCCGTCCTGCCTGTCGCGCAAGACCAATCTGTGCACCTCCATCCGCGCCACGCAGGGCCAGGGCCTGATGCCGGACGGCACCAGCCGCTTTTCGATCGGCGGTGAGAAGATTTTCCACTATATGGGTTGCTCGACCTTCTCCAACTTCACCGTGCTGCCCGAAATCGCGCTGGCCAGGGTCAATCCCGACGCGCCTTTCGACAAGATCTGCTACATCGGCTGCGGCGTCACCACCGGCATCGGCGCGGTGATCAACACGGCCAAGGTCGAGATCGGCGCAACGGCGGCCGTCTTCGGTCTGGGCGGCATCGGCCTCAACGTCATTCAGGGCCTGCGGCTTGCCGGCGCCGACATGATCATCGGCGTCGACATCAACAACGACAAGAAGGCATGGGGCGAGAAGTTCGGCATGACCCACTTCGTCAACCCGAACGAGGTCGATGACATCGTGGCCCATATCGTCAACATGACCAGGCGCGGAGCGGACCAGATCGGCGGCGCCGATTACACCTTCGACTGCACCGGCAACGTCAAGGTCATGCGGCAGGCGCTGGAATGCTCGCATCGCGGCTGGGGCGAATCGATCGTCATCGGGGTTGCAGGCGCCGGTCAGGAAATCTCGACGCGCCCGTTCCAGCTCGTCACCGGCCGCACCTGGAAGGGCACCGCATTCGGCGGCGCGCGCGGCCGCACCGACGTGCCGAAGATCGTCGACTGGTATATGGAAGGCAAGATCCAGATCGACCCGATGATCACCCACACCATGCCGCTCGAAGACATCAACAAGGGCTTCGAGCTGATGAATTCCGGCAAGTCCGTCCGCGGCGTCGTGGTTTATTGATACATGGGCTGACGAAAAAAGAAGGGGGAGCCAGCATATGAGACGACTTTCTATCACGATCGCGCTCCTGGGGGCGCTGGCTGCTCCCTCCCTTTCTCAGGCTCAGGAATTTGAGGGAGATTTTGAATTCCGATGGCTTTCGGAACCGCAGCAGCGTCATCGTGTCATGCAATCTCTTTCCGACATAACCTTCGTTGACAGCAAGGGCCGCCGCTGGACAGTACCGAAGGGAACCAGGATCGACGGTGCATCGATACCAGCCTTTTTATGGACTTTTGCCGGCTCCCCGTTCGTAGGAAATTACCGGAGAGCGTCGGTTGTCCACGATCATTATTGCGACCTCGGAAGCGAATTCGCCTCCGAGGTCAACATAATGTTTCGGGACGCGATGCGGGCGGACGGGCTGTCCAGAACCGAAAGCCAGACAAAATATCTGGCGGTGTCCGCCTATAGCAAGGCAACCCGCGCCTGCGGCAGGCAAACGGACAGCTGGAAAGCGCTTGCGCAGCGGTCTGCCTTTGACGGCGCCACGAAAAGTGGCGATTTCATGGATCGTCTCAAGGAGTGGAACACGCTGCCTGCACCGGATGATACGACGACTTTGAGAGCGGCGGAGGCGATCAGGCTTGGAGAAATCAAGAACCCTCTCAGCTTTGCCGCCCTGCTGGAACTCGACCGGAACCTGACCGAGGAAAATTACGCTGCTCTTCAGCGAGCCCTCGAAGGCGAACAGCCGTCCGACGAAGAGGTCGAACTGATGCTGCTTCTGGCGGATGTGGCAATTCCGGACCAGCCCAGCGCACCCGCCGACGAATGAGCATCGCGCCGGTGATCTATGTCGATGCCGACGCCTGCCCCGTCAAGGCCGAAATCATGCGCGTTGCCGAACGCTTCGACCTCGAAACCGTGTTCGTCGCCAATGGCGGGTTGCGCCCTTCGCGCGACCCGAAAATCCGCAATGTGATGGTTCCCTCGGGCGCCGATGCGGCCGATGACTGGATCGTCGAACATGCGCAGGCAAACGATGTCGTCATCACCGCCGATATCCCGCTGGCGGCAAGAACCGTGGCGCTTGGCGCGCATGTGCTCGGACCCACCGGACGCCCGTTCACGCCACAGACGATCGGCATGGCTGTTGCCATGCGCGACCTGAAGCAGCATCTGCGCGAAACCGGAGAAAGCAAGGGTTACAACGCTTCCTTTGCGCCGCGTGACCGGTCCCGCTTTCTCGGTGAGCTCGACCGCATCGTGCGCATGGCCCTGAAATCAGGCGCCGGCGCATGAGCGCGGGGCAGCCACGGTCCGGCTGGCTGCCCATTCACAGGCATGCGCTTTTCGGGCTGTCGGCCCTGATCGGTCTCGCCGCCCTCATAACGGCCCTTTTCCTGAAGGCCGAACTTGCCTACTCGATCGGCGCCAACGCCTTCTTCGCCGTTTACAGCGCGCTTGTGCTTGCGGAGATGCCATTGCTCAGCGCCGACTATCTCAGCCGCAACGCGCGCGCCACCGACCAGCCTCTGACGGTGATCTTCATCATCACCTTCATGGTGGTGGGCGTGGCGGTGGGGGCGCTGTTCCAGATCATCAACAGCCAGGGCGCGGGAACGGCCGGGCTTGTCTTCGCGCTGGCCTCGATTCCGCTCGGCTGGTTCACCATCCATGCCATGACGGCGCTGCACTATGCGCATGTCTGCTGGAGCGGCGGCGAAACCGCCGCAGACGAGCCCGCAGGCGGTCTGGGTTTTGCGGGCACCGAACGCCCGCAAGGCTGGGATTTTCTTTATTTCTCCACGGTGATCGGCATGACGGCGCAGACCTCCGACACAGCCGTCACGACCACGCAGATGCGCCGTATCGTGCTGGCGCATTCCATCGTTTCTTTCTTCTTCAACACGGTTATCGTCGCGGCGGCCGTCAATCTGGCCGTCAGCCTCGGGAGCTGAGCCCATGCGCGCGCCTTCAAAGAATGCGCCGGATCAGGCGGCCCTGCTGCCCGGCATCGGCCCGCGCGGCGAAGGAATGCCGGGCGGCGTCACCAGAACGGCATCGGGAAAACCATCGCGGATGATATCGGCCGCCGCATTCAGATGCATCTCGTCCGGGTTCAGCAGGCTGATGAAGACATCCGCGTCACCGGATGCGATACGCCTAATCCCCTGCGCGTCGGTTGGCCCGCATTCGACGATCACCAGATCGTAGGCGGCTGCCAGCGATTGCAGTATGAGCGGCAAGCGGCTGGCCGAGCGCATCGCCCGGATCGGGTCGGCAGCGCCCACCGGCATGATGTGACAATCGGAGAAATGATCCGGATGGATCACGTCGGTGAATTCAGCGTCTCCGGCCAGCAAATCGGTTATTCCCGGCAGGGTCAGGCTTTCAAGCATCGGGCCCGATACGGCGCCCGAAGCCGTGAGGTCGACCAGCACGACGCGCAGGCCGGCATCGGCAATGTCGCGCGCCACCATGATGGCGCTGGCAGCCGCTTCGTCACCTTCAGGCGAGACGAAAACGGCATGCGACGCCCCGCTTTCGATAAGCTTGCGCACCGCCATATCGATGCCGATTTCGCCAAGATCAAGACGCGTCGGCAAGATGGCAGGCGCTGGCTCTTCCGCCATCGGTTCCGGTTCCACCTCCGCAACGTCTTCCGGCGGCAGGGCAGGCCCGGCAGCCGCCACAGGTTCCGGCTCCACGAGAGGCTCGCCCCCGACGGCTGCCGGCTCTTCCCGCATCGTGCGTTCCGCCGGCGCGGCAACATCCGGCGAGAGCGCTGGCTCCGGGACCGGCTGGAATTCCGGCCCGGCGAGTTGTTGCGGCGACCCGGCGAGCGGCCCGGCGAACTCCTCGGACGGCACAGCCCCTGGCGCTTCGCGTCCCGGCAATGGCGGCGCGGGTTCCGCCGCCTCTTCGGTTGCAGCGGCAGGATTGTTCACCGGCAAAGCGGCGGCGGCAGGCTCCGGCGAAGGCTCCGGCTCCACAGCCCGGTACGGAACGGGTGCCGGACGCATCGCGCGGCCGGAAAAGAGTTCCCGAAGCAGGATAATGATCGCCATGATCAGGATGGCGCCGAAGAAGGCCGCGCTGACGATCGGCAGCACCTTCGGAAAATAAGGTTCCGCCGGAGCAACAGCGCGTGAAAAAACGCGGGCATCGACCGGCAGATAGTTGCGGTCCTGCCGCGCGGATGCCTCGCGATACCGCGTCAGATAGGTTTCCAGAAGCTGGCGCTGGGCTGCGGCCTCGCGTTCGAGCGCGTTGAGTTCCACCTCCTGTTCGCCGGCGCGCGCGGATGCGGCCTTGAGCTGGTTGACCTCGGCCACGAGCTGATTTTCCCGCGCCTTCGCCGTTTCCGCTTCCGTCGCCAGTCCCGACAGCACCTTGCGCGCCTCGGACTGGATCTGGGCATCGAGCCCGGCAAGTTGCGATCTCAGGGCCCGGATGCGCGGATGGTTGTCGAGCAGCGTCGTGGAAAGATCGGCAATTTCCGACTGAAGCTGGAGCTGGCGCTCACGCAGTCTCTGGATGAGACCTGAAGACATCACTTCGGGAAGCGCATCCAGCGATGCGCCGTTCCGAAGGGCCTGCCGCACGCCGTCCGCGGTGGCTTCGGCCGCCGCGCGGCTGGCGCGCAGGCGGGAAAGCTCGCTGGAAAGCTCGGCAAGCTGCTGCGTGGCCAGGACGGAATTGTTCTGGCCAACCAGAATGTCCGATTTCCCGCGATAGGCCGCAACCCTGGCTTCCGCCTCCCTCACCTTTTTCGAAAGGTCCTCGATCTCGGGCGCCAGCCATTCGGTGGCGGCGGTGTTGGATTCCAGCTTGGCGTTGCCCTGCGATGCGATATAGGTGTCGGCGATCAGGTTCGGGATTTCCGCCGCCAGCCCTGGGTCTTCCGACGAGAACTCGATCACGATCACCCGTGATCCCTCGACGCGATAGACATTGAGCTTTTCGCGCATGCGCCGCACCACGCGCTCTTCGACCGCCAGAACGCCGGGATCGGATTTCAGCCCGGCAATCACGAAAAGCCGGTGAAGGCCGGAAGGATTCGCAGCCGCATCGAACTCCGGCAGTTTTGCCAGTTCGAGCTGTTCGGCGACCTTCGACAATATTTCCGTCGAGGAAATGACCTGAACCTGGCTGGTCACGCCCTGGTCATCGAGAATGGGCTGGTCGTTCTGTCCCCTGTCCGGGCGGGTGAACACCGATTCCCGGGTCTCTATCAGCAACCGCGTTTCCGCCCGGTAGCGCGGCGTCGAGGTTGAAGCGAAGGCAAGCGCCGCACCGACCGCGCATAGGGCGACGATGAATATGCGTAACCAGTTGCGGATCAGACTGCCAAAAAGCTGCCTGATGTCCACATCTAGATCGGCCTGGGCCAACTGGGGTCCTGACATGCGCCCTCACTCCGGAAACGGGTTCTGTCATTGTAGGGAGTTATGGTAACCCAGCGATTAAGACGCACGTAACGTTTCATTAGGTTTTACAAGACGCCGCAACCGGAAGGCCGGCCGGCTTTACCGGCCATTAACCTTAATGGGATGACAATGCATCGATCCTCAAGGTCCGCCATACCGGCGGCCAGCCGAAGGTGCCGTCCGGTTATGAAAAGTCCCGCCCTCCTGTTGAGCGCTATGATCGCCGTTTCCGCGGCCCTCTCCGGCTGCTCCAGCTACAGGCCGACGCCGGCGGCATTCCATGAAGCGCTCAACCACCCCTATCAGCTCGGAGCCGGCGACCGCGTCCGTGTCACCGTTTTCGAGCAGGAAGGGTTGACCAACACCTATAGCGTCGATCAGTCCGGCTATATTTCGCTCCCCCTCGTCGGCAATATTCCCGCGCGCGGCCACACCGCCCAGCAGCTTGAGAAGCAGATCGCGACCAAGCTGCGTCAGGGCTATCTGAGAGACCCCGACGTTTCGGTTGAAATAGATCGCTACCGGCCGATCTTCGTGATGGGCGAAGTCGGCGCCGCCGGCCAGTATTCCTACGTGCCGGGCCTTACCGTGCAGAAGGCAGTTGCGATCGCCGGCGGTTTTTCGGCGCGCGCCAACCAGGAGAGCGTTGACGTGACGCGAGACATCAACGGCGAGGTCATCACCGGTCGCGTCCGGATCTCCGATCCCCTGTTGCCCGGCGATACGGTCTATATACGCGAACGCCTCTTCTGACGGGTGAAGCTCAAATTGCGCATCGTTCACTGCTTCCGCTCTCCGCTCGGCGGCATTTTCCGCCATGTTCGCGATCTGACCGAGGCGCAGGCAGCGGCGGGCCATAGCGTCGGCATCGTATGCGACTCCTCGACCGGCGGCGCGTTCGAAGACGCTCTGTTCGAGCAGGTAGCTCCCAATCTGGCGCTCGGAATCCATCGCACGCCGATGCAGCGCCACATCGGCATAGGCGACGCCATCGCCGCATGGAAAACGTTCGGGATCATCAGGGAATTGCAGCCGGACGTGCTTCACGGGCACGGCGCGAAGGGAGGCGCCTATGCACGCCTCTTCGGCTCATTGTTGCGGGTTTCAGGGTCTCGCGTCGCCCGCGTCTACTCTCCCCATGGCGGAAGCCTCCATTACGACGAGCGAACGCTGACAGGCGGAACGCTCTTTGCACTGGAGCGGATCATGGGAAGGTTCACCGATCACCTGCTGTTCGTTTCCGACTATGAACGCCGGACATACCGGCGCAAGGTGGGCGAGCCGCGCGGACCGAGCAGCCTCGTCTATAACGGTTTGCGCGCCGCCGAGTTCACACCCGTTATCGTGGATGAAGACGCTGCCGATCTTCTCTATATCGGCATGATGCGCGACCTGAAGGGACCCGACATCTTCATCGATGCGTTCGCCCTTGCCGAAAAGCAGATGGGCCGATCTTTGACGGCGGTAATGGTCGGAGACGGAGAAGACCTTCCCAAATACAGGGAGCAGGTTGCCCGGCTGGGGCTTGGAGAGAAAATCACGTTTCACCAGCCGGTGCCGGCCCGGCAGGCCTTCAAGCTGGCAAAACTGGTCGCCGTGCCATCGCGTGCCGAGGCCCTGCCCTACATCGTGCTGGAAACGCTGGCGGCGGGACGACCGATCATCGCTTCGGCCGTTGGGGGCATCCCCGAGGTCTTAGGAACAGGCTCGCCGGCGCTGATCACGCCCCAACCCGACATTCTGGCCGGCGCGATCGTGTCGGCGCTGTCCGATCCCGAAGCCTGCAAGCGCGCCATGCCCGATCTTGCGGCGATCCGAAAAATATTCAACGCCTCCGTCATGGCCGATCACATCGAAGCTGCTTACACGGCGATCCTGAACGGGAAGGATGAAACCGGACCTGTCGCGGACCAGCCCGATTGCGCGGCCGGATAGTGAAAAAGCGGCGGCCGCGTTCAAGGCTTTCTTAGCTCTCGGCTGTTATGCAGACGGGGAGCCAACAGGTTACCCATGAACGATATAAATCCCTCCCGCCGCTTTTCGGCCGATGCCGTACGCAAGCTTAATGCCTCTTCCCCCGAGGAAAGACCTGCCGTGCTCAATGAAATGGCGCGACAGGTGGCAGCCCAGCTCGAACATGACACGCTAAGACCGGTCATGGTCAGCGGCATGCTGCGGTTCCTGGAATTTGCGGTGCTGCTGCTCTCCGGTCTTGGGCTCTATTTGTTCTATGTCGGCCCGCTCGATGTCATGTTCTGGCATTATTGCCTCGTGATAGCCGGCGGCTCCCTGATCGCGGTGACATTCATCGAATTCGGCGGCTGCTACCAGATTGCCGCGCTGATGCGGCCTTTCGCCACTTTCTCGCGGATTTTCCTGATCTGGGCCGCGACTTTCGCGCTGATGGCGCTGACCGGCTTCGCGCTGAAGGTCAGCGGCGATTTCTCGCGCGTCATGTTCGGCGCCTGGTTCGTCGCGGGTTTCCTCGCCATCTTTTTTCTTCGCCTTGTCATGGCCAAACTGATCAGGCGCTGGGCACGCAATGGCCGCATGGAACGCCGCGCGGTGATCGTGGGAGGCGGAAAGGCCGCCGAAGACCTGATCCGTGCGGTGGAGCAGCAGCCCCACAACGATATCCGCATCTGCGGCATATTCGATGACCGCGACGACAAGCGCTCGCCGCCGGTCGTTGCCGGATATCCGAAGCTCGGCACCATCTCCGAACTGATCGAATTCGCGCGGATCGCGCGCATCGACCTGCTCATCGTCTCGCTTCCCATCACCGCCGAGCAACGCGTGCTGCAATTGCTGAAGAAGCTCTGGGTTCTGCCGGTGGACATTCGCCTGTCCGCGCATTCCAACGCCCTGCAATTCCGGCCGCGCGCCTATTCCTATATCGGCTCGATACCGCTGATCGATATCTTCGACAAACCCATCAACGACTGGGACTCGGTCGCCAAGCGGATCTTCGACATCGTCTTCAGCCTGATCGGCATCGTTCTGTTCTCGCCGATCATGATAGCCACCGCGATCGCGATCAAGCTGGATACGAAAGGCCCCGTGCTCTTCAAGCAGAAGCGCCATGGCTTCAACAACGAGGTGATCGAAGTCTACAAATTCCGGTCCATGTATGCGGATCAGTCCGATCCGACGGCCAGGAAGACCGTGACCAGAAACGATCCTCGCGTGACCCGCGTGGGGCGCTTCATCCGCAAGACCTCGATCGACGAGCTGCCGCAATTCTTCAATGCGCTGTTCGGTTCGCTTTCTCTCGTGGGACCGCGTCCCCACGCTGTGGCCGCGCAGTCCCACAATCTGCTCTATGCCGAAGTGGTCGACGGATATTTCGCCCGTCACAAGGTGAAGCCCGGCGTCACCGGCTGGGCGCAGATCAACGGCTGGCGCGGCGAGATGGACACCAACGAAAAAATCCGGATGCGCACCGAATACGACCTCTATTACATAGAGAACTGGTCGCTGCTGTTCGATCTCAGAATTCTCATTCTGACGCCGTTCCGCCTTCTGAACACGGAAAACGCCTATTGAGCGCCGTGGCCGGCCCTGTTTCCCAGGCGGCGGTCAATACAAAGCTGGCCGGCCTGATCGCTTCGGGGTCGGTGGCGCTGGCCATCCTGCTCTCCGGCTTCGTTCTTCATGAGCCGGCTCCATACGACATCTATATGGTCGCCCTTGTCGCCACATGGGCCCTTTTCGGCCTGAAACTGTCGAGAGCGGCGGCGCCGATGACGGGGCTGCTCGTGCTGTTCAACATTGGCGGCCTGATCGCCATGACGCAGATGGCGGAACTGGCGGACACGCCGCTTTACCTTGCCGTTTCGGTTTTTCTGGCGTTCACGGCGATCTTCTACGCTTCCGTCGCCGAAACCAGCCCCGGCCTTCTGCGGGTCATCTTCAATGCCTTCGTCGTTGCCGCCATTGCAACCTCGCTGATGGGAATAGCGGGTTATTTCAACCTGTTTCCCGGGGCGGAGATGTTCACGCGTTACGGCCGCGCATCCGGCGTCTTTCAGGACCCCAACGTGTTCGGGCCATTTCTGGTTCTTCCGGCGGTTTACCTGCTTCACGGGCTGATGACCGGATCTCCCGCCCGCATGGCGCTGACGGCGGCGCCTCTGTCGATCATTGCCTGCGGCATCTTCCTGTCTTTTTCGCGCGGTGCATGGGGCCTTTTCGCCGTCAGCGCCGTGCTGCTGGCCGGCCTTCTGTTTCTGCAAAGCAACAGCAACCGGTTCCGCCTGAAAATCGTGCTCATGACGGGCGCGGCCGTGGTTCTGCTTGTCGTCCTCGCCCTCGTCACCCTTCAGATTCCCGGCGTCGCGGACATGCTGTCCGAACGCGCGCGTCTCGCGCAGGATTACGATTCCGCACGCCTTGGCCGGTTCGCCCGCTATGGCATCGGCTTCATGGAGGCGCTGGAGCATCCGCTCGGCATGGGGCCTCTGGTATTCGGCAAGATTTACGGAGAGGACACGCACAATATCTGGCTGAAGGCGTTGCTCGACTATGGCTGGCTGGGTTTCGCCGCCTATCTGACCCTGACCGCATGGACGCTCGCCGCCGGCTTCAGGCTGCTTCTGCGGAACCGGCCATGGCAACCCTATCTGCTATGCGCCTATGTGGTTTATCTTGGCCATGTCGGGCTGGGAACGTTCATCGATACAGATCACTGGCGTCATTTTTACCTGCTTTTGGGCATCATCTGGGCAAGCATCGCACTGGAAAGCCGCTATCAGAACCAGCCGCTGAAAGCAGCTCTGGACCATGGCGGGTTAAGGACCTAAAAGCCGTTTCATGAAAAACTCTGCGTTTCTTACTGCATTCAGGTTCTATGCACGCATTCTGACCGGTGTTCTGGCGGCAGCCGGTTTAGTCAGCCTCATCGCCTTGCAGACTGGCTGGCTGGCTCTTTCGAAAGCCGACGATCATCTCAGCCGGGGCGATGAACTGAACGTCAATGCGGAGGAACCCGCTTTGGCGGCAGAGGGGTTCAGGATCCTGATGTCGCAGATGATACCGGTCGACCCCCGCCTGACATATGATCTTTCCGCCGAAGTGCGAAGCATTGGTCCGGCGGACGTGAAAAATGCCGTGGCGCGAACCTATCTCGGTGTCGTCACCTTTGACGCAGGCGGCAAGGAGATTCGTGGCGGCCCCGGAACATACAGATACGCCGGCGCGATCAACTTCCAGCTTTATAGCGCGGCCGGCTGGATGAAACTGTCCGGCTCGGCCACCGGGGAAGGAGATGAAACGCACGATCAGTTCCGCCCCGGCACAAAATATGTGCGTATCGTTGCGCTCCTCAACTACCGAAATGCGAACGCCCCGACCGAAAGCGACCGCATGACGACCGAGATTCGCAATGTCCGGTTTGCGCCCCGGGTGAAAATGAATCTGAACAACTGAATTTAGCCCTTGCGCTGCAAGTGCCCAGAATATAAGGCTTCTCTCGGTTCGGAGTGTAGCGCAGCCCGGTAGCGCACTTGACTGGGGGTCAAGGGGTCGTGGGTTCGAATCCCGCCACTCCGACCATTCTTCCCCTTGATGCATGGCGCTCGAAAGTGAAACCGGTTTCGGGACGACGACATGCGTAAAGCAGGAAAATTAAAGCGCAGAAAGCGAATCTGAAAGATCGCGGCGCGCTTTAGGCGAGCGAATGAAAACCGGCCGCTGAAGCGGCCGGGATATTGTACGCATTGCCTGTGTGGGCTGGCGCTTATCGCCTGCTGAAAAGAAATGACGCGGCGAGGCCGATAACCACCAGTCCGACCGCCACCGCAGCCGCCGGATGCTCGCGTGCCGTATTTTCGATTGCACGCGCCTGCCGGCGAATATCGGGCATGTGATCGCCGATACGGCTTGAAATGTCTTCATAATACTCGGACAGCGCCTCGCGGCCTTCCTCGTAATAATGATTGCCGCGCTTCGAAAGCTGCTTCTTCATCGACTTCAGCTCTTTTGAAAGCTGCGCGACCTGCTTTTCGAGATCGACGTCGGAGAGGGAGGAGAAAGACGCCATGCTGTTTCCTTCATTCTGAAGACCGGAAAGAAGCAGAACGTGCGATCTCGAATTTTGTTCCGCCTGACTTCAGCCGCCAAAACAGCTGGTCGCCATCCCGAAAACGGGAACCGGTTTCGGGACAACGACATGCGTAAAAACAGGAACTTAAGGCGCAGGAAGCCAATCTGAAAGATCGCGACGCGCGCTTTAGAGCGTCTCCAGGAAAAGTGGAAACGCTTTTCCGGTTCGCAAACGCGCCAAAACAAAGACCTGGAGCCATTCGGCGATTGCGTGAAACCATGAACGGCTCCAGGACCATTCCGATGAACGGTCACGCCGGTCATCTCATCAGGCGTCCGC
Organism: Alphaproteobacteria bacterium; assembly: GCA_036678505.1. GTDB lineage: Bacteria > Pseudomonadota > Alphaproteobacteria > Rhizobiales > Rhizobiaceae > Mesorhizobium. The sequence goes on from JAZIHP010000003.1 coordinate 20,203, forward strand.
CTTCGGAACCGGCGCTTTCGTGCGAACCGCAAGAAAACCTCAGCGCACCTGGTCCAGCAGCCGCTTGCATTCGAGCAGGTCGAACAGAGCCTCCTGAAGCAGGGCGCGATTATCGCGCGAGAGCCTGCCGCCGTCCGGCTGCACCGGCCCCTCCTCGTCCGGCTTGCCCAATCCGAAGAAGCGTCTGCTGGGCCTGGCCTTCGGCTGGCCCACCATCTGCTCTTCGTCACCCGGCCGTGGCTGCGCGGCAGATGTGAGCTCCACCGCGTCGGCATGCTTGCGCTGGGCTATGGCTTCGACAGCGGCCAGATCGCCATTGCCGATCGCGACCAGAAACTGGTTTCCGTTTTCACGCAGCAGCTTCTGAACGCCCTTGATCGTGTAGCCCTGATCGTAAAGCATGTGACGGATGCCCTTGATCAGCTCGACATCCTGCGGCCGGTAGTAGCGGCGGCCGCCGCCGCGCTTCATGGGCTTGATCTGCGTAAACCGGGTTTCCCAGAAACGCAGGACATGTTGCGGAAGATCGAGATCTTCCGCGACTTCGCTGATGGTGCGAAAGGCGTCGGGGCTCTTTTCCATGGCCGATCCTCACGAAACGCGTCAAGGGCAGGAACAGGCAGCAAGGGCCGCATCCCGCCGGTCAGGCTCCATTCCGAATCGGTCACCCGGAATGCGCCTGAAGTGAGGTTTATTTCAACCGTTTATGGATCAACATTCAAGCCCCGTGACAGGCGGAACCGCAAACCCATGCCTGAACCGGAAGTCTATTTCCCGCTCTTGCTGCGGTTCTGGTGGGAACGCAGAATGCGGTTCTTCAGCACGTTGGAGGCCTTGAAGGTCATCACACGGCGCGGCAGGATCGGAACTTCCTCGCCGGTTTTGGGATTGCGGCCGATGCGCTCATTCTTCGACCGGACCTGGAAAGTGGCGAAAGACGACAGCTTGACCGTTTCACCGCGCACGATGGCTTCGCAGATTTCGTTGAGGACCTCCTCGACGAGATCGGCCGATTCCGTCCTCGACAGTCCCACCTTGCGGTAAACGGCCTCAGCGAGATCGGCGCGCGTAAGTGTCTTTCCCCCCATACGTCTGTCCAATCCGTTAAAATAATGACCACAAGAAACGAGGGCGAAGCCTAAGTAATTGATCCATAAAGGTCAAGTCCGTTCAGGCACCGCCGGACGAAGCTTTACCACCGCAACAGAACGGCGCCCCAGGTGAAACCGCCGCCCATCGCTTCCAGCAGCACGAGGTCGCCGGGCTTGATGCGTCCGTCGGCGACGGCCGTGGACAGCGCCAGCGGCACCGAGGCGGCCGAGGTATTGCCGTGGAGATCGACCGTGATCACCACCTTGTCCTCGGCGATGCCGAGTTTTCTGGCCGAGGCGTCGATGATGCGCTTGTTGGCCTGATGCGGCACGAACCAGTCCAGATCCTCAGCGGTGATTCCCGCCTGTGAGAATGTGGCCTCGATAACGTCGGTGATCATGCCGACTGCGTGTTTGAAGACCTCGCGGCCCTCCATCCTCAGATGGCCGATGGTGCCGGTGGTGGAGACGCCGCCATCGACATACAGCTTTGCCTTATGCTGCCCGTCGGAACGCAGGGCGGCGGCAAGCACCCCGCGATCGGCGATGGTCCCCTCGCCTTCGCCCGCTTCGAGAACGATCGCGCCGGCGCCGTCGCCGAACAGGACGCATGTGGTGCGATCTTCCCAGTCCAGCAGACGCGAAAAAGTCTCGGCGCCGATGACCAGCGCCCTTTTGGAGAGCCCGCCGCGAATATAGGCATCCGCCGTGGTGACGGCGTAGACAAAACCCGAGCACACGGCCTGCATATCGAATGCGAAACCGTGATGCATGCCGAGTATGTTCTGAATTTCGACGGCAGTCGCCGGAAACGTATTGTTGGGGGTCGACGTAGCCAGAATGATCAGGTCGATATCGCCAGGCGTCAGACCGGCATTGTCGAGGGCGGCGCGCGCGGCGGCCGCTCCCAGCGAGGCGGTCGTCTCGTCGGCGGCTGCGATATGGCGCTGGCGAATGCCGGTGCGCTGAACGATCCACTCGTCCGAGGTCTCCATCATCCCCTCGAACTCGGAATTCTTCATGATGCGGCGCGGCAAGGCCGACCCGACGCCGCGGACGATTGATCTGATCAAGGTCTAGCTATCCTTCTTCGCCGGTTCCGGTGACGGGCTCCTGGCTCGTCTGGCCTTGTAAATTCTGTGCGTGGAAGAGGTCGATGTCCGCCTTGATGCGCTCCATCAACCTGTTCCGGACCATGTCATATCCAAGCTCGACTGCGGCTGCAAACCCGGCTGAATCCGCCCCGCCATGGCTTTTGACCACGATGCCGTTAAGGCCGAGGAACACGCCGCCATTCGAGCGGCTGACATCCATTTTCTCACGCAGCTGATTGAACGCGCCCCGGGCGAAAATATAGCCGATGCGGGCCATCAGCGTGCGGTTCATGGCCGCCTTGAGATATCCGGCGATCTGCCGGGCCGTGCCTTCTGCCGTCTTGAGCGCGATGTTGCCGGAAAAGCCTTCGGTGACCACGACGTCGACCGTGCCTTTTCCGATATCGTCGCCCTCGACGAAACCGCGGTAGTCGAGCGAGGCGAGATCGGCCTCGCGAAGCATCCGCCCCGCCTCCTTGACCTCTTCCTGCCCCTTCACCTCTTCGACGCCGACATTGAGCAGCCCGACCGTCGGGCGCTCCACGCCGAACAGGACGCGGGCCATGCCGGCGCCCAATATGGCGAAATCGACAAGCTGCTGGGCATCGCCGCCGATCGTCGCGCCCACATCCAGCACCACGCTTTCCGAACGCACATTCGGCCAGATGGCGGCGATGGCCGGCCGGTCGACATTGGCCATGGTGCGCAGGCAGAACTTGGCCATGGCCATCAGGGCGCCGGTATTGCCGGCCGATATGCAGGCATCCGCCTGACCGCCCTTCACCGCATCGATGGCGTTCCACATCGAGGATGTGCCGCGCCCGTGGCGAAGCGCCTGGCTCGGCTTGTCATCCATCTGGATGGCAACATCGCAGTGGATGAATTCGCTGACCGCCGCGAGGCCCGGGAATTTCGCCAGTTCAGGCCGCACCGCCTCTTCGCGGCCAAAGATAACGAACCTTATGTCGGGACGCCGTGACGCAACGGTCGCAAGAGCGGGAATAACCACGCCAGCGCCATGGTCGCCGCCCATCGCATCGATCGAAATTCTGATCACGCCGTCACTGTCTCACTTCTGGTTTTTCGGCCGCCCGAAATTTCCGGCGAAAATAGCGTTTTTGCCCGGCCACACAACTGACTTTTGCGATATGGACCGCGTTTCAGCCTTTTCCCAGAAGGCCACGCAGTTTTTTCTGGAATTCGGTTTCCTCCCGAACCTCCATCGCGGAAGTGTCGAGCACCGCTCCCGGCTTGCGCGGATAGGGATCGATGGCCAGTCCGAAGAACTCTTCCGCAAGCGCGCCCGCATCGATCGTATCGCCGCTGAAAAGCTCGGGGCTGTCCGGCCCCTCGGCGTCCAGAACCATCTCGCCATGCTGCTCGAAGCGCGCGAGCTTCGAGCCCTGCGGCAGAAACAGCCCCTCAACCTCTTCATCTATATGGGTTTTTATCGGCTCCAGCGTTACCACGCAATTCTGCGTGATATCGGCGACCACCCGGCCGGCGACCTTCACGCCATTGCGTTTCCAGGCCGTCACAAGCAGTTCGGCACGGTAAGCTTCGACCGAGACGAGTTCATGCGCCTTCGCAAGCGCCTCGCGCTGGTCTTCGCTGGCTTCGACCATTACCGGCAATCCCGTCTGCGGCAGGCGCGCGACATGGACTTCAAAGGAAACAGGGCTTTTTTCAGTGGCTTCGTTCATCTCATTTCCCCTGATCGTCTGCCCGCGGCCTGGTCGTCTGGTTGCGGATAATGCAGTTTGCCGGCGCAGATTGCCTCCACGGACTGCCCGGCAAGGCTTTCAACAACCGCTTTCACATAAGCGGCGGCTTGCTCCGATTCGGCCCATTCCTCCGAATCGGGGCGGATATTCCTGCCCAGCGCCGCCTCCAGCGCCGCATCGTCCCCTCTTTCGATCGCATCGGCATAGGCGGCGGTGCGCCCATAATACATCTTCGCCAGACGCTTCATGCGCTTCGGAACGCCGACGTCGCTGATGCCAAGCTCGCGCAACGAATGATCGACATCCAGAAAGAATTCATCGATCAGCACCTGGGCGATATTGCGGGCTTCGCCGGTTTCGGCGTGCAGGCGGTGCTGGAAAAGGAACATGTGCAGCGAAAGCATTTCAAACCGGCCAAGCGGCGTATCGGGAACGTTCCAGTGCGAATAGAAGCGGGGCTGCCGCGCGGCCGCCACGATTTCCTCGTAGAGGGCATCGCAAATTATGCGATTTGAATGGCGTTCGCGGCTGAACAGGCGCTTGAACATGAAAAAAGCGGTCTCCCGGGACCTTTGATTGTTTGGGCGGCCTTGTTGCATCGGCGGCTAAGCTGGTTTACCGCTTTTGCGGCCCCGTGCAAGCGGGCTTGCAAGGCTGATTGGATGGAGTTGTCGTTGCACGCGAAGAGATTCAAGTCGACATTTTCGTCGCGCCCTGCCGGGCTGGCGTCATTGCTGGTTGTCGCAACCGCCCTTTCGGCATGCAACAGCTCCAGGATGATAGGCGATCTCAACCCCGGCGAAACGCTGCATCAGGGCTATGTCGTCGACCAGGCATCGCTGGATATGGTGCCGGTGGGCTCCAGCCGCGAACAGGTGCTGCTGGCCCTCGGCACGCCCTCGACCACGGCCACCTTCGACAACGAAGTCTTCTATTACATTTCCCAGACCCGCAAACGCGCCGCCGCTTTCGCCAATCCGAAGATCGTCGAGCAAAGCGTGCTTGCCGTCTATTTCGGCAATGACGGCCGCGTGACCAACATCGCCAATTACGGCCTGAAGGACGGCAAGGTGTTCGACTTCATCAGCCGCACCACGCCGACGGCGGGCAAGGACCAGAACTTCCTTGCACAGGTCATCAGCGGCGCCGGAAAGATGAGTCCCGGCCAGGTCGGCAACATCATCGGCGGCAACTGATCGGCGGGACTTTTCATCAGGCGTGAAAAAACCCGCGAGGATCGCTCCCCGCGGGTTTTCTTTTCCTAAAGCGTGTCGCGATCTTTCAGATTCGCCCCCTGCGCTTTAAGTTCTTGTTTTTACGCAGGTCTTTGTCTTGTCGCGTTTGCGAACCGGAAAGTGTTTCCACTTTTCCTGGAAACGCTCTGGAAAGACCCAAATCAACCTTGCGCCAGCACGGCCAGCAGCAGCAAAGCCACGATATTGGTGATCTTGATGGCGGGATTGACCGCCGGGCCGGCGGTATCCTTGTAGGGATCGCCGACCGTGTCGCCGGTCACCGAAGCCTTGTGCGCCTCCGACCCCTTGAGGTGCTTCACGCCGTCCTTGTCGGTGAAACCGTCCTCGAAGGATTTCTTGGCATTGTCCCATGCGCCGCCGCCGGAGGTCATCGAAATGGCCACGAACAGGCCGTTGACGATGACGCCGAGCAGCGATGCGCCAAGGGCCGCGAAGGCGGAAGCCTTGGAGCCGGAGATCAGCAGCACGCCGAAATAGACGACCAGCGGCGCCAGCACCGGCAGCAGCGAGGGAATGATCATCTCCTTGATCGCCGCCTTGGTCAGGATATCGACCGCCCGCGCATAGTTCGGCTTGGACGTGCCCTGCATGATGCCGGGGTCCTCGCGGAACTGCTTGCGCACTTCCTCGACGATGGAACCAGCCGCACGGCCGACCGCCGTCATGGCGATGCCGCCGAACAGATACGGAATGAGCCCGCCGAAGATGAGCCCCGCCACCACATAGGGATTGGAAAGGTCGAACGACACCGCGCCCAGATCCGCGAAATACGGATATTTGTCGGAGTTGGAGGCGAAATATTGGAGGTCGTTGGAGTAGGCCGCGAACAGCACCAGAGCGCCGAGGCCGGCTGAACCGATGGCATAGCCCTTGGTCACAGCCTTGGTGGTGTTGCCGACCGCATCGAGCGCATCGGTCGACTGGCGCACCTCCTTCGGCAGACCCGACATTTCGGCGATGCCGCCGGCATTGTCGGTCACCGGACCGAAAGCGTCGAGCGCCACGATCATGCCGGCGAGACCCAGCATGGTGGTGACCGCGATCGCCGTGCCGAACAGGCCGGCGAGCTGGAAGGTGGCGATGATGCCGCCGACGATGACGATGGCCGGAAGCGCCGTCGATTCCAGCGAGACGGCAAGCCCCTGGATGACGTTGGTGCCGTGCCCGGTCACCGATGCCTGGGCGATGGAGTTCACCGGGCGCTTGTTGGTTCCGGTGTAGTATTCGGTGATGACGACGATCAGCGCCGTCACCACGAGGCCGATCAGGCCGCAGGCGAACAGGCTGCCGCCGGTGATCGTCATGCCGTTGGCAACGCCCACATCGCCCCAGCCGATGGTGAGCTGGTTGGCGATGGCAAGACCAGCGACCGACAGGACCCCGGTGACGATCAGCCCCTTGTAGAGCGCGCCCATGATCGAGCCGTTGGCGCCGAGCTTGACGAAGAAGGTGCCGGCGATCGAGGTGATGATGCAGGCGCCGCAGATGGCGAGCGGATAGAGCATCATGTCGCCAAGGTTCGGCGCATTGGCGAAGAAGATCGCCGCCAGCACCATGGTGGCGACGACCGTCACCGCATAGGTTTCGAACAGGTCGGCGGCCATGCCGGCACAGTCGCCGACATTGTCGCCCACATTGTCGGCGATGGTGGCGGGGTTGCGCGGATCGTCTTCGGGAATGCCGGCCTCCACCTTGCCCACCAGATCGCCGCCGACATCAGCCCCCTTGGTGAAGATGCCGCCGCCGAGACGGGCGAAGATGGAGATCAGCGAAGCGCCGAAGCCGAGCGACACCAGCGAATCCACCACTTCACGGCTGGCCGGAGCATGGCCCAGCGGGCCCGTCAGAACCCAGTAGTAGACGGAGACGCCGAGCAGGGCGAGCCCGGCGACGAGCAGCCCGGTGATCGCCCCCGACTTGAAGGCGATGTCGAGGCCGGCGGCCAGGCTGTTGGAGGCAGCCTGCGCGGTGCGCACATTGGCCCGGACGGACACATGCATGCCGATGAACCCCGCAACGCCCGAGAGCACCGCGCCGATCAGGAAACCGAAGGCGGCGGTCGCGGACAACAGCCACCACGCAAGCGCGAAGACGACGACGCCGACGACGGCGATGGTGGTGTACTGGCGCGCCAGATAAGCCTGCGCGCCTTCACGGATGGCTGCGGAGATTTCCTGCATGCGTGCGTTGCCCTGATCGGCGGCAAGCACCGATTTGGTCGCCCAGATGGCGTAAAGGACAGAAAGCAGGCCGCAGGCGATGACGACATAAAGCATGGTCATTGCCGGATATTCCTCACATTGTGGCCCGCAAGAACCCTCTCCCCGGGCCGTTGCAACAAGGCCGCGCATCATTGTGCAGTGCGACCTATCGTAGCGGCTTAGGCGAAACCTGTGCGCAACGTCAAGATATTGTTACATTTTTACCCGGATTTCGCTCGAAAGTTGCATTCCGCGCTGCAAAAGAGCGAATCGTCAGCCCTTCTTCAGATCGCGATCCGGGTGGATCACATAAATGAGCACCGCAAGCATGGTCATGTAGAATTTGAAGGCCGCCTCCTGCCCGTTCCAGGTGCTGGACTGCCACATCGCAAACCATTCGCCGCCGATAACCATGAAGCCCAGATACCAGACCAGAAACCCCGTGGTCGTGCCGATAATGACGAATTTCTTCGCCTCATCGAAGGTTTCGCCGCTGGCATTGCGCGCCTGCCAAAGCTGCCATGCCGCGATGAGGAACAGGATGCAGGTCAGCGCCTCGCCGACGATAATCAGCCAGTAACCGGCCGCCCACAGCGAGGGATTGGTGATGGCGCGATACATCAGCTTGTTGCCGGGAAAGGTCGTGTCCATCGACAGCACATGCTGTACAAACGCAAAGTTCGATCCATAGTCGGTGATGTTTCCGAATGCCACGAGGAAAGCAAAAGCCGACAGGCACACACACATGACAATTTTGGAAAGGCGCGAGGTCATGGCGAAACTTCCTTCTGATGACTCAGGGAAATGCCATCAAACGCTGAGTCCGCCACGGTACGCAAGAGAACAAAAAGTGGAGGTCGCGCTCACGGAATCGGCCCGGCGTCACGCCGCGCGCTCAGGCATGCTGCCTGAACTGGAAGGCATGAGGATGCCGGGGGCCTGCCTGACGGGCGACATCGTCTCGCTTGCGAAAGGCGGCGAAACCCACGATTTCGCGATTATCCGCAGGCGCTGGATCGTCTCGGGCAGCGACGCCGAACTCGAAGTGACGCTCGATCACCCGCCCCGGCAAGCTCCCCGCTGAACTCAGGCGGAGCGCTGCCGGCGATCGAACACGGCCTGCAACGCAATCATGGCGAGGCATATGCCGGAGAACGGGAACAGGATCCAAGCCAGCATATCCCAGCCCCAGGCATTGTAGACCGCACCCGACATCAGGGAGCCGAAGGCGACGCTGGAAAACAGCACGAAATCGTGAAAACCCTGCACCTTGCCCTTTTCTTCCGGCGTGTAGCATTCGGAAACGATGGCGGTGGCGCCGATGAAGCCGAAATTCCAGCCGAGCCCAAGCAGGATCAGCGCCGTCCAGAACTGCCACAGCTGGATGCCAGACAGCGCCACCAGCCCGCAGGCGATCAGCAGAACGAAACCGACGGCCACGATCGTGGACGCGCCGAAGCGGCTGATCAGGCGTCCGGTGAAGAAGCTCGGCGCGAACATCGCCATGACGTGCCACGAGATGCCAAGCGTCGCCTCATCCGAGGTGAAGCCACAGCCGACCATGGCAAGCGGTGCGCCTGTCATCACGAAGGTCATCAGCGCATAGGAGCCGACGGCGCAGACGAGTGCCGTGACGAAGCGCGGGCGGGTGACGATCTCGATCAGCGGGCGGCCCGTGGACGTGACCTCCGCCACCTTTTCCACCATCGGGCGCGGGCGCAGCTGCGCAAGCACGATGGCGCCGATGCCGGCCAGCACGACCAGCGAGGCGAAAGCGCCGGCAAACATCACCGGGGCCAGAAGATCCTTGGTGAAGATGACGACCTGCGGCCCCAGCATGGCGGTGAACACGCCGCCCGCCAGCACGAATGAAATGGCGCGCGCCTTGAAGGCCGGAGGCGCATTGTCGGCCGCCGCGAAGCGGAACTGCTGCACGAAAGCGCCGCCGAAGCCCACCACCAGCAGGCCGAAAGCGAACAGCCAGAAGCTCGACTGGAAAAGCGCGATGGTGGCGATGACGCCGCCAAGCGCCGTCAGGCCGGTGCCGGTGAGAAAACCGTCGCGCTGGCCCATGCGGCGAACGATGGCCGCCGCGGGCAGCGCGCCCACCGCAACGCCGACATTGAAGCCGGTCAGCGGCGCGGTGGCCAGGGATTTGTCCACGCCGAGCAGGAAATGGCCGGCAAGGGCGCCCAGCGCAAAACAGATCGGCGCGGCCGATCCGACGATTGCCTGAGCGGTTGCAAGGATCAGCGCCGTCCTGCGCGCCTCCCGCACGACCGCGGATGCCTGTGCGCCGGAAACAGCCTGCCCTGATGCGCTCATAATCCCTCCTGGCTCTTACCCCGGCCCTCGCCGCGAACACGGCGCGAAATCCGGTCAAGCACTGCATTGACGAGCTTCGGCTCGTCTTCTTCGTAAAATGCCTTGGCGATATCGACATATTCGGAGACGATCACCGCCACCGGCACATCGGCGCGCATCATCAGCTCATAGGTGCCGGCGCGCAAAATGGCGCGCAGCGTGGAGTCCAGGCGCGACAGCGGCCAGTCCTCCGTCAGCGCCTGGCGGATGATCGGATCGAGCGACTTCTGCTTCTCGACGACGCCCGCAAGAATGGCGCGGAACCATTGCGCATCCGCCTCGCGGTAGAGCGCGCCGTCCACTTCCTTGCCGAGCCGGAAGGATTCGTATTCCGCCGTGATTTCCAGCAGCCCGCTGCCGGCGACGTCCATCTGGTAAAGCGCCTGCACCGCGGCAAGACGCGCCGCCCCGCGCTTGTTGGCCTGCCGCGGAGAAGGATTGGTATTTGCAGGTTCGCTCACGAGCGTACGGCCCCGAGCCGGTCCTGAAGGGCAATCATCGTCAGCGCCGCGCGCGCGGCAAACCCGCCCTTGTCGCCTTCGCTGCGGCGGGCCCGCGCCCAGGCCTGCGCCTCGTTCTCGGTGGTGAGAATGCCATTGCCGATGCAGATCGATTCTTCCACGGAAAGATCCATCAGCGCACGCGCGGACTCGTTGGCGACGATTTCGAAATGATAAGTCTCGCCGCGAATGACCGTGCCAAGCGCCACGAAACCATCATAGCTTTCGCCGTCCTCGGCTTCGGCGTCGAGCGCGAAGGAGATCACCGCCGGAATTTCGAGCGCACCGGGAACCGTGACCACGTCATACGCCGCGCCGGCCTCATCGAGCGCCGCCCTGGCGCCCTCCAGCAGGGCATCGGCGAGATCCTCGTAAAAACGGGCCTCGATGATCAGCAATTTTTTCTTGTGGTTCTGGGTCATTGTCCATTCGTCTCCGGCAGAGCCGGTCAATTAGGCCTAAGCGCGGGCGACCGCAAGCCTCACGCGCCGGTCAACGGTTGGATCAGTCTGTGCGCCGCCTCAGTATCCCCCGGGGTATCCTTGCGCGGCGGCTTCCGAAAGACGTGCGGCATAGCGCGCCATCGTATCGATTTCCAGATTGACGCGATCTCCCGCCTGACGCTCGCCCCAGGTCGTCACCTGAAGCGAATGATGGATCAGGAGAACGTCGAATCGCCTTCCCTCCACCTTGTTGACGGTCAGGGACGTGCCGTCGAGTCCCACGGACCCCTTGGGTGCGATGAAGCGGGCAAATTCGGCAGGCGCTTCAAGCGTAAAGCGCACCGCCCCGCCCTCGTCGCGCCGTTCCACGATCGCGGCCATGCCATCGACATGACCCGAAACGATGTGACCGCCAAGCTCGTCGCCGATCTTCAGCGCCCGCTCCAGATTGAGCCGCGTTCCGCTCTTCCATTGCGAAGCCGTGGTCAGGCGCAGCGTCTCTTCCCATGCCTCGACCTCGAACCAGCGCGCATTGGAACCCGCCTCCGGCAATTTTGTGACGGTCAGGCACACGCCCGCACAGGCAATCGATGCGCCGATGGCAATGGTTTGCGGGTCGTACGCCGTCTCGATGCGCAGCCGCACCCCCTCGTCCAGCGGCTCCGCGACCCTGACGCTGCCGACATCGGTTACGATACCCGTAAACATCAGATAACCCTTATCCATTCTGCGAAACCGTCCTGATCGAACTGCATTTCGCGCAATTTACGAAAACCTTCCGGTATCCGGTCGGGGTCGACCGGTGCAAGAATCCCCCCCGCGCCCACTTCCACCGGCCCCCGGAACAGGACGATGCGGTCGACGAGCCCCTCGTCCAGAAACGATCGGGCGACCGCCGCGCCGCCTTCGACGATGAGGCTCGACAGGCCGAGCGCGGCTAGATCCTCAAGCAGTTCCGGCAGGGCGATGCCGCCGTCATGAACCTCCGTGCCGATGAAGCGCACGCCCTGCCGCTCAAGGGCGGCCCGGCGCTGCGGATCGGCTTCGGGACTGGCGGCGACGTAAAGCGGCACCCGGTCGGCGCCGGAAACCAGCCGTGCCGTCGGCGGCAGCCTGATCTCGCTGTCGAGAACGATGCGCGCCGGCGAGCGGTTCTCAAGCCCCGGCAGGCGAACCGTCAGTTCCGGATCGTCCTCCAGCGCCGTGCCGATGCCGATCAGGATGGCATCGGCCTCCGCGCGCATCAGGTGAACCTGGCGGCGCGCCACCTCGCCGGTGATCGCCACCTGACCCTGCCCCTGTGCGCCGATCTTGCCGTCGCTGGAAAGCGCCATCTTGAGAATGACCTCGGGACGCCTTTTCAACGATCGCATCAGATAGCCTGAAAGCTGATCCGATGCCTCGGCGGCCAGCACGCGCTCCGTCACCTCCACGCCGGCCTCCCGCAAGATGGCATAGCCCTTGCCGGACACGCGCGGATCGGGATCGCTCGCCGCCCCCACAACGCGTGCGATACCGGCCCTTACCAATGCTTCGGCGCATGGCGGCGTGCGGCCATGATGCGCGCATGGTTCCAGCGTCACGTAAGCTGTCGCGCCCCGCGCGAGTTCACCGGCTTGCGCCAAGGCCTCGGTTTCGGCATGAGGCCGCCCGCCGACGGCGGTGACGCCGGTGCCGGCGATCATCGGCCCGGCCCCGTCATCGCGAACGATGATGGTGCCGACGGAGGGGTTCGTGGAGGTGCGCCCGCTGTTGCGGCGCGACAGCCGCAGCGCCGCCGCCATGAAGCGGCGGTCGAGTTCGTCCTGCCCGGAAGTATCGGTGGCGCCCATCGCTCAGTCCGGGTCCTCGTCGCCCTTGAGCTCGCCCAGAACGTCGTGAAAATCCTTCGCCTCGCGGAAATTGCGGTAGACGGAGGCAAAGCGCACATAGGCGACGTCATCGAGCGATTTCAAGGCGTCCATGACCAGCCGGCCAATCTCGGCGGACGGAATTTCCGTTTCTCCGGAGCTTTCGAGCTGCCGCACGATTCCGGTCACGGCGCGGTCGATGCGCTCCGGATCGACATTGCGCTTGCGCACCGCGATCTCGACGGAACGCAGCAGCTTGTCGCGATCGAAAGGCACTTTGCGGCCGCTCTTCTTCACGACCACCAGATCGCGCAGCTGAACCCGCTCGAAAGTGGTGAAGCGGCCGCCGCAGTCGGGACATACGCGCCGCCGGCGGATGGCGGAACCATCCTCCGCCGGCCGCGAATCCTTCACCTGCGTATCTTCAGACTGGCAATAGGGACACCGCATGAAAACCCACCCGATTCTTTACCGGCCGCAAAGCTAGAGCATCAGGCCGGAAAGTGGAAACCGGTTTTCGGCTGTTCCGATGCTCTATCAATAATTTAGATCGTCCCTCGTGCGCCCGGACGAACGCACGGCGATCTACGGATTTCATGCCAAGGTAGGAAGGACCGGGGGCAAATTGCAATCCCGCACCCTTGCCAAAACGCCGCACAAACTGTTCAAAAAAACGGCCGCCGCGAGGCTGTCGCGACGGCCGCCTTCCAATCCAGAAACGAAGCAAGGCTTATCCGAGGTAGGAATACATCGGGAAGCGATCCGTCATTTCGACGACCTTCTGCTTCACGGCAGCTTCGACGGCGGCGTTGCCTTCATCGGAATTGGCGGCCTTCAGACCGTCCAGAACCTCGGCGATCAGCCGGCCGACCTCGCGGAATTCGGCTTCGCCGAAGCCGCGCGTGGTGCCCGCGGGCGTGCCGAGACGCACGCCGGAGGTGACGAAGGGCTTTTCCGGGTCGAAGGGAATGCCGTTCTTGTTGCAGGTGATGTTGGCGCGGCCGAGTGCCGCCTCGGCGCGCTTGCCGGTGGCGTTCTTCGGCCGCAGATCGACCAGCATCAGGTGATTGTCGGTGCCGCCGGAAACGATGTCGAGGCCGGTTTCCTTCAGCGAGGAGGCCAGCGTTTTGGCATTGGCGGCGACATTGTGCGCATAAAGCTTGAACTCGGGCCGCAGCGCCTCGGCAAAGGCAACCGCCTTGCCGGCGATGACGTGCATCAGCGGGCCGCCCTGAAGACCGGGGAAGACGGCCGAATTGATCTTCTTGGCGATGTCCTCGTCATTGGTGAGGATCATGCCGCCGCGCGGGCCGCGCAGCGATTTATGCGTCGTCGTCGTCGTCACATGCGCATGGGGAACCGGCGAGGGATGAACGCCGCCGGCGACCAGGCCGGCGATGTGCGCCATGTCCACCATCAGCCAGGCGCCGACGGCATCGGCGATCTCGCGGAACCGCTTCCAGTCCCAGATGCGGGAATAGGCGGTGCCGCCTGCGAGGATCAGCTTCGGCTTGGTCTCGTGCGCCCTGCGCTCCACCTCGTCCATGTCGATCAGGTGATCGTCCTCACGCACGCCGTAGGACACCACGTTGAACCATTTGCCGCTCATGTTGACCGGCGAACCGTGGGTGAGGTGACCGCCCGAATTCAGGTCGAGGCCCATGAAGGTATCGCCCGGCTGGAGCAGGGCCAGGAAAACGGCCTGGTTCATCTGGCTGCCGGAATTCGGCTGAACGTTGGCGAACTTGCAGTCGAACAGCTTCTTGGCGCGCTCGATGGCGAGCTCCTCGACCACGTCCACGAACTGGCAGCCGCCATAATAGCGCTTGCCGGGATAGCCTTCGGCGTATTTGTTGGTGAGAACCGTGCCCTGCGCTTCCATCACGGCGCGCGAAACGATGTTTTCGGAGGCGATCAGCTCGATTTCGTGGCGCTGACGGCCGAGCTCGTTGCGAACCGCACCAAAGATCTCGGGATCCGCATCCGCGAGCGTAGTTTCAAAGAAAGACCTGACCGAACCGGATGCAGCCGACTGTATCGTCATTATCTGAAGTTTCCCTGACTGGAGTTAGCCCGCAGGCGCCTTAGCACAGTTGATATGCCTAGCCAATTTCAACAGCGAAATTAAAGCATGTCGCCCGAAAGCGGGAACCGGTTTCGGGGCAACGACATGCGTAAAAACAGGAACTTAAAGCGCAGGGAGCTGATCTGAAAGACTGCGGCACGCTTTAGAGCCGTTGACGGTTTCATGGAATCGCCGAACGGCTTCAGGTCCTTGTCTTGTCGCGTTTGCGAACCGGAAAAGTGTTTCCACTTTTCCTGGAAACGCTTTAGCTGGCCCTATAGCGCCGGCACCCGATGGCCCAGACGCCGAAACCGGAACCGGAAAACAGAAAAGCCGCCCCGAAGGGCGGCCCTGCAAGAGCAGACATCGGGCTCAGGATCAGAAAGCCGAGGAAATCTTGAGTTCCTCGACCCCGTCCCAGCCATAGATGTCGTCGCGGAACTGGGCGACGCCATCTCCGGTCGACCAGGCGGAGACGTAAAGGAAATGAACGGGCACCGGGTTGGTGACGGCCACCGGCACGCTTTCGCCGGTCTTGATCGTCGCCTCGAACTTCTGGCGGTTCCAGCCGGGGGTGTCGCGCAACACCCACGTCACCAGATCGCGCACGTTCTGCACGCGCACGCAGCCCGACGAATCGAAGCGCATCATCTGGCCGAACAGGCTCTGCTGCGGCGTATCGTGCATATAAACGCCGTCCGGGCTCGGGAAGTTGATCTTCACCGAAGCCATGGCGTTGTTGGTGCCCGGTTCCTGGCGGAAACGGTAACGCGCCGCCTCGTCGGTGGACCAGTCGACCGTCAGCGGATCGACTTCGCTGCCATCGGGGGCGAACAGGCGGATCTTGCTGTCGCGCAGATAGTTGGGATTCTTGCGCATCAGCGGAATGATGTCCTTGCGCACGATCGAGGTGGGCGCGGTCCAGTACGGATTGACGATGATCTCGGTGATCTTGGAATTCACGATCGGCGTCTGGCGGTCGATCTTGCCGACGATGGCGGTGTGGCGCGAAACGACGCGGTCGCCCTCGACCGCCTCGATCTGTGCGGCGGGAATGTTCACCAGCACATAGCGGTTGCCGAACGTGCCGACCTTCTCGCGCAGGCGGCCGAGATTGGTCTCAAGCTGGCCAAGGCGCGTCTGGGCCGAAACATTCATCGCCAGATAGCTGTATTTGCCGAGCACGCCATCGGCCGGCAGGCCGTGGCGCATCTGAAAACGCTTCACCGCCGCATCGACGTAGGAATCGAAGGATTGCGACAGGCCGGCATTTTGCGGCAGGTCGCCGGAAACCATCAGGCGCTTGCGCAACGGCACCACATCGGGATCGATCACGCCGATCCTGAGCTTCTTGGTGTCGGGCACCCGCTCCCAGCCGCCCTGTGCGACCAGATTGTGGTACTGGCCGATGGCCTGTTCCGTATAGGAGATGGTCTGCTGGCTGAAGATCGGCCGCGTCGACTGCACCTTGCCGCTGCCGCTCGAACGGGCATCGAACGTATCGCGCCAGCCGCCCTGTCCCGCGGCGCGCAGAATATCGTTGACGGCGTCCTGCGCCCGCGCGCCACCGGCCATCATGGAGGCCGCAAGCGCGGTGGCTCCGGACAAAAACAAGCGACGGTTCGTCTTCATGAGCGTTCCAGACATTCTTCCAGCAAGTGTTCAGGCAATGCAGGCGGGCACTCTAGGGTTCCCGTCTTAACAATTCGCCAACCATGTCACCGGACCGGCGCCGGGCAAACCTGCGCCTGATCGTCCTGATCTCGCTTCCATCCGAATATGGCAGCAACGTGACCGGGGGCCGCCTTTGACCTCCGGCACGCATGACAAGGGCCGGGCATGTGCCATTCCGGCATCGCCCGGCCCCTTGTTCAGCCGTTTTCGCCGGCCGCCCATCACATGCGATAGGCGATGGTGTCGTTCCAGAAGCGGTCGAGGCGCTGCAACGCACGGTTCATCTGCTTGAACTCGTCGGTGTTGATGCCGCCGACCTGCTCGATGGAGCCGATGTGCCGTTCATAGAGACGCGCCACGACTTCCGCCACGTCCATGCCCTTGTCGGTCAGGCTGATGCGCACCGAACGGCGGTCCAGCTTGGAGCGCTGGTGGTTGATGAAGCCCAGATCGACCAGCTTCTTCACATTGTAGGAAACGTTGGAGCCGAGATAGTAGCCACGCGAGCGAAGCTCGCCGGCGGTCAGTTCGGAGTTGCCGATGTTGAACAGAAGCAGTGCCTGGATGGCATTGATGTCGGAACGGCCATTGCGCTCGAATTCATCCTTGATCACGTCGAGAAGACGACGATGCAAACGCTCGACGAGCTGGAGCGACTCCATGTAAAGCGAGCGGATCGGCTCGTGGGTCTCACTCGATACACTGGCGGGCCTCGCCGCCGGACGCGGATTGTTCATTGTCTTTGCCTCTTGTTTGTCGCCTGGTGATTTTTTTGTTTTTCTCACCTTGATTGGGACCCTATCGAATACTCATAAAATTCGACTTAAACACCAAGGCTAACAAGAGCTTACCGCCGCAAGACGTCGAAGACGCTTAACGAATGGTCACGTGAGGGAGGACGATTAACCTAAAAAATGAGCTAACGGCTCCAACCGCGTCGAAGAGCCGGCAAGGCGCTTCAGTGAGCGGCGGCGTTGCGTTTATTGAGGTGGATGAGCACCCGGAACACGCAATAGGCGACCGCCACCACAGCATGCGCGATCACCACCGACGGGCGATGGCCGAAATATTGCGGAAAGCCCGCATACATGGATATCTCGACGGCCGCGCACAGGAACCAGATGACCGCCCCCCATGAAGCGAGCATCCACAGGCCGGCGGCGGCAAACGGAAAGAGAACCGCCAGCGCCGGCGCGGCAACCTGCCATTGCACCGGCATCAGGTCGAAGCGGAACAGGTTTCCCGGATAATAGCCGATGAGCCTTATCCAGTAGAGCACGCCGAAAAACAGGCACAGACAGGCGACGAGGCGCAGGAACGCGGCGAAGGCGATTTCGAGCGCGCCCGGCTCCAGCGATGCGCGGCGCGGCAGTTCTTCGCTCACAGGTTCAGTTCCTGCGCTCCCAGAGGCGCGAAATAGGCCTCGACATCGGCTTCGCTGACCTCATCCATCGCAGCCGGCACCCAGACCGGCGTCGAGCCCTTGTCGATGAGGGCGGCCCGGATGCCCTCATAGAAATCCTTGCCTGCGAGCATGCGGTTGAGCACGCGGAATTCCATGCGCATGCAAGCGTCCATGGAAAGGCCCGCACCCTCGCATATCTGCCGCCATGTCACCTTGAGGCTGGTCGGCGAGCGCGAAAGGATCGTCGACAGCGTCGCCGCTGCAAATTCATCCCCCGTTTCGGCATCTTTCTTCAGGCTCGCGAAAACCCCGTCCAGCGTGTCTTTCGAGAAATGACGCGCGATGGCGTCGAATGTGCGCGCATCCGTCTCCGGCGCGACAGCGACCCCGAACCTGCCCAGAACCTCATCCACCTCGCCCGATGCCGTGAGCGCTTCGATCAGCGCCTGCTGGCTTTCGGCCGCAACCGCGTGGGTGGCAAGGCCGACGGCCAGCGCGTCGCCCTGGCGGACCCGGTTGCCGGTCAGCGCCATATACATGCCGAAGCCGCCGGGAAGCCGCGACAGGGCATGGCTGCCGCCGACGTCCGGGAAGAAGCCGATGCCCACTTCCGGCATCGCCACGATGGCATTTTCGGTCATCACCCGATGCGAGCCATGCACCGAGATGCCGACGCCGCCGCCCATGACGATCCCGTCTATCAGCGCGACATAGGGCTTGGGGAAGCGCGCAAGCTGCGCATTCATCCTGTATTCGTCAGCGAAGAAGCCGACGAGCACCTTCCCCTCCTTGCCCGCGCGATACACATCCATGATATCGCCGCCGGCGCAGAAGGCCCTGCCCTCGGCCTTCACCAGAACGCAGCGGATCGCGTCATCGCGTCCCCACGCCTCCAGCGCGGCGGCCAGCGCATGGACCATCTTCCCGGTCAGGGCGTTCAGCGCCCTGGCGCGCGTCAGCGTGACCACGCCGGCCTTGCCGACGACCTCGAAACGGATTTCATCGCCGCCACCAAAATCCATTGCCGCAGATTCCCTCGCTGTCCCAGTCGATGAAAGTGCTAAGGGCGGCGGGAGTTCGCGTCAATGCCGCGGGAACCGCACCCGCCGGCAGGCCTGCCCTGATTTTGCATCTCCGGAACAATGATGTCGCATTGGTCGAGCGTGCCTGTCATGTTAGAAAGCTTCCGGAATATGGCCTTGTCAGGGGCCTGACAGAGTGCGCAAGAATGAAGACCGGGCGGACAGGAACTGCCGTTCCGGCGGAGTTGGACATGAACAGGTTTGCACCCACCCAAGCGGCAGGTACACGCACCGTTGATGAAGTGACCGGCTCCAGACGCCTCCGGCGCATGCGCAAGGCGGCATGGTCGCGGCGTCTGGTTCAGGAAAATCACCTGACCGTCGACGATCTGATCTGGCCGATCTTCCTTGTCGAAGGCGAGAATGTGCGCGAGCCGATCGCGGCCATGCCCGGCGTCTTCCGCTTTTCGGTCGATGTGGCCGTTCGTGAAGCGGAACGCGCCGCCAAGCTCGGCATCCCCGCAATCGCGACTTTTCCGAATGTGGACGTGTCGCTGCGCGACGTTACCGGCTCCCTGATCCTCGATCCGGACAACCTCACCAACCGCGCCACCCGCGCCATCAAGGCCGCGGTGCCGGAAATCGGCATCATCACCGACGCCGCGCTCGATCCCTTCACCAGCCACGGACACGATGGCGTGCTGCGCGACGGCATCATCGTCAATGACGAGACCGTCGGGCAGGTCGCGGCCGGCGCCGTGCTTCAGGCTGCCGCCGGAGCCGACATCATCGCCCCCTCCGACATGATGGACGGGCGCATCGGCGTCATCCGCTCGGCACTGGACGACAATGGTTTTCAGGACGTGGCCATCATGTCCTATGCGACCAAGTTCGATTCGGCCTTCTACGGTCCCTACCGGGATGCCATCGGAACCGCCGGCCTGCTGAAGGGCGACAAGAAGACCTATTACATCAATGCCGCCAATTCCGCCGAAGCGCTGCGCGAAACCGAGCAGGACATTCTGGAAGGCGCCGATATGGTCATGGTCAAGCCCGGCCTGCCCTATCTGGACATCGTGCGCCTGCTGAAAGACGCCTTCGCCCTGCCCACCTTCGCCTATCAGGTATCGGGCGAATATTCGATGATCCAGGCGGCCGCCGCCAATGGCTGGATCGACGGCGAACGCGCCATGATGGAATCGCTGCTGGCCTTCAAGCGGGCCGGCGCCGACGGCATCCTCACCTATTTCGCACCGGCCGTGGCCGGGAAGCTGAAAGGGTGAGCGGCCAAAGCCCCGCAGCCCGGACAGTCGAACAGACAGCCACACAGCCATCCGACGCGCCGCACGAAGCGGGCTACGACCGCCACTGGCGCCGCAATCTGGCGGTCTGCTTTGCCGGCTCCTTCGCCACCATCGTGGCGATGACCCTGCTGCTGCCGTTCCTGCCGTTCTATGTCGAGCAGCTCGGCGCACAGGGATATGCCAATATCGTGCAGTGGTCCGGCATCGCCTATGGCGTCACCTTTCTTTCCGCCGCGTTGGTGGCCCCGCTGTGGGGACGGCTGGGCGACCGCTACGGCCGCAAGCTGATGCTGGTGCGGGCCAGCCTCGGCATGGCGATATGCATGTCGCTGATGGGAATGGTGCAAAGCGTGGAACAGCTGGTCCTGCTGCGCCTTCTGGTTGGACTGGCCGGCGGCTACGCCTCGGGCTCGACCATCCTCGTCGCCATGCAGACGCCGAAGGCGCGTTCGGGCTGGGCGCTCGGCACGCTGTCGGCCGGCATCATGGCCGGCAATCTGGTCGGCCCCCTGATCGGCGGGCTGCTGCCGCCCCTGATCGGCATCCGCGCCACCTTCCTGGCGTCGGGCGGCGCGATTTTCCTCGCCTTTCTGGCCACCTCCCTGCTGATCAGGGAGGAACACAGGCCGGAGAAAAACCGGCAGAAAAAGTCCGGCAACGCATGGGATTCGATTCCCGACAAGCGACCTGTAGTGGCCATGCTGGCGACCGGCATGCTTCTGATGTTCGCCAACATGTCGATCGAACCGATCATCACCGTCTATGTCGCGCAGCTGGTGGAAAATCAGGCGCATGTCACGCTCATGGCCGGCGTGGTGATGTCGGCCGCGGCACTCGGCAGCATCGTCTCTTCCGCCTGGCTCGGCAGGCTGGCCGACCGCATCGGTCACTGGAACGTGGTCGTCGGCGCGCTCGGGGTCGCCGCCCTGCTGCTCGTTCCGCAGGCTTTCGTCACTTCGGGCTGGCAACTGGTCGCGCTGCGCTTCCTGATGGGACTGGCGCTCGGCGGGCTGCTGCCGTCGATCACCAGCGTCATCCGCCACAACGTCCCGGACGGGGTCGGCGGCAATGTGCTCGGCTATTCCATCTCCGCCCAATATGCCGGACAGGTCGCGGGGCCGCTTCTCGGCGGCTTCGTCGGCGGCCATATCGGCATGCGCGCCGTGTTTCTGGGAACGGCGGCGCTGCTTGGTATCGGAGCCGTTTGGAACGGGTTCGCGGCAAGGGACAAATTGGCGGATTGATTTGTGCCGGGCTGCGCTCATAGCTGCGCAATATCAGCCTCTACGGATAACGATTCGCTCAGGAGCACATGGATGAACAATCGCAGCCTTGTCTTCGTTGCCGGCCTGTGCGGCGCCGCCGGCGTCGTGCTTTCGGCCTCGGCCTCGCATGGCGGCGGCGCCTTTACCGGCACGGCCGCATCCTTCCTTCTGATGCATGCGCCGGTTCTGCTGGTCATCGGCCTGCTCACCGCCAACCGTATCCTGCATGCCGCAGGCCTCGTTCTGGTCGCCGGCCTCGTGTTCTTCTGCGGCGACCTGCTGATGCGCGATTTTGCCGGCGACCGGCTGTTTCCCTTCGCGGCCCCCACCGGCGGAACGCTGCTCATCGCAGGCTGGCTGGCGATCGCGCTGGCAGCCCTGCGGCCCGCGAAAACAGACGCATGAATGGCAAATCTTGAAATCTTGCTTAAATCCACCATCTGAAGCCTGAAGGAACCCGCAATCGAAAGGCTTCAGCCCCCCATGAACACTCGTGTTCTCGACGGCGAGATCATCTCCGGCAGACTTGACGACATCAGGGCGTATGATGGCGTGCGCACGCGCCGCATCTTCGCTTTCCTGATCGATTATCTGATCGTCGGCCTGATTTCGATCCCCTTCGCCATAATCGTGCTGCTGCTCGGCATCGTCACCTTCGGCCTCGGCTGGGCGCTGTTCGGTTTTCTGGTGCCCGTGGTCGCGCTCGCCTATGTCTGGTTCACGCTGGGCAGCCGGGATCAGGCCACGACCGGCATGAAGATGATGAACATCCGTCTTGAACGTCTCGATGGCCGTCCGGTGGACGGCATTTTTGCCGTCGTCCATTCCGTGCTGTTCTGGGCCGGAAACGCGATCCTGACGCCACTGGTGTTGCTGATCACGCTGTTTTCGGACCGCAAGCGAACTCTCCACGACCTGTTGCTTGGCACGGTTGTGGTGCGCGCCGACCGCTGACGGGCTTGCGCCCGCCGCCCGCGCGGCCTACGCTGGAACGGATGAGGATGGAGCTGCCCGAAACCGCCGGAAACGGTAGATGGTTCCTGTCGCGATAAAAACCGCGACAGGATGCGTCCTGAAAAAGCCCCGCCGCATGGCGGTTTTTTTTGTGCCCGTTCGATCAGGAGGATTCGAAACCGATGTCGTTCACCTCATGCCTCGCTGTCGCATTCGGAGGCGCTTTCGGCAGCGTCGCCCGTTATCTGCTCTCGGCGGCAGCCCAGCCGATCAGCGACTCCCTGCCGTGGGGCACCGTCATCGTCAACGTTGCCGGCTCCTTCATCATCGGCCTGTTCGCAACCCTGACGGTCCAGGGCCGGTATCCGGTCCCCGAAAATGCCCGTCTGCTGGTCATGGTGGGCATTTGCGGCGGCTTCACCACCTTTTCCTCCTTCAGCCTGGAGACGCTGGAGCTGATGAGAAGCGGCGCCATGGGCCGGGCTGCGGTGAACGTGATCGCCTCGGTCGCGCTTTGCATCGGGGCGGTTGCGCTCGGCCATTTCACCGCGACCTGCTTCAATGGAGACCGGCCCATCGCGCGGCTCGACATGGAAGAAAAAAGCGGCCCCGCGCAAACATCTTGAATTTTTCAGAGAACGGGCCAAGCTATTATCATTCTGGAGTTGGCTTGCAGATGACGCAGCACCTGACCCAATCACCGCAGTTCTTTCTGACTGCACCTTCGCCCTGCCCCTATCTGGAGGGGCAGTTCGAACGCAAGGTCTTCACCCATCTCGTCGGCACCAAGGCAAATGAGATGAACGACCTGCTCACGCAGGGCGGTTTCCGGCGCTCGCAGAACATTGCCTACAGGCCAGCCTGCGAAACCTGCCGCGCCTGCGTTTCAGTGCGCATACTGGCGAATGAATTCGTCCCCGGCCGCAGCATGCGCCGCGTGTTGCAGCACAACCGCGATCTCGTCGGCCACATGCACGACGCCCAGCCTTCGGCAGAACAATATTCGCTGTTTCGCGCCTATCTCGATTCGCGCCATCGCCTCGGCGGCATGTCGGACATGACGGTGCTCGATTACGCCATGATGGTGGAGGACACCCATGTCGACACCAGCATCATCGAATACCGCCGGCGCGGACCGGACAGTTTCATCACCGGCAAGGGCGATGGCGAGCTGATCGCTGCCGCGCTGACCGATCGCCTGGCTGACGGCCTGTCCATGGTCTACTCCTATTTCAACCCGGACATGGAGGAGCGCTCGCTCGGCACCTTCATGATCCTCGACCACATCGAGCGCGCCCGCGCCATGGGCCTGCCCCATGTCTATCTGGGCTATTGGGTCAACGGCTCGCGCAAGATGGGCTATAAGATGCGCTACCAGCCACAGGAGCATCTGGGCCCCAAGGGCTGGGAGCGATACCAGCCCAAATAGGACAGACATTCCTCTGGCCTTCCGGACGCGCCGGAATTCGGGCGCGGGCCGCTCTGTCATGTCGTTTAAAGCATGTCGCCCGAAAGCGGGAACCGGTTTCGGGGCAACGACATGCGTAAAAACGAGAACTTGAAGCGCAGGGAGCGTATCTGAAAGATCGCGACACGCTTTAGGCATTTTCCGCCCGTCCTTTGCCGGAGTTTCTGCATTGCCCCCGAACCAAGACCAGCACAGCAAAGGCCTTCTTCTCACCGCGCTCGGCGGCATGGCGCTGACGGTCGACATTCCGCTGATCAAGCTGGCCGGCGGCGATTCCTGGTCGATCCTGTTCGTCCGCAGCGCGACCACCTTCATTGCCGGGCTCGTCTTGTGGTCGCTCTGGCGCTTCCTCTCCGCTGACGTGCCGAAACTCGTCCCCGGCCGCAGCGGCCTGGTCGTGGCCGGACTTTACGGCATCAGCTCGATCATGTTCATCACGGCGGTGTTCAACACCACCACGGCCGATCTGGTCTTCATTCTCGCCTTCAACACCATGTTTGCCGCATTGCTGTCATGGGTATTCCTGCGCGAAAGGCCCCGGCCGCCGACCCTTCTCGCGATGGCGCTGATGATCGTCGGCATTTCCATCATCGTCGGCTCGTCGCTGGGCACCGGCAATCTGTTCGGCAACCTGATGGCGACGCTGGCGGCCTTCTGCCTTGCCAGCGCCATCACCGTTTCAAGGGCGAGCGGCAAGGACATGGGCTTTACGGCGCTGATCGGCGTGATCCTTCCCTGCATCGTCGCGGCCGTAATGGTGTGGAAAAACGGGCTTCACATCGCCGAACCCGGCTGGATCGTCTTCAATGGCGCGATCGTAATGCCGATTTCGTTTTTCTGCCTGGCCAATGGGCCGAAATATATTTCCGGCCCGGAAGTGGCGATGTTCTATCTTCTGGAAACCGTTCTGGCTCCGGTGTGGGTGTGGATGATCTTCTCAGAACAGCCGGCCAGAAACAGCCTGATCGGCGGCGGCATCCTGATACTGACGCTGATATGCCATTCGGTCTGGCAACTGCGCGACGGCCGCCAGCGCCGAGCGACACTGGCCCCGCGGCATCCGGCCTGAATTTGGCCTGAATTGTCCGCGCCGTGCCCCGCCCGGCAGAGCCGTCTCCCGGGCGGCATGCTTTAAAAAAAAGTGGAAGCGCTCCGGCAATGAAGCGCTGCGGGAATGAAGCCAAAACGGTGTTTGCAAAACCTGTTCAGCTTTTGGCCGGGGCTGGCTGGCCCGGACCTTCATCCCGGGCGGACAGCGGAATCTGCTCAACAATCGTTTCCGCGGTCACCACCGGAATCACGGTCGTGGACGTGGTTTCGACCTCGTGCTGCCACTCGCGCCACATGGCCACGAGCAGCGCCATCAGCACCGGGCCAACGAACAGGCCGACGAAACCCATCGTCTTCACGCCGCCGACAAGACCGAAGAAGGTCGGCAGGAAAGGCAGCTTGATCGGCCCGCCGACCAGCCTGGGACGCAGCGTCTTGTCGACGATGAAGAGTTCGATGGAGCCCCACATGAACAGGCCCGCGCCGGCAAACGGCGAGCCGCTGGCCACCAGATAGAGCGATACCAGCGTGAAGGAGAGCGGGGCGCCGCCGGGTATCAGCGCCATCAGGCCGGTCAGCGCGCCCAGGGTGACCGGCGACGGCACGCCAGCCAGCCAGTAGGCGACGCCGAGCACCAGCCCCTCGCCGATGGCGATCAGCGTCATGCCCGTCACGGTCGAGCTGATGGTTGCCGGCACCACGCGCGAAAAGCGCTCCCAGCGCGATGGCAGAATGCGCTCGCCGAGATTATCGACCTGCGCCGCGAAGGCTTCGCCGTCGCGATAGGTGAAGAACAGCGCGATCAGCATGAACAGCAGGGCCAGAAACAGGCTGAAGGCGCTGCCGCCCGCTGCCACCACGCCGCGATAGATGCTGCCGATATTGGCGCCGCTGACGAGCTGGATCAGCTCCCCGATGCCGCCGGGATGATCGAGCGCGGTGGACCATTGCTGGGCCAGCCACTCGCCGATAACCGGCAATGCCGCGATCCATTCCGGCACCGGCGCGCCCTGCCGGTTGGCTTCCACGGCCCACACGACCCACTCGTGGATTTCATTGAACGCATACATGAACGCCAGAACGATCGGCACGATCAGGAAGCCGAGGATCAGCACAATGGCCAGGGTGGCGGCCGTGGTCCGGTTGCCGTTCACCGCCGCCAGCAGGCGCCGGTAGAGCGGCCAGCTGGCAAAGGCGATGATCAGCGCCGCCAGAACCGGCACGAGGAAGCCATGGAAGAAATAGACGCCGGCGGCGACTATGAGGATCAGCAGCCATCGCGCCGCTGAGAGCGGCTGGATCACCGCCGCCCTGACAGGAGCCGCGCGCCCCATCAGGCGCAGCTCGCGGCCGCTTTTCTGACTGTCCTGCTCTTTCAAACTCCGCGCCTCCAGCCGACTCTGTTCGCCTGTCCTCACAGTGCACCACCATCATGGAGCAAGACAAACCGTTCTCCATGAAATTAGAGAAAGATAATGTCGCAAGCGTGATCGAAATGGACTTCCTCCGAACCAGAATCCGGATGAAGCCCCTGACTCAAAATGACATCGACTTCCCGCAACCACCTGAAATCACAAGGCTTGGCAGGATTGCGGCTTTACCCGAACTTGCCGGTGCGCGGAAAACCCTTCGGCACCATGCGTCCCGCAGACGCACGCGCGCCGATCCATTCGGCAAGTTCAGCCTGCGAACGCGTAAAGGTGCGTTCGGCGGAATCCTGCCAGGTCAGGCCGTTTTCCATGCTGAAAGTCTTCATGTCGAGCACGCCGCCAGACTTGAATTTCTGCAAACGCACGCCCTTGCCGCGCGTCATTTCCGGGATTTCCGAAAGCCCGAACACCAGCATCTTGCGGTTTTCGCCAACGATGGCGACATGGTCGCCGGAGACCGGAATGCAGAAAAGCGCCTCGTCCGGCGCCTTCACGTTCATCACCTGCCGGCCCTTGCGCGTATTGGCGACGGTTTCGTCCTCCGACACGATGAAGCCGTTGCCTTGCAGGGACGACAACAGCAGCCTGCGCTTCGGCTCGTGCACGAAGGCGGTGACGATGTCCTGATCCGTCTCCATGTCGACCATGATGCGGATCGGTTCGCCATGCCCCCGCCCGCCCGGCAGCCGGTCGGCGCCGATGGTGTAGAACTTGCCGCCGGTGGTGAAGACCAGGATCTTGTCGGTCGTCTGGGCATGGAAGGCGAGCTTGAGGCTGTCGCCCTCCTTGAAAGCAAGTTGCGAATAATCGCCCAGATGCCCCTTCATGGCGCGCAGCCATCCCTTTTCGGAGATGACCACGGTGACGGGCTCCTTCTCGATCATCGCCTGCGCGATATCGGTGAGGTCGTGCTCGGGAGCGTCCGCGAAGCTGGTGCGGCGCGGCCCCAGCTCCTTGTTCTCCTCCGGCCCGAAATCGCGGCGGATGGTCTGGATTTCCCAGGCGATGGTGTTCCACTGCTTCAGCACATCGCCCAGCAGCGCCTCGATCTGCTGCTTTTCTTGCGTCAGCGCATCGAATTCCTTGCGGATCTCGAACTCTTCCAGCTTGCGCAGCGAGCGCAGCCGCATGTTCAGGATCGCTTCGGCCTGTGTGTCGGTGAGGTCCCAGCGCCCCATCATCACGGATTTGGGCTCATCCTCCTCGCGGATGATGCGGATCACCTCGTCGATGTTCAGATAGGCGATGAGATAGCCGGCCAGAATTTCCAGCCGCCGCTCGATCTCCGCCAGACGATGGCGCGAACGGCGCTGAAGCACCTCGCGGCGATGGTCCAGCCATTCGCGCAGCACGCTTTTCAGGGACAGCACGTTCGGCACCCTGCCGCGCGACAAGACGTTCATGTTGAGCGAGAACCGGCTTTCCAGCTCGGTGAGCCTGAACAGCGATTCCATCAATATGCCGGGATCGACGCTGCGGCTCTTCGGCACCAGAACGACGCGGATATCTTCCGCGCTCTCGTCGCGGATGTCTTCCAGCAGCGGCAGCTTTCTGGCGATGAGCAGCTCCGCGATCTTCTCGATCAGGCGCGACTTCTGCACGCCGTAAGGTATCTCGGTGACCGCGATGGTCCACGTTCCGCGGCCCTGATCCTCCTGATGCCAGCGCGAGCGCACGCGGAAAGAGCCGCGGCCGGTGCGGTAGGCTTCGGCGATGGAAGCGCGGCTGTCGATGATGATGCCTCCGGTCGGGAAATCCGGCCCCTGGACGAATTCCATGAGCCGGTCGTCGGAGATTTCCTCTCCCGACCTGACGCCGTCGATCAGGCAAAGTGCGGCGTCGCACAATTCGGCCGCATTGTGCGGCGGAATGGAGGTCGCCATGCCGACCGCGATGCCGGAAGAGCCATTGGCGAGCAGGTTGGGAAAGGCGCCGGGCAGGACCACCGGCTCCTCGTCTTCCTCATTGTAGGTGGAACGATAATCGACCGCGTCCTCGGTGATGCCGGCGAGCAGTTCGGTCGCCACATCGGTCATGCGCGCTTCGGTGTAGCGCATGGCGGCGGCATTATCGCCGTCGATATTGCCGAAATTGCCCTGCCCGTCGACCAGCGGGTAGCGCATCGAAAAACCCTGCGCCAGGCGCACCAGCGCATCGTAGATCGACTGGTCTCCATGGGGGTGGAACTTGCCCATCACCTCGCCGACGATGCGCGCGCATTTGGCGAAACCCTGATCCGGATTGAGGCGCAAAAGGCGCATGGCGTGCATGATGCGCCTGTGGACGGGCTTCAGCCCGTCGCGCACATCCGGCAGGGCGCGGTGCATGATGGTCGACAATGCATAAGCGAGATAACGCTCCTCGAGCGCCTGCTTCAGGTCGACCGGTTCGATATGATCGCCGCCGTCTGCGGGCGGCAAAAGGCTCTTTCCCATGAGGATGGACTAGCCGAGCCGCCGATTCGCAGCAAGGCAAAGCAGCCGTCAAGACGGGTCCCGATCACTGAAAAATGCACCCCGACCTGCTTTTTTGAGACGATTTTCTACTGACAGGTCAAAATTGCACTTGCTTAGGATATAGGCTGCGGTCAAATGCGAGGCATCCCCCTCTCAAGCACATTTTCGGAGTCCACATTGATGAGCCTGCAATCTGTGAAATGGTCCATGCTGGCCGCCCCGGCCATTTTTCTGGGAATGGCCGTCGTTCCGGCCTCTGCGCAGAGCATCGACGACGTCGCCGCCCGCGTGAAGTCCAATCTCACCGAGCAGGGCCTCGAAATCGAATGGGAAGACC
Source organism: Alphaproteobacteria bacterium (assembly GCA_036678505.1). GTDB lineage: Bacteria > Pseudomonadota > Alphaproteobacteria > Rhizobiales > Rhizobiaceae > Mesorhizobium. Next base: position 49,156 of record JAZIHP010000003.1, read on the forward strand.
TCTCCGGCGATCTTTCATCGATGGTCATGCACGGCGTGTCCTTCAGCTCGGCCGGCGCCGACGAAGCCTTTGAGATCGGTGACGTGACGTTTGAAAACATCAGCGAAGCCGGCGGCGACATCAATGTCGGCTCGATCAGCACCGATGCCTATTCGCGCAATGAAGGTCCGGTGTCCTTTACGGCAAGCCCGATGGTGATGAAGGACGTGATCCTGTTCGGCAAGTCGACTTCGAACCCGTTCGGCGGCATGGCGTATTATCGCTCGATGAGGCTGGACGACATCACGGTGAAGAACGCGGGCAAGACCGCATTCGCCGCCAAAGACCTTTCCGTAACCATGTCCGAATTCGCGACCGACAAGCCCGTGATCATGGAAGCGAGCTTCCCGAATTTCACCGCCGACCTGACGCTGGTCGAGGATCCGAAATACAAGGACGCCATCGAGACCCTCGGATACCAGACCATCTCCGGATCGATGCGGATGGAAGGAAGCTGGAACGCCGAAGACGGCGACATGAACATCGTGAAATACGATACGAAGATCGACAATGCCGGCACATTCGGCATGAGCGTGCGTCTCGGCGGCTATACGACCGAGTTCATCAAATCCATGCAGGAATTGCAGAAGCAGATGGCTGAGGCGTCCGAGGAAGCCGATTCCTCGGCGCAGGGCATGGCCATGCTGGGTCTGATGCAGCAGTTGAGCTTCAGCTCCGCCTCGTTCCGCTTCACCGATGATTCGCTCACCGGCAAGCTTCTCGATTATTTCGGCAAGCAGCAGGGTGTCTCCGGCAAGGACGTGGCCAACCAGGCGAAGGCGATCGTTCCTTTCGGGCTGGCCCAGTTGCAGAACCCCGAACTGACCGCGCAGGCCTCCGCCGCCGTCAACCAGTTCCTGGACAATCCGGGCAGCCTGGAAATCTCGGCCGCACCGGGCAATTCGGTTCCGTTCGCCCTGATCATGGCTGACGCGATGGCGAACCCGACCAACCTGACCAAAACCCTCGCGCTGTCGGTAAAGGCCAATCAGAACTGATCTGCGCCCCGGCGCGAGACCCTGCCGCGAGACAAAAAAGGCCGCACCGGCAACGGTGCGGCCTTTTTTCATGGCAACGGAAATCAGGCTCAGGCCGGCTGAAGCGTGCGGTTCCGCGCCTGTGACGCCGCCGCGATGATGCCGACCGGCATCAGGGGTTCGAGATGGATGGTGCCCACCGTCTCGCCGTGCTCGAATATGAGTTCCGCATTATAGCGGCGGGCAAGCGTCCTCATGGCCGCATTGTGGGGGTGGGTGGTGACCACAAGCCTGGTGTAGCCAAATCCCCTCGCCTGCTCGATCAGCCGCTCGAACAATTTTCCGCCAAGGCCGCGATGCTGAAGATGGCGTTCCACGCTGAAGGCGATTTCAGCCGTGGGCTGGCGGTCGTCCGGGCTTTCATGCAGCTCCGCAGCGCCCAGAACCCTGTCGCCTTCCACATAGCCGATCACGGTGGTTCCGGCGGCGAAGGAACGGTAGACGTAAGATGAAACAAAACGATCGTCGGCCATGCCGTTGAAGCGATCACTCCGGCTTTCCGGATCGAGCCTGAGAAGGTGATCGCGGAACCTCGGTATGTCCGAGGGTCTGAGCTGGCGTATGGTCCCCGTCAGGCGAACGGGGCTGTGAATGGTCTGCTCCATGTCGCACTCCTCTGGGTTCCTCCCCGAGATCGTCCCGACGCACCGGATATTGTGCAATGCAGCATAAATATCAAGCCCTTGACGCCGCCGGGAGACCGGCATGAACGGGAAGCTGCCATTCCAAAATGGAAGGACTGGCAATTCGTCCCGTTTTCGAGGGAATGGGACGGCGCAAGACAAATTGCGGCTTCGGCTCGCGCAATCGCCGTAAAACGGCCTCATTAAAGGTGACATAAAAAATCATAATTTTTGCCGAGCTTGTCTGGAATTATTCCAAGGTATAGGCCATATATAGCGCACAGCTTTCCTGCGAGGATGGATCATGCGACTGACGCGCCAGACAAATTACGCCGTACGTATCCTTATGTATTGCGCGACCAATGAGGGCAGCCTGAGCCGCATTCCGGAGATTGCCGCGGCTTATACCGTTTCTGAACTCTTCCTTTTCAAGATTCTCCAGCCCCTTGTCGAGAACGGTCTGGTCGAAACCGTACGTGGCCGCAATGGCGGCGTGCGCCTTGGCAAGGCGGCGGAGGAAATCACCCTGTTCGACGTCGTGCGCGTCACCGAGGACAATTTCTCGATGGCCGAATGCTTCGACAACGACACGGCGGACTGTCCGCTGATCGACAGTTGCGGTCTCAACGCGGCCCTGCGCGAGGCGCTGGGGGCATTCTTCACCGTTCTGCAACGTCACACGATTGCCGATCTCGTCGCTGCCCGTCCGAACATGCGTGAAGCACTCGGCATCGATGATCTGGCGCCGCGCAAGACGCCTGCGCGCAAGGTGGCGGCCGAGCACCGGGCGCCCGCGGCCTGACCCTGGCGACACATCCCGAAAACGAAACGACCGGCCGTGAGCCGGTTGGGACCGGCGAGCGATCCGGATCCGCGCCAGCCATCGGTGCATTACGCACCTCGGCAAAAACCCTCTCGTAAAGACCGATTTTCTCGTGAACGGCGCTTTCATTGCGCTCAGGGCCGTGATTTCGCCAGTACCCCGGCATCGGACCCGATGCGAACAGCCTCCTGACCGCATTGTGCTCGCCGGACGAGAAACTGCCGCACATATGTCGTATATCGAGGCGACAGCCTGCATGAAGACGCTTCGGCCAGGCTCGAAGACCGGCATCAAATCCGGCGTATCGAGCGTTTCCGGGAAAAGTGGAAAACACTTTTCCGGTTCGCAAACGCGACAAACAAAGACCTGGAGCCGTTCGGCGATTCCGTGAAACCATGAACGGCTCCAGGCCGGCTTCTGCCATTCGGAAAGGGACAGCCATGTACATTGCAATGAACCGCTTCAAAGTCATCGAGGGCTCGGAGACGGACTTCGAGAACATCTGGAAGAACCGTAAATCGACGCTACACGAAATGAAGGGTTTCAAGACCTTCCATCTGCTGCGCGGACCGGTGAACGAGGCGGAGAACTACACGCTCTATGCCTCCCATACGGTATGGGAAAGCGAAGATGATTTCATTGCCTGGACCAAATCGCAGAATTTCCGCGATTCGCATCGCAATGCCGGCACCGGCAAGGCGACGACGGTCGGCCATCCCCGGTTTGAAGGTTTTTCGGCCGTCGAAGGCGCTTAAGCGCCTTCGCGTCGGCCTTTCGGATTATTTCGGCAAAAGGCTCCGGAACCATGTCCCGGAGCCTTTTTCCCGTCGGACGTCCTTCTGCATCAGACGCTGGCCAGAAGGCTGGCGTTGCCGCCTGCGGCGGTCGTATCCACGCACACCGCACGCTCATGCGCGTAAGCGGCGGGATAGATGACCTCGGTGACCAGCGGCACGATCGGGCCGGCGCGTTTCGCCAGCGCGCGGCGAAGCTCGCCGGCCTCTTCACCGCCGCCGGAGAAGGCGACGACATCGACCGGCAGCGATGAAAGCTCGCCCGCATCGACGCGCGCATCGAGCGCCGCTATCGGAAGCCCCCTGCCGGTCAGCGCCGACAGCGCCGCGGCGGCAGCGGGCGAAACCGCCAGAACGGCGTTGCCCGCGGCCAGCGCCTGGATGGCCTGCGCCAGCAGCGCATCGGCATCGGGACCCAGGCACAGAACCCGCCCGCGTGGCGCCAGAGCCAGCGTGTTGGCCTCCCCGGTGGGGCCCGGCAGGTCGACCTGCCCGAATTCCAGCCCAGCTGACGCGGCCATTGCCGCAGTCCCCTTGCCGCGCAGATGCTTGCGCAGGATGGCGATGCGGTCCGCGCGCCCCGACCAGCCGCCAAGCGCCGGGTCAGGCAGATTGTCCTTCAATTCCCTGGTCGTGGCGATGCGTGCCTCGCCGGTTTCCGCAAGGACCCCGAGATTGGCCCCGAGATTGGCCCTGGGGTCAATTCCGGGACCCTTGCGGAAACGCCGCAGATAATGCGGGCCGCCGGCCTTGGGGCCGGTACCCGAAAGCCCCTCGCCGCCAAATGGCTGCGAGCCGACCACCGCGCCGATCTGGTTGCGGTTCACATAGATGTTGCCGGCATGGACGCCATCGACGAAATGCTGGGCGCGGCCTTCGATACGCGTATGCAGGCCGAAGGTGAGGCCATAGCCGCGCGCATTGATCGCGCCGATGACCGAGCCGAGCTTGTCGGCATCGAATGTCGCCACATGCAGCACCGGCCCGAACACTTCGCGTTCGATCTCCTCGATGCCCCGCACCGAGATGACATGCGGCCCGACGAAACGGCCGCCTTCCGGCGCATCCAGCTTCGCCATCACCTTGCCGCGCGCTTCCATCTCCCGGCAGTAGTCGCCGATCGCGCCTTGCGCCTCCGCATCGATCAGCGGCCCGACATCGGTGGAGAGCGCCCATGGGTCGCCAAGCCGCAGTTCCTGCATGGCGCCGATCAGCATTTCCTGCACCTTCTTCTCCACATCCTTCTGGACATAGAGGATGCGCAGCGCCGAGCAGCGCTGGCCGGCGCTCTGGAAGGAGGAGGCGAGAATGTCGCGCACCGCCTGTTCGGGCAGAGCGGTCGAATCGACCACCATGGCGTTGAGACCGCCCGTCTCGGCAATCAGCATGGCATCGGGCGCCGCCGTTGCGGCAAGCTGCTTTTCGATCAGCTTCGCGACCTCGGTGGACCCGGTGAAGCAGACGCCGGCAATGCGCGGATCGGCGGTCAGCGGAGCGCCGACCGAAGGGCCGTCGCCGGGCAGCAACTGGATCACGTCTTCCGGCGCGCCCGCTTCGCGCAACAGTTCCACGGCGCGACATGCAATCAGCGGCGTCTGTTCGGCAGGCTTTGCGATGACCGCATTGCCGGTGACCAGCGCCGCGGCGATCTGGCCGGTGAAGATGGCGAGCGGGAAATTCCATGGCGAGATGCAGGCGATCACCCCGCGCGCTTCGGTTGCAGCCTCGGCATGCGCTGCCTCGCAAGCGTAGTAGCGCAGAAAATCCACCGCCTCGCGAAGCTCCGCCACGCCATCGGCCAGCGTCTTGCCGGCCTCTCGGGTGGCGAGCGCGAAGAACTCACCCGCATTCGCCTCATAGAGATCGGCGGCGCGGCGCAGGATCGCGGAACGCTCCGCGACAGGGCGCGCCGCCCATTCGGGCTGCGCTTTCACCGCGAAGCCCACAGCACGCTTCACCTGCGCCTCGCTGGCCTCGGCAACCGTGCCAACCGCCTCCCCGGCCCTGGCAGGGTTGATGACATCGCGCGCGCCGCCCTTGCCGGTGGCGCGGGTCAGCGGCTTCGCCTGCCATCTATGCGGCGCGGCGAAAGGCGCCCTCGCCTTATCGATGGCTTCCAGCGTCACCACATCGGTGATGTCCCACCCTTTTGCATTGCGGCGACCGGCGCCGAAGATCGCCGACGGCTTTGCGATGTTCGGATTGGCGGCTGCGCCTTGCGTTTCCACGATGTCCAGCGGATCGCGCGCGATCGCCTCCGGCGGCACCGCCTCGTCGGTCAGTTGGTGGACGAAGGAGGAATTGGCCCCGTTTTCCAGCAGGCGGCGCACCAGATAGGCCAGCAGATCGGAATGCGCGCCAACCGGCGCATAGATGCGGCAGCGCGTGCCTTCGGCCTTGCGCACCTCCTCGTGCAACTGCTCGCCCATGCCGTGCAGGCGCTGGAACTCGAAGCAGTCGCGGTCCGGAGCCATGGAAAGGATCGCCGCAACCGTATGTGCGTTGTGGGTGGCGAATTGCGGATAGATGCGGTCGGTCATCGACAACAGCTTCTTCGCGCAGGCCATGTAGGAAACGTCCGTATTGGCCTTGCGCGTGAAGACCGGATAACCGGCCAGGCCCATGACCTGCGCCCGCTTGATCTCGGTATCCCAGTAAGCGCCCTTCACCAGCCGCACCATGATGTTGCGGTCGAGTTTGCTTGCCAGCGCATGGAGCCAGTCGATGGCGAAGGCGCAGCGCGGACCATAGGCCTGCACCACGACGCCGAACCCGTTCCAGCCGGCAAGGCGCTCGTCGGCCAGCACCAGTTCGATGACGTCGAGCGACAGGTCGAGCCGGTCGGCTTCCTCGGCATCGACGTTGAGGCCCATATTGGCTTTCTTCGCCGCCAGCGCCAACGAAAGCAGCCGCTCGGCCATCACCGGCAGCATTTTCTCCCGCTGCGCCACCTCATAACGCGGATGAATGGCCGAAAGCTTCACCGAAATGCCGTGATTTTTGCGGATGTCAGGACCGTTGCCCGGATTGCCGAGCGCGGCGATGGCATCCGCATAAGCCTTCAGATAGCGCAGGGCGTCGGCCTCGGTGCGCGCCGCCTCGCCCAGCATGTCGAAGGAATAGAGATAGCCCTTGTCGGTCATCGACCTGCCGCGCTTCATTGCCTCGGCGATGGTGCGGCCGAGCACGAACTGCTCGCCCATCTCGCGCATGGCCGCCGCCACCGCCTTGCGGATGACGGGCTCTCCGAGACGGCGAACCATGGAGCGCAGCGTCTTTTCGATGCCGCTCTCGCCCTCTTCCAGCACCCGCCCGGTCAGCATCAAGGCCCATGTGGAAGCATTGACGAAGATCGAGGATGACGAGGCCGAATGCGCGGACCAGTCATGCGGGGCGATCTTGTCGGCGATCAGATCGTCCATGGTCTCGGCGTCCGGCACGCGCAGCAGCGCTTCGGCCAGACACATCAGCGCCACGCCTTCCCTGGTGGAGAGGCCATAGGCCGAGAGGAAGACCTCCATCAGCCGCGGATCGGACGAGCCGCGCACGGCCTTGACGAGGTCCACGGCGCGCCGGGTGATCGCCTTGCGCTCCTCCGGCGAAAGAGCGACGGCTTCGACCAGCCGTTTTACGGCGGCGTCCTCGTCCGGGAGATAGCTGGCGCGGATCTGCTGGCGAATGGGTGCAAGGGTCGGCATGGCGTTCCTGTCGAAACAAAAGCAAATCTCAACGGTCTGATCTCAACGGTCTGGCGGCCGCCACGACCGATGCAAGAAGCCTAGCACGGCGACGCCGGAATAACCGGTCCAATTATCTCGACAATTCAGGTCATACGAACTATGATACCTCTCATTTTATAGTATTTTGGATCGTCGAAACGAATATGGAAGACCATCTGGACCGCATCGACCGCAACATCCTGTTCGCTCTGGCGCAGGAGGCGCGGCTTTCCATGGCCGAACTGGCGGCAAAGGTCGGCCTTTCCAAAACGCCGGTACAGGCACGCGTCAAAAAGCTTGAAAATGAAGGCTTTATCCGCGGCTACAGCGCCGTCATCGACCGCGAGCGCATGGGCGAAGGCCATGTGGCTTTCGTGCAGGTGAAGCTGTCGGACACGCGCTCCGCCGCCCTCGATGAATTCAACCGCGCGGTTCAGGCCGTTCGCGAGATCGAGCAGTGCCACATGATGGCGGCGAGCTTCGATTATCTGCTGAAGGTCCGCACGCGCGACATCGCCAGCTATCGTCGCGTGCTGGGCGAGCGCATATCGGCGCTGCCGCATGTGGCCCAGACATCGACCTTCGTCGCCATGGAAACGGTCAAGGACAGGTAGAAAATCGTCTTTTCAATTACTTACAGGACAACGTTGAAAATCACGCTGTCGGTTCCGGCCGCCGCAAATATCCACAAGCGCAACTGCCACCAGCCGGGTGTCGAAAATTTCACGCCTTCGACCCGGTAGCTGCCGCCGCCGAGATAACCCGTCGCCTGCGGGCTCGTCGGCAGCCCCTGATTCTGTTGCGCCATGCCGCCGGAGACGTGGATGGCCGCATTCTCGACCGGCTGGCCGGATTTGAGCCTGATCGTCACCAGCCAGGCCTGCGTTTCGCCGATACGGACAGCTCCGTGCTCCGGCTTCATGGAAACGCTGAACAATCCTCTTTCGCTGGGTTTTGCGCGCGCCAGTTCACGCCCCCCTGCTCCAGGCCCGCCTGCTCCAGGCCCGCCTGCTCCAGGCTCGCCTGCTCCAGGCCCGTATCCGGACAGATAGGCGGCAGCGAGGATGCCGGCGAGCATGGCGGTGATGCCGGCTGAAATGATGAGATAGCGCCCCAGGGATGCCAAAAAACCGTCCCGACCCGGAATGAAAATCCGCTTGCCCGGCAAGCCGGATGTCGCATCGATTATATGGACCTCACAGTTTCCACGACAAGCAGGCATCCGCTTCCTTGCAACGAAAAAGGGCGCACCGAAGCGCGCCCCTGATCCGGATGAAAGGCTGCTTTAAAGCCCCAGTCCGCCGATGCAGACATATTTGGTGTCGAGATAGTCGTCCATGCCCTGATGGCCGCCCTCGCGGCCGAGGCCGGATTCCTTCACGCCGCCGAACGGCGCTTCCGGCGTGGTGATGATGCCTTCGTTGACGCCGACCATGCCGTATTTCAGGCCCTCCATCACGCGGAAGGCACGGCCCAGATCGCCGGTGTAGAAATAGCAGGCGAGGCCGAATTCGGTATCGTTGGCAAGGGCGATGGCTTCCTCCTCGCTCTCGAATTTGAACACCGGCGCCAGCGGCCCAAAGATTTCTTCCTTCATGAACTTCATCTGCGGGGTCGCACCGGAGACCACGGTCGGCTGGAAGAACGAGCCGCCCAGTTCATGGCGCTTGCCGCCGGCGACCACCTTGCCGCCCTTGGCGACCGCGTCCTCGATGAATTCCTCGACCTTCTCCACCGCATTGATGTCGATCAGCGGCCCCTGCTGCACGCCTTCGTCGAGCCCGGACCCGACCTTGAGCGCGGCGGAAGCCTCGGCGAGCTTTTCCACGAACGCGTCATGGATGCCGGATTGCACGAAGAAGCGGTTGGTGCACACGCAGGTCTGGCCGGAGTTGCGGAACTTGGCGGCAATCGCGCCCTGCACCGCGCGGTCGAGATCGGCATCGTCGAACACCAGGAACGGCGCGTTTCCGCCAAGCTCCATCGACACTTTCTTCACCGTGGAAGCGCATTTTTCCATGAGCATCTTGCCGACTTCGGTGGAGCCGGTGAAGGTGAGCTTCTTGACAGCCGGATTGGAGCAGATTTCATCGCCGATGGCGCCGGCCGATCCGGTCACGATGTTGACCACGCCCTTGGGGAAGCCCACCTCCTCGCACAGCGCGCCCCAGGCAAGGCCGGAATAAGGCGTCTGGGAAGCAGGCTTCACGACAGCCGTGCAGCCCGCGGCAAGCGCGGGCCCAAGCTTGCGCGACAGCATCGAGGACGGGAAATTCCACGGCGTGATGGCGGCGATGACGCCGACGGGCTCCTTCGTCACCAAGACGCGGCGATCGGCCCAGGGCGATGGCACCACATCGCCATAGGCGCGGCGCGCCTCTTCGGCGAACCACAGCACATAGGCCGCGGAAGACCCCACCTCGCCTTTCGCCTCGGTCAGCGACTTTCCCTGCTCCATGGTCAGCAGTTCGGCCAGCGCGTCCTGATTGTCCATGATGGCGTCGTGCAGCTTGCGCAGCAGCCTGGAACGCTCCAGCGCCGAAGTCTTGCGGAACGACAGGAAGGCTTCCTGCGCCGCCGCAATGGCGCGGCGGGTTTCGGCGGCGCCCGATTTCGGCACGGTGCCGATCTTGAGCCCGGTGGCCGGGTTGACCACATCGACGGTCTGGCCCGAGTCCGCCTGCACCCATTCTCCGTTGATGAGATTGGCCTGCTTCATGAAATGGCCGGTCTTCTGGAGCATCGTCTTGCCTCCGCTGGACACGCTCTTTCGCGCATCTGTCAAAAAAACTCATGGAACGACGCGCGTTGGGAGCTGGCGTCACACATGCTATTATCCCAAGCCATGCCCGGCGATCAACAGCCGGACCAGGCTTTGCCGCTGGTCCAGCGATGCCGGCTTCAGCCGAATATAAATCCTGCCGCCACCAGCCACGCCGATGTCGTCATCACCGCCAGCAGCGTCGACAGCGTCATCTGGTTCGAGGCCAGCCCCTGCCCCGTGCCGAATTGCGTTGCAATCAGATAGGAATTCACGCCGGCAGGCAGCGAGGCGGCCACCACGGCCACCTTTGCCGCAAGGGGCGGCAGGCCGAGCAGGATTGCGAATATCAGCGCCAGAGACGGCATCAGCGCCAGCTTGACGGCCGACAGGGCCAATGCCGGGCGCAGATTGCCGGACATGCCGAATGCTTTCAGCCCCGCCCCCATGGAAAACAGCGCTATCGGACCCGCTATACCGGCAAAGGCATCGACCAGGCGCCCGGCGACGGAAGGCAACTCCCAGCCGGTAAAACGCCACGCCAGACCGGACAGAATGCCCACGATCAGCGGGTTTGCGAACAGGCGGCCGAGAAAACTGCGCAGGACGCGCGCCGGATGCACTTCGCCATCGCCCTCCCCGAACAGCTCGAACAGGATGATCGAGGCCATCATCATGACGGGCAGATGCACGGCGATCAGGAGCGAGATCACATCGGTTCCCGGCTGGCCGAAAATGCCGGCAACCAGCGGAATGCCCAGCAGAACGAGATTGGAGAATGACGCGGAAACGCCACCGATGACGCCGGCGCGCGCATCCCTGCCCAGCCAACGCGTCATGATCATGTGGCCGGCGGCCCAGGCACAGGCGATGGCGCTGAAATAGACTATCCACAACGACCATGGCGCGGCGCCGTGAAAATCGACTTTCGACAGCGTGCGGAACAAAAGAACGGGCATGGCCACGCCCACCGCGAACTGGCCGAGCATTTCGCCGGCTCCGGCCTTGAGGTAATTGGTCCAGGCGGCGGCATATCCGATCGCGACGAGACCGAAGACGTAGAGAATGGTCTCGATCAGCTGCGACATGTCGTTCCGGTCACCTGCACGTCAATGCTCCCCATCGCGCCTGAGTTACGCAGGGAAAGGGATAGTCGATTCGCGCGCAAAACCCGCCTTCTTGTTTTTCAAAGGGGTTTGGCGTCCCTATATGTCCGGAATCGAAACGGGAATGCCCATGCTCCGATATGTGATCCTTCTGCTTGCGCTTCTGTCTGTCCTGCCAGCCGCCCATGCCACCGATGCGGGCTGGGCGGCGTTGCGCGAAGGCGGCCATGTCGTTCTGCTGCGCCATGCCATGATCAGCGGAACCACGGAACCGGCCAATTTCGACATCGGCAAATGCAACACCCAGCGCAATCTGTCCGATCGCGGCAAGCAGCAGGCGCGCAAGATCGGCGCGCTGTTCGGCGCGCGCGCCGCCAGGGTGGAGCGGGTTGAATCGAGCCGCTATTGCCGGGCGCTGGATACCGCACGCCTTGCCTTCGGCGTTCAGCCCGAAGCGCTTGCGGCGCTCGACCCGCTGAGCGACGACGCGGAAGAACGCGCCCGGCAAAAAGAGATGATCCTGGAACGGATCCGCACCTATTCCGGATCGGACCTTCTCGTCCTCGTCACCCATCTGGAAAACATTCAGGAGATCACCGGCGTTTCTCCCCGCGAGGGTGAAGCGGTCATCGTCGCCCCGCAGGATGACGGAGCGCGGGTTCTGGGCCGCGTGGCGTTCTGAGGCCGGCGCGCCGGGTGCAACCCGTCACGCAAATGCACGCCGAACCCCGCGGCGCCGCAACGGCAGGCACCGCGAGCCTTGTGAATATCGGGCTCGGGCATTGCAATCTCCCCCGGAAGAACCGACATCTGGCGCGCATGAAAAGGCCTCCGCAAACGGCCCGCAACCGTGGCGCGGCCATGGGCGCGGCACATTCGGCCTTTTCCTGCCGGCAAAAACCGATTAGACAGCGCCCAAACACCTGAATCCAGCTTTGGCCGAAAACCGTAAGGAAAAGCCTCTTGTCCACCACGTTCGATAAAGTCGCCAAGATCATTGCCGAGACCAGCGAAATCGATCTCGACACCATCACTCCCGAAAGCCACACCATCGACGATCTGGGCATCGACAGCCTCGACTTCCTCGACATCGTGTTCGCCATCGACAAGGAATTCGGCATCAAGGTTCCGCTTGAGAAGTGGACCCAGGAGGTCAATGACGGCAAGGCCTCCACCGACGAATATTTCGTCATGAAAAATCTCTGCGCCAAGATTGACGGGCTGATCGCCGCCAAGAGCGCCTGAGCCTGCAATCGGTACACGGGATCGGCAAAGCCTCATGAGCGCTCGCGACGTCGTCATCACCGGTATCGGCCTTGTCTCCTCTCTGGGAGAAGGCGCCGATGCGCACTGGCAGAAACTGTCCGCTCCCGGCCCCGAGCCGGTCATGGACGGCGAACGCTTTGCGCCCTACACCATCCATCCCCTGCCCGGGATCGACTGGAGCCGGCAGATCGCCAAGCGCGGCGATCAGCGCCAGATGGAAACGTGGCAGCGTCTCGGCACCTATGTTGCCGGCCTGGCTCTCGCCGATGCCGGCATCAGGGATAACGAGGAATTGTGCGCCACCATGGACATGGTGGTGGCGGCGGGCGGCGGCGAACGCGACGTGGCGGTCGATTCCGACATTCTGGCCGCTTCCGAACAGCGCGACGATTTCGACGTGCTGCTCAACGAGAAGCTGACCACCGAACTGCGCCCCACCCTCTTTCTCGCCCAGCTTTCCAATCTTCTCGCCGGCAACATCTCGATCGTTCACAAGGTCACCGGCTCCTCGCGAACCTTCATGGGCGAGGAAGGCGCGGGCATCTCCGCCATCGAGACGGCGGCCGCCCGCATCCGCTCCGGCCAGTCGACCCATATGCTGGTCGGCGGCGCCTTCCAGACCGAACATCCCGACATGCTGCTCGGCTATGAGCTGGCAGGCTATCTGCATCGCGGCGACTGGAAGCCCGTCTGGCAAAGACAAGGTGCTGAAGGCGGCGGCGTCGTTTCCGGCTCGGGCGGGGCCTTCCTCGTGCTGGAAAGCCGCGAACATGCCGAAAAGCGCGGCCAGCGCATCTATGCAACGCTCGGCCCCGTGTCCTGCGGCCGCGCCCGCCGCGACAAGGGCGAGCTGGATTCAGCCATCACCAGATTGCTTGACGCCACCGATCTGCCCGCAAACGGTTTTCTGACCATTTCCGGCGCTTCCGGCGCCCACAAGGCGACGGAGACGGAAAAAGCCGCCTTCGATGCGAAAGACAACGTTGCGCTGCGCGCCTTCTCGACGCTGACCGGCCACCTCAAGGAAGCGCAGTTTCCGTTCGCGGTGGCGCTTGCCGCCCTTGCCGTCAGCAACAGGGCGTCCTATCCGGCTTTCGAAGCGAACGAAAAGCCTTTCGAGGGGCCGCTGAAATCCGTTCTGGCAACGACCATCGGCTATCACCATTTCGAGGGCATGGCGCTGGTCAGCGCCCTCGACTGAAGCCCACTTGACTGAAGTCCGGAGCCCGGCATGACGAAATTCACGGATCATCTTGGACGTCCCGTCGTCGCCGTTACCGGCATCGGCGTCGTGACCTCCCTCGGCGTCGGCAAGAAGGACAACTGGCAAGCGCTGACCGCCGGCAAGTCCGGCATCCATCCCATCACCCGCTTCCCGGTCGATCACCTCAACACCCGCATCGCCGGCACGGTCGATTTTCTCGCCTCGTCCCCGAAGGGTGCCAGCGCGCTCACCTATGAGCTGGCCGAAACCGCGGCCGAGGAAGCCGTGGCCGAGGCGGGCCTTGCCATCGACGATTTCGGCGGACCGCTGTTCCTGGCCTCCCCGCCGGTCGAACTGGACTGGCACGACCGGCTGGCGCTCTACAAAAACGGCGGCGACAAGCCCGCCCCCGAACGGCTGCTGGAAGTGGCGCGCAATCTCAATTCGCTGGAAATGTTCGATTCCTCGCAATTCGCGACGATCGCCGACAGGCTGGCGGACCGTTTCGGCGCGACCGGCCTGCCGGTCACGCTGTCGACCGCCTGCGCCTCCGGCGCGACCGCCATCCAGCTCGGCGTCGAGGCGATCCGGCGCGGCGAAGCCAGGCGCGCCCTGTCCATCGGCGCGGATGGCTCGGCAACCGCCGAGGCGCTGATCCGTTTTTCGCTTTTGTCGGCGCTCTCCACCAGCAATGATGCGCCGGAAAAGGCCTCCAAGCCGTTTTCGAAGGACCGCGACGGCTTCGTGCTGGCCGAGGGCTCCGCTGCCCTCGTGCTCGAATCGCTGGAGGCGGCAACGGCGCGCGGCGCCACGGTGCTTGGCATCATCCGGGGTTGCGGCGAAAAAGCCGACGACTTCCACCGCACTCGCTCCAAGCCGGACGGCTCGCCCGCCATCGCCGCCGTGCGCGCGGCCCTTGCCGATGCGGGGCTTGGCGAAGACGGCATCGACTATGTCAACGCGCACGGCACCTCCACGCCTGAAAACGACAAGATGGAACATCTGTCGCTGTCGACCGTGTTCGGCGAGCACATCAACCGCATTCCGGTCTCGTCCAACAAGTCGATGATCGGCCACACGCTCTCCGCCGCAGGCGCGATCGAGGCCGCGTTCTCCATCATGACGATGCGCGAGGGCGTCATTCCGCCGACCATCAATTACGACAATCCCGACCCCGCGATCACATTCGACGTCGTGCCCAATGTGAAGCGGGAAGCCGAGGTGCGCACGGTGCTGTCGAACTCCTTCGGGTTCGGCGGCCAGAACACCTGCCTTGTCATGGCGCGGGAACCTGTCTAATCCCTCACTTCTGAATTCGTTCTTGTGAATGGGGCGGCTTTGCCGCCCGTTCTGTTGTTTTTAGGGAGCGTCGTTCGATGCGCGCACTGCAACTCATCGAGGATCGCCGTCTGGAGACGGTGGACATAGCTCCGCCCCCCGCGCCCGGACAGGGTGAGGTGACGCTGCGCATCAAGGCCGTCGCCCTCAACCATATCGACGTCTGGGGCTGGCGCGGCATGGCCTTCGCCAGGCGCAAGCTGCCGCTCACCGTCGGCGCGGAAGCCTCCGGCGAGGTCGAGGCGGTCGGCCCCGGCGTGTCGAACCTGCTGCCCGGCCAGCTCGTCTCCATCTACGGCGCGCGCACCTGCGGCCTGTGCCGCGCCTGCCGCGAAAAGCGCGACAATCTGTGCGAGCATGTCTCGGGCGTGCATGGTTTTCATCTCGACGGCTTCGCCCAGGAAAAAATCAATCTTCCCGCCCGCCTGCTGGTGCCCGCACCGCCCGGCGTCGACGCCATCGCAGCGGCAGTCGCGCCCGTCACCTTCGGCACCGTCGAGCACATGCTGTTCGACAACGCGAAGCTGGAGCCCGGCGAAACCATTCTGATCCATGCCGGCGGCTCCGGCATCGGTTCGGCCGCCATTCAGCTCGCCAGGAAAATGGGCTGCACCGTCATCACCACGGTCGGCTCCGACGACAAGATAGAAAAGGCGAAGGCGCTCGGCGCCGATCACGTCATCAACTACCGCGAGGATCGCTTCGAGGGCGTCGTGCGCAAGCTGACGAAGAAGAAGGGCGTGGATGTCGTGTTCGAGCATGTCGGCAAGGACACATGGGCCGGCTCGATGCTGAGCCTGAAGCGCGGCGGCCGGCTCGTCACCTGCGGCTCCACCTCGGGCGTTTCGACCGACATGAACCTGATGATGCTGTTCCAGCAGCAGTTGAAGCTGCTCGGCTCCTTCGGCTGCCGCATGGAGAACATGGCCAACGCCATGCAGAAGATGGCGGCCGGGCTCGTTCATCCCGTGATCGATACCGCCGTCGATTTCGACGGCATCGACGCGGCGCTGAAGCGCATGGAAGGCCGCGACGTGTTCGGCAAGATCATCCTCAACGTCGGCTGAGGGCGTTCCGTCTTGGCTCCCGGTTCAACCGGCAACTGGCGCCGCGAGCTGAAATTCCGCACCGCCCTGCGCCTGCGCAAGGTCCGGCACTGGCTGGTGGCGAAGCTGGCCATCGGCGTCATGTCGGTTCTGCGCCTGCTGCCGCCCGACAACGCGCTCAACTTCGCTGGCCGCGTCGCCCGCCGCATCGGCCCCCTGACCGGCCGCCACAAGCTGACGCTGGACAATCTGCGCCAGGCCTACCCGGAAAAAAGCGACGCCGAGATCGAAGCTGTCGCCCTCGACATGTGGGGCAACATGGCCCGGCTCGGCGCGGAATATATCTTCCTCGACAAGCTGTTCGATCTCGACCCATGGTCCGATACGCCCGGCCGCATCGAGGTGTCGAAGGAAAGCATCGCGCTGTTCGAGCGCATCGCCGCCGATGAGCGGCCCCACATCATCTTCACCGGCCATCTCGGCAATTTCGAGCTGCTGCCCGTAGCGGCGGCGACCTTCGGCATGAAGGTGACCGCGCTGTTTCGCCCGCCGAACAACCCCTATATCGCGGACTATATCCAGTCGATGCGCTCCTCCAGCATGGGCGAGCTGATGCCGTCCCTCAGCGGCGCTTCCTTCGCGCTGGCATCGATTCTCGACCGGGGCGGCAATGTCGGCGTTCTGGTGGACCAGAAATTCATCAGCGGACTGGAAACGACCTTCTTCGGCCGCACCTGCCAGACCAATCCGCTGCTCGGCATGCTGGCCCGCCATTATGACTGCGACGTCTATCCCGCCCGCTGCGTGCGTCTGCCGGGCAACCGCTTCCGGCTGGAGATCGAGGAAAAGCTCGACCTGCCGCGCGGCCCGAAGGGAAATGTGGACGTGCAGGCCGCCACCCAGCTGATAACCGACGTGGTGGAGCGCTGGGTGCGCGACGATCCCGGCCAGTGGATGTGGTTCCACAAGCGCTGGCAGCTAAGCGGGCGGCGCCGCTCTGTGCGCGGGCAATCCTGACGCATTCCTGGCCGAAAAATTAGTTTCACAGCCTCTTCTCACGTCACTTCACCTTTGTAACCGATGTGTTACACTGCGTGTATGATTTGGTCAGGGAGGCTGAAATGAGAACGAGCCGAGACAGCAACCGCCCCCCCATGCTCTGGACGCCGTGGGGAGAGCAGAAGATCACGCAGCCCGGTGAGAAATTTGCGGCTTTGCGGCGTCTGGCGCTGAAACTGCGGCAAGCACAGCATTTGAAACTTGCGCAGGAACAACAGCTTTCGACCTCGAAAGCCGACCAGCATCCGTCGAATCGGACCGCGAATCTGCACGCGTAAAGCATGCCGCCCGGAAGTGGAAACCGGTTTCGGGCCAATGGCGTGCGTAAGAACAGGAGCTTGAAGCGCAGGGAGCTGAACTGAAAGATCGCGACGCGTTTGGAAGAAGTTCAAGAAAGCCATCGCTCCATGGCGAGGTCTTCGGGAGACGCGGCGAATGATCAGAAAAGCAAGCTTGCGGGTTGAAACGGCGATGGCGGGGGGGATTTCCCGCCGTTTTGTTTTCAATAATAATTCATCACCGCGTGGCGGGCCTCAGCGAAGAACAGCCAGCGCTCCGTCAGAATTCCGAGCACGAAACCCAGCGCCGCGAGCGCTGAAAGCAGGATCGCGAACGTGCTCGCCGGCCCTGCCATCGAAGCTGCGGCGAGCAGAATCATCGGCACGACGGCCCCGGCGACAAGCGCTGCTTTCCATAGTTTTGCGGCATGCTTGCGCCCCACGCGAAACCCCATCTCGCGGGTCAGATAATTTTCGGTCATGTGCGGGCGCTCGAACAGCCGCACCTGCCCGATCGCGCCGAGCCCGGTTGCCGATTCGGGCGTGGAGAGCGGCGAAAGCTCCTGCATGCGTGTGCGCCATTTTATTTTCATCCCCCACGCAGCAGCCAGCGCCGCCAGCGCGGCAAGGGTTCCGGATGGCGAAAGCATGCCGGAACAGGCGGCCAGAAAAGCGGTGAAAACCAGCCCGCCAGCCGCCGCGAACAGCAGATAGCAGGCCGGCGTCAGGCGCGTATGCCATGCCTGCACGGAACGCAGCGAGGCGTAGATCATGGCCGTGCAAACCACTGTGAGGGCGCTCATCGCCGTCCCCAGCAGCCCCGGCAACCAGAAGTAGCGGCTTTCGACGACCGCCAGCCATGCCGACCACAGAAGCGGGATGAAGGTTGCGATGGCCATTACCCCTTCGCGCGACAGCCAGCTTGAACGCCATTGGCTGAGCGCCCGCCACGCCCGTTGCGGATTGCCGAGATGCGCGGTCGACGACAGAAGCCCGCCCGCGATCAGCATCAGGGCCAGAACGTGTCCCACCTTCGTGGCGATATGAGCCGGATCGAGCAGGCCAAGGCCAAGCATCGCCGCCAGCCCGTAGCCAAGGCCGGAAAGGGTGGTGAACAGGATGATCGAAGGCGCCGGATGCAAATTCAGATCCTGTCCAGCATCTTGTCCAGCCAGCCGAAGAAGCCGGTGGCGTCATTCGTGTCTTCAAGAAGCAGCCCGGCGCTGGCGCCAAGCGGCGTGCGTTCGCGCGGCGGCAGATATTTGTTCACCGGCCGCGTGCCCTGCTCCGGCATCAGGTCGATGCCGCCGCGTTCGGCGACCAGCTTCGACACATGCGAGTGGGGATCGCCAAGATCGCCGAAATGACGGGCATTGGCCGGGCAGGTGCGCACGCAGGCCGGCGTCCTGTCCGCTTCCTCCAGCGTCTCGTTGTAGATGCGGTCGATGCACAGCGTGCATTTCTTCATCACGCCGGCGGCAAGGTCCATTTCGCGCGCGCCATAGGGGCAGGCCCAGGCGCACAGGCCGCAGCCGATGCACTTGTCTTCCTCGACCAGAACGATGCCGTCATCGGCGCGCTTGTAGGAAGCGCCGGTGGGACACACGGTAACGCAGGGGGCCGCCTCGCAATGCAGGCAGGATTTCGGAAAATGCACGATGCGCGCTTCTCCCGCCTCGCCCACGACCTCGCCTTCGGGGACCACCTCGAAGGAATGCACCCGGTTCAGCCACGCGCCCGAGACTTCCGCGCCATAGGGGTCCTGATCGGAAAGGGCCGCGCCATAGCCGCCGGTGTTCCATTCCTTGCAGTTGACCACGCAGGCATGGCAGCCGACGCAGGTGTCGAGATCGATGACCAGACCGAGTTTTTTCGGTGTCGGCAGGGCGGGAAGCGAGGTCATTGCGCCCACTCCTGCCCATAGCGCAGTTCGGACGGGTGCGCTTCAGGCTCCGGCTGCGCCAGCGGCGGCCATTGCGGCTCGCTGCCCCCACCCGCCGCCGCTTTTTCGATCCGCACGCGCAGATCGTACCATGCCGCCTGCCCGGTCACCGGATCGGAATTGGAAAGCCGCAATCCATCCTCACGCGGCGGCAGAAGGTCCGCGATCAGGTGATTCAAAAGAAAGCCCTTTCGGGCTTCCGGTGCATCCGCATCCAGCGCCCATGCGCCGGCCCGCTTGCCGATGGCGTTCCATGTCCACAGCGTCGAGGCGTTGACCGCCTCCATCCGCGCCACCTCGACCCTGATGCGGCCGTGATGCGAGATCACCCATGCCCAGTCGCCGTCCTTCAGGCCAATTTCGTCGCAGATCGATCCCGGAACATAGAGCGGATTGCGCGTGTGGATCTGCCTGAGCCACGCATTCATCGAGCCCCATGAATGATACATGGCCGCAGGCCGCTGGGTGACGGCGTGACAGGGATATTCATTGCGGTCCGCCAGCGCCTCGCCAAATGGCCGATACCAGTCCGGCAGCGGGTCGAAAGCCTGCACTATCCGCTCACGATGCGTTTGCGGTGCAAAGGGCGCGCGCAGCCCCTCGGCCGCGAGCCGGAATTTTTGCAAATTCTCCTGATAGAGCTGGAATGTCACCGGCTGCGGCGTATCGAAAAAGCCCATGCGCACGGCAAAGTCCTGATAGGCCCGGTTCGCGTGCTTGAAGAACTGCGCTTCCATCGGGATATGCACCGAAAAGAACGCGCCGTTTTCGATATAGCGCTGCAATTGCAGCGGATTGGCCGCCCCCCTGCCCGTCCTGTCGCCATCGGGCCCCCGAAACCCGGCAAGCGGCCCGATGCCCGGCCGCCGCTCATGGCGCACGATGTAGTCGGCATAATCCTTGTAGAGCGGCCGGCCATGACCGTCGGAAAATCCCGGCAGGTTGAGCCGCGCGCCAAGGTCGAGCAGCACCGTCTGGAACGGCCGCACATCGCGGTCCGGCTCCAGAACCGGCCAGCGGATGGCGTCCTGAACCGCATCCGGCTCCGAAATCGGCCGGTCGAGCAGCGAGATGCAGTCGTGGCGCTCCAGATAGGTGGTGTCGGGCAGCACGAGGTCGGCATAGGCCACCATTTCCGAAGCATAGGCGTCGGAATAAATGATCTTCGGGATGCGGTATTCGCCGGTCGCCTCTTCCTTGTCCTCCAGCATTTTGATGGTGCCGGCGGTATTCATGGACGAATTCCACGCCATGTTGGCCATATACATGAACAACACGTCGACCGGATAGGGATCGCCGGCATGGGCATTGGCGATCACCATATGCATCATGCCGTGTGCGGCGATCGGCGCGTCCCATGAAAACGCCTTGTCGATGCGGGCGGGGCGGCCGTCTTCATCGACCAGCAGATCCTCCGGCCCGCGCGGGAAACCCAGATGCGGCCCGGCCAGCGGCGTGTTGGAACCGAAATGCTCGGCCCTGCCGTGCGGTGTCGGATGCGCCGACAGCGGCTTCGGGTAAGGCGGCTCGAAGCGGAAGCCGCCGGGACAATCCACCGCGCCGATCAGCACCTGAAGCATATGCAGCGCGCGCGTCGTCTGGAAACCGTTGGAATGGGCGGAAAGCCCGCGCATGGCGTGGAACGAGACCGGCCGGCCGACATAGCCCTGATGGCGCTGGCCGTTCATGTCGGCCCATGGCTGCCCGATGAAGATTTCCTCCTCGAAGGCGACGCGCGCGATTTCCGCCGCCAGCCCCCGGATCGTGTCCACCGCCACGCCGGTTTCGCCCGAGACGGCTTCGGGCGCATATTTGTCGTCCAGATATTTTTCGGCCAGAAGCTGGAACGACGGCACGGCAAAGCGCCCGTCGTCGAGCTGAACCCGGCCCGAAAGCCCCGCCCGCGCGCCATTTGTGCCAGCGGGCACGATCTGTTCGGTCACCGTTTCATGGACGAGCGGCCTGCCCTCGCCGTCGCGCGCGAACAGACCGTGCTCTGCCGTGCCGGGCGCGTCGATCACCAGCCATGTGGCGTTGGTGTAGCGCACCAGATAATCGACATCGATCCTGCGCGCCTTCAGCAACTCATGCACCACCGACAGGATCAGCAGGCCGTCGGTGCCCGGCCGGATGCCGATCCAGTTGTCGGCCACCGCCGAATAACCGGTGCGGATCGGGTTGACCGAAACGAAGCGCGCGCCGCGCTTCTTCAGCTTCGCGATGCCCATCTTGATGGGGTTGGAATCATGGTCCTCGGCCACGCCGAACATGACGAACAGCTTTGTCCGCTCCCAGTCCGGCGCGCCGAACTCCCAGAACGCCCCGCCGATCGTCATGATGCCGGCGGCCGCCATATTGACCGAGCAGAAGCCGCCATGGGCCGCGTAATTGGGCGTGCCATATTGCTGTGCCCACAGACCCGTCAGCGACTGCGACTGGTCGCGCCCGGTGAAGAAGGCGAGCTTCTTCGGATCGTCGGCGCGCACCTTGCCCAGCCATTCGGCTGCGGTGGCGAGCGCCTCATCCCATGAAATTTCCTGAAACTGCCCGGACCCGCGCGGCCCCACCCGCTTCAGGGGCGCGCGCAGCCTTGCCGGCGCATAATGCTGCATGATGCCGGCCGAGCCCTTGGCGCACAAAACGCCCCTGTTCACCGGATGGTCGCGATTGCCCTCAATGTAGCGGATCCTGCCGTCCTTGACGTGCACATCGATGCCGCAGCGGCAGGCGCACATGTAACAGGTGGTCTTGCGCACCTCATCCGCGACCGGCCTTGAAAGCGCGACACGCTCTCTGGGTTTCATCGGCAATGCTCCTTGCATCCAGTCGTAGCCGGACGCGGCCGGAAAGGAAATGCCGCACGCCATCCATCGGAAACAAAAAGCGCTTCCGATTGCGGCCTCAGTTGGTGACGACGATGCGCGTATTGTTCATGCCGGCCTCGCGCACCAGCGCATAGAAGATCGCTGCATTGCCGGTCTGCAACCGAACGCAGCCATGCGAGGCAGGCCGCCCGAGCTGCCTGACCGCCCCGGTGCCATGGATGGCGTAGCCGCCATGGTAGAATATCGAATAGGGCATGGGCGACATGTCGTATTTTCGTGAATGCCACATCCGGTGCATGCGCTTCGGCCGCCATGTGCCACGCGGCGTAACATAGCCTTTGCGCGCGGTGGAGACCTTCCACGTATAGAGCACGCGGCCATGTTTCCGGACCGTCATGGTCTGTGAGGAAATGCTCACCTTCGCTTCAAGCACTCCCGCACTGGCATGGGCCGGCGCTCCCGGCATCATCGCCACGAGCGCGGCTGCCACAAGCATGATTTTCTGCATCGGACATTCCCCTCTTTCAGCCCTTCTGCAATCCAGTCTCCGGATTTTCTTGCTTCTCGGAATTCACCTTGCGATGATTGTCTTTATTGATTGAGATTTTACTGACGCGATGGATTGCATTCACGCGTTTTTCCTTGCGTAACATACGGCTTGCCAAATGCCCCCGATCCTTGCTCAACTGCTTTCATGCAAGATCGTGTTCCCCTGCCTGAAAAACTGCTTCAAGCCGTTGAGGCGCGCCGCGACGAGGTGACGGCGCTGACAAGGGACCTGATCCGCTTTCCAACCGTCAATCCGCCCGGCGAAGCCTACACGCCTTGCGCTGAATTCGTCGGAAATTATCTGAAACGGCACGGCTTCGGGGTCGAATATATCCGGGGCGAAGGCGCTCCGGGCGACACCGACCGCTATCCGCGCACCAATGTGGTCGCCCGCTTCGACGGGCGCCTTCCCGGCCCCACGGTGCATTTCAATTCGCATATCGATGTGGTGGAAGCCGGAGACGGCTGGACGCTCGATCCCTTCGCCGGCGTGGTGAAGGATGGTCGCGTCTATGGCCGTGGCGCCTGCGACATGAAGGGCGGGCTGGCCTCCTCGATCATCGCCGCCCTTGCCTTCATGCAGGTCTATCCGGATTTTTCTGGCGCCATCGAAATTTCGGGCACGGTGGACGAGGAGTCCGGCGGCTTCGGCGGCGTCGCCCATCTGGCGAAGCTCGGCTATTTCTCGCCCCCGAAAGTCGATCACGTCATCATTCCCGAACCGCTCAACAAGGAACGAATCTGCCTTGGCCATCGCGGCGTGTGGTGGGCGGAGATCGAGACGAAGGGCGAGATCGCGCACGGCTCCATGCCCTTCCTCGGCGACTGCGCGGTGCGCCATATGGGCGCGGTGCTGCAAGCCTTCGAGAACGATCTGTTTCCGGCGCTGGACGCCAAGCGCACGGTCATGCCCGTGGTGCCGGAAGGCGCGCGCCGCTCGACCATGAACATCAATTCCGTCCATGGCGGCCAGACCGACGATTTCCGTCCCGGCCTGCCCGCGCCCAATGTGCCCGACCGCTGCCGCCTCACCATCGACCGGCGTTTTCTGCTGGAGGAAAACATCGGCGACGTGAAGCGGGAAGTCGTTTCCATCCTTGATCGGCTGAAGCGCGACCGTCCGAAATTCGACTATGAAATCCGTGACCTGATGGAAGTGCAGCCAACCATGACCGAGCGCGATGCGCCGGTGGTCAAGGCTGTTGCGCAAGGCATCGTGGCGCTGTTCGAGCGCGAGCCGGATTATGTGATTTCGCCCGGCACCTACGATCAGAAGCATGTCGCCCGGCTTGGCCATCTCCATGACTGCATCGCCTACGGCCCCGGCATTCTCGATCTGGCCCATCGCCCGGACGAATGGGTCGGCATCGACGATATGGTGGATGCGGCCAAGGTGATGGCCATCGGGCTCGATGTGCTGCTGCGCGGCACCGCGCATTGACGCTTTATACCGCAATGCACAAAAACCATGACGAAGGCGATTTACTCCGGACGCATTCCGCGCTTTGATCCGCCGCATCGGGAGACAGGGAGAAGGCCGATGAAATCCTGGACATCTTTCCTTGCAGCGACGGCGATAGTGACGGCACTGAGCCTGCCGGCTTTCGCCGCGCGCACCGATCTCGTCATCGGCATTCCGCTGGAACCGCCGCATCTCGACCCGACAGCGGGCGCTGCCGCTGCCATCGATGAAGTGCTTTACGCCAACGTGTTCGAGGGGTTGACCCGCATCGGCCCATCGGGCGAGGTGTTGCCGGCGCTGGCCGAAAGCTGGGAGATTTCCGACGACGGCGCGGTCTACACTTTCAGGCTGCGCAGCGGCGTGACATTCCACGACGGCAGCGCTTTCGACGCCGAAGACGTGAAATTCTCGCTCGACCGCGCCCGCGCCGAAGATTCCGTCAACGCCCAGAAGATCCTGTTCGAGGCCATCGACAGCGTGGAAGCCGTCGATCCGGCCACGGTAAAGATCACGCTCAGGCATCCGCAAGGCGCCTTTCTCTACAATATGGGCTGGGGCGACGCTGTGATCGTGGCGCCGGAATCGGCCGGCACCAACAAGGAAAAGCCCATCGGCACCGGCCCGTTCCGTTTCGAGAACTGGGCCAAGGGCGCGTCGATCAGGCTGGCGAAGGCGGACAGCTATTGGGGAGAGCCGGCCTATCTCGACAAGGTCGAGTTCCGCATCGTTCCCGATGCCGCCGCGGCCGTTCCCGCCCTGCTTTCGGGCGACGTGCAGGCGTTTCCCTTCTTCCAGCCGGATGGCGTCGCCCAGATCGAGGGCGATCCGCGCTTCAGGATCGAAGTCGGCGCGACCGAGGGCGAAACGCTTCTGTCGATGAACAACCGGAAGGCGCCCTTCGACAAGTTGCAGGTGCGGCAGGCGATTTCCTATGCGCTCGACCGGCAGGCGATCATCGACGGCGCTTCGGCAGGTCTCGGCACGCCCATCGGCTCGCACCAGTCGCCCGCCTCGAAGGCCTATGTGGACCTTACCGGCGCCTATCCGCACGACGTCGCCAGGGCGAAGGAGCTGCTTAAAGAGGCCGGGCTGGAGAATGGCTTCAAAACCACCATCAAGCTGCCGCCGCCCTCCTATGCGCGGCTTGGCGGCGAAATCATCGCCTCGCAATTGCGCGAGGTCGGCATCGATGCCGAGATCATTCCGGTCGAGTGGGCGCAGTGGCTGGATCAGGTCTTCACCCGCAAGGATTACGATCTCACCATCGTCTCGCACACCGAGCCGAACGACATCGATATCTATGCGCGCAAGGACTATTACTTCAATTACGACAATCCGGAATTCGACAGGGTGATCGCAGAGCTGAACCTCATTTCCGATGAAGCGAAGCGCAACGAGTTGCTCAGGCAGGCCCAGAAAATCCTCGCCGACGACGCCGTGGTCGGCTTCCTCTACGAACTGCCCAAGGTCGGCGTGTGGGACGCCAGGCTCGAAGGCTTCTGGAAGGATGCCCCGATACAGGCCAACGATGTGACGAAGGTGCGGTGGACGGACTGAGCGCCCCTGCCCGCATCGGGCACCCGATCCGATGACGGCCTATCTCGCGAAACGCCTCGCCATCGCCGCGATCACGCTGGCGCTGGCTTCCATGGTGGTGTTCGCGGTGCTGGAGATCGTGCCGGGCGATCCGGCGCGCGTCATGCTGGGCATGAACGCCAGCGAAGCGCAGGTCGGGCAGTTGCGCCAGCAGATGGGCCTCGATGGCGGGCCGCTGCAACGCTATCTGCACTGGACCGGCAATCTCCTGTCGCTCGATTTCGGCCGTTCCTACACCTATTCCGTGCCGGTGATCGACCTGATCGCGGAGCGGCTCGCCGTCTCCCTGCCGCTGGCGCTGATCGCGCTGTCGCTTTCCACGGCCATCGCCATTCCGGTCGGGCTTTATGCCGCCTCGCGGCGCGGCAAGGCCGGTGACGCCATCTCGATGGGCGCGGCGCAGCTTGGCGTGGCGGTGCCCAATTTCTGGTTCGCGCTGCTGCTGGTCTATCTGTTCGCGGTGTGGCTGCGCTGGTTGCCGGCCGGCGGCTTCCCGGGCTGGAGCGCCGGCATCTGGCCGGCCCTCAAGGCCCTGATCCTGCCCGCACTGGCGCTGGCCCTGCCGCAGGCCGCGATCCTCGCCCGCGTTACCCGCTCGGCGCTGGTCGAAGTTCTGTCGGAAGATTACATCCGCACCGCCCGCGCCAAGGGCATGCCGTGGCGCAAGGTGCTGTGGGGCCATGCGCTGCGCAACGCGCTGATTCCCGTCGTCACCATCATGGGCCTGCAATTCGCCTTTCTGCTGGCCGGCACCATCATCATCGAGAATGTGTTCTACCTGCCGGGCCTCGGCCGCCTCATCTTTCAGGCCATCACCCAGCGCGACCTGATCGTGGTCGAAAGCGTGGTCATGCTGCTGGTCGCCACCGTCATCGCCGTCAACCTGATCGTCGACCTCTCCTATGCGCTGATCGACCCCCGGCTCAGGAGCCGCCCATGAGGGGAGCCGCGCATGAGGAGGAGCCGCGCATGAGGGTCTTCGCCTTCGCCAACCGCTCCCTGCTGGCCGGTTGCCTGATCACCGGGCTGGTCGCCCTCATGGCCCTCGTCTCCTTCCTGTGGACGCCCTATGACGTGACGAAGCTCGTCGTGGCCGACCGGACGCAGGCGCCTTCCCTCATCCACTGGTTCGGCACCGACCATTTCGGCCGCGACATCGCCTCGATGATCATGGTGGGCGCGCGCAATTCAATTGCCGTGGCGCTGGTGGCGGTCGGCATCGGCATGGGGATCGGCGTGCCGCTCGGCCTGTTCGCGGCCGCGCGCGGCGGCCTGCTGGATGAAGCATTGATGCGGCTGAACGATCTCGTCTTCGCCTTTCCCGCGCTTTTGTCGGCGATCATGATCACCGCCATTTTCGGCCCCGGCGCCATCAACGCCATCATCGCCATCGGCATCTTCAACGTGCCTGTCTTCGCCCGGGTGGCGCGTGCGGGTGCGCTGTCGGTGTGGCCGCGCGAATTCATCCTGGCCGCCCGCGCCGCCGGCAAAGGGCCGGCGCTGATCACCGTCGAGCACATCTTGCCGAACATCGCCAGCCAGTTGCTGGTGCAGGGCACGATCCAGTTCGCGCTCGGTATATTGGCCGAGGCCGGCCTCTCCTATCTCGGCCTTGGCGCGCAGCCGCCGATGCCGAGCTGGGGGCGCATGCTGTTCGACGCCCAGACGCGCATGACCGTCGCGCCATGGATGGCGCTGTTTCCCGGCATGGCCATCGTCATCACAGTGCTGGGACTGAACCTTCTGGGCGACGGCATCGCCGACCTGCTCGATCCGAAAGCGAGGCGGCGCCGATGAGCCTGCTCGAAATCGAGAAACTGTCGCTGTCCATCGGCGCCGTGCCCGTGCTGGACATGATCGACCTCTCGGTCGATCGGGGCGAGATCGTGGCGCTGGTCGGCGAATCCGGTTCCGGCAAGTCGATGACGGCGCTCTCCGTCATGCAGCTCCTGCCCCATGCCGCACGCACCTGCGGGCGGGTGTTGCTGGATGGGGTCAATTTGCTGGAGGCCAGCGAAGAGCACATGTGCACCCTGCGCGGCGGCAACATCGGCATGGTGTTTCAGGAGCCGATGACCGCGCTGAACCCGCTCAAGACCATCGGCGAACAGGTGGCCGAGGGCATACGCTGGCACACGCGTTCCGGCCGCGCCGAGGCCGAGGCGCGCGCGCGCGGCATGCTCGACCGCGTCGGCCTGCCGGAGGCAAAATTCCCGCTGTCGCGCTTTCCGCACGAACTCTCCGGCGGCCAGCGCCAGCGCGTGGTCATCGCCATCGCCTGCGCGCTCAAACCCCGGCTGCTGATCGCCGACGAACCGACCACCGCGCTCGACGTGGTGCTGCAGGCGCAGGTGCTCGACCTCTTGCGCGAGCTGGCGGCGGAAAGCCGGATGGGAATGCTTCTGATCTCGCACGATCTGGCCGTCGTGGCCGACATGGCCGACCGCATCACCATTCTGCGCAACGGACAGGTGATGGAGGATGGCGAGACGGCGCAGGTGCTCTCGGTGCAGACGCATCCTTACACGCGGCAACTGGCGCAGGCCTCGACCCATATGCCGCAAATCCGTGCGGCGACCGCGCACGACAAGCCCGACAATACCGAAACCCCGCTGCTTTCGGTGCGAAATCTCACCCGCGACTATCCCGGCCGCCGGCATTCCCTGCTCCGGCGCGGCGCGCCCACCCGCGTCGTGGACGATGTGTCGTTCTCCATCGCGCCCGGCCGCTCGGTGGCGCTTGTCGGCCGCTCCGGCTGCGGCAAGTCCACGCTGGCGCGCATGGTGCTGGCGCTGGACAAGCCGACCTCGGGTGAAATCAGCTTTGCAGGCGAAACCCTCACCGGCAGGAGCGAGGCCGGACTGAAGCCTGCCCGACGCGACATGCAGGTGGTGTTTCAGGACCCCTACGGGTCCTTCGACCCCCGGCAAAAAGTGGAAAAGCTGGTGGCGGAACCGCTGCATCTCCTTGAGAAAAAACCCTCGAATGCAGAACGTCGCAACATGGTCGCCTCAGCACTTGCCGAAGTGGGCCTCGGACCCGGCGCGCTCGACAAATATCCGCACGAGTTCTCCGGCGGTCAGCGCCAGCGCATCTCCATTGCCCGCGCCATCATCACGCGGCCGAAGCTGGTGGTGGCCGACGAGCCGGTGTCGGCGCTCGACGTATCGATCCGCGCCCAGATTCTCGACCTGTTCGCCGATCTCAACGCACGGCTCGGCATTGCGTATCTGTTCATCACTCACGACCTGACGGTCGCACGCGCCATAACGGACGAGGTGCTGGTCATGGAGGAAGGCCGCATCGTCGAGCGCGGCCGCACTGACGGCGTGCTGGACAATCCGCAATCCGGCGCTGCACGCGAACTGGTCGCCGCCGCTCCCGATCTCAGGCGCGCGCTGGAGCGCCGGCTGCGCGAACAGGGCTAGAGCATGTCGCCCGAAAGCGGGAACCGGTTTCGGGACAACGACATGCGTAAAAACAAGAACTTAAAGCGCAGGGAGCTGATCTGAAAGATCGCGACGCGCTTTAGAGCCCTTCATGGTTTCACGCAACCGCCGCACGGCTCCAGGCGCTTCCGGCAAAATTGCGAGGCGGTTTGCGCCCGCAATTGCGTCGAAACAAACGCCCCAACTCAGCTTTTGGCCTTCACCACGTCGGCGGGATCGACGTCGAGCACTTCCAGCGTGCGCTTCAACAGCCTGATTTCGTTGGTGGCAAGATGAGAATCGGCTTTTGCGATCTCGACCATATGGCCGGCAAGAATGCGGCGGCGTTCTATGGGCAGATCGCGGAACAGGGCGATCGCCTGCGCGCCTGTCGTCTCGTACCCGGCATCGTTGAGATATTCGATGACGCCATCGATGCTGCTTTCAGGAATACCGAAAGCGTCGCGGCAGATGCGGCGGAAGGTTTCCATCTCGCTGCCGCTGACCGTGCCATCGGCCAGAATCATGCGAAACAGCATCAGCAATTCAGCGCAGAGAACCGGATCGTCGGCGACCTTGCGCACGCCGGGATCGCCCTCGAACAGATTGCGGATATGGTCCAGAAACGCGAACGCCATCGGCAGGCCCTCTCATGCGGCAATGACGACATAGTTAAAGCATCGCGGCGCAAAGGGGAATCCCGCTTTGTCTCTTCCGCTTCGGCATCGGGGCCGGGCATGGCCATTGCGCAATCATGCGCCATATGGTGGAAACCCGAATAGTTTTTCCCGTTTTCCCGCCGGTGCAAGAATGTTCGAACTCGCTGCCGATACCGTGGCCCTGCTGGTGCTGGCCGCCTTTCTTGCCGGCGTCGTCGATTCCATCGCCGGCGGCGGCGGGCTGATCACCATCCCGGCCCTTTTGCTTGCCGGAATGCCACCGGCCGAAACGCTCGGCACCAACAAGCTGCAAAGCTTGTTCGGCTCCGGCTCTGCAACCCTGGCCTATGCGAGCAAGGGGCATGTGGACCTGCGCAAGCAACTGCCCGCGGCCGCCTTCGCCTTCATCGGCAGCGCTCTGGGCGCGGCGGCGGCGACCACCATGTCGGCCGAAGTCATGCAGGCGGCACTTCCCGTGCTCCTCATCGCCATCGCGCTTTATTTCGCGCTGAAGCCCAACATGGACGACCTCGACCGCGCCGAGCGCATCTCCCCCTTTCTGTTCGGGCTGACCGTGGTGCCGGCCCTCGGCTTCTACGATGGCCTGTTTGGGCCGGGGACCGGCTCCTTCTATATGCTGGCTTTCGTGGCGCTGGCCGGATATGGCGTGCTGAAAGCCACCGCTCACACAAAGCTTCTCAACTTCGCCACCAATGTCGGGGGCTTCTGCGTTTTCGCCATTGCCGGCGTCGTCTACTGGAAGATCGGGCTGATCATGGGCGTAGCGCAGTTTCTCGGCGCAAGGCTGGGCGCGACGCTGGCCATGCGCATTGGCGCCGGCTTGATCAAACCGCTGCTGGTCGTCGTCTGCGTGGCGCTGGCGGCAAAACTCCTGGCGGACCCGGCCAATCCGCTGCGCATCGCCCTCGGCGTATAAGACCGGAGCATCTTGCAGGCAGACGGGTTCGCCTGACGTCGCACAAATGCGGCCAGGGAAAACAGCCGGAGCAGCGGGGCTGCATTCGCCGGAACGCCCGCTGCTCTAAAGCATGTCGCCCGAAAGCGGGAGCCGGCTTCGGGGCAACGACATGCGTAAAAACAAGAACTTAAAGCGCAGGGAGCGAATCTGAAAGATCGCGACGCGCCTTAAAGCATGTCGCCCGAAAGTGGGAACCGGTTTCGGGGCAACGGCATGCGTAAAAACAAGAACTTGAAGCGCAGGGAGCGAATCTGAAAGATCGCGACGCGCTTTAGCAGTTCCAGGAAAAGTAGAAACACTTTTCCGGTTCGCAAACGCGACAAAACAAAGAGTTAGAGCGATTTGCGCTTCGGGGAAAAGCAGAAACGCTCTATCGCGCCAGCGCAAAAATGGCGTCGCAGTCGAGACAGGCTTCGAGCTGCGCCGCGATGTCATCGAGCGCCCGCTCGACTTCGCCCCGATAATCGGACACGGAGCTTTTCACCCCAAGGCTTTCAAGAAAGCGCGAGCGAAATTCATCCGCCTGGAACAGGCCGTGCAGATAGGTGCCGAACACCTTGCCGTCGCTCGACATCGCGCCATCCGCCACGCCTTCGATCGTTGCGACAGGCCGGGCACGGTCCGCCCCCTCGGTGCGGCCGAGATGAATTTCGTAACCTTCCAGCGGCAGGCCGAAGGCCATGGAGCGGGCGCTGACATTGCGCACCGTCTTTTCCCGCTCCATCGTCGTCGCGACATCGAGCAGGCCAAGCCCTTCCACTTCGCGCGCGCCGCCTTCGATGCCGTCAGGATCGCACACCTTGCGGCCAAGCATCTGATACCCGCCGCAGATGCCGACGATATGCCCCCCGCGCCTGCGATGCGCCTCCAGATCGCGGTCCCAGCCGTTTTCCCGGAATTGCGCCAGGTCGGCGATGGTCGATTTAGAGCCCGGAATGACGACCAGCCCGGCATCCTCAGGCAATTTCCGCCCCGGCGGCACGAACACAACCTCCACCTGCGGCTCGGCGCGCAACGGATCGAGATCGTCGAAATTGGCGATCCGCGACAGCATCGGCACCGCCACCTTCAGCGCCCGCGCCTCTCCGGCGGCAAGCTGCTCCAGCACGACCGAATCCTCGGAAGGAAGGCGCGAGGCGGCTTTCAGCCACGGCACCACCCCGAAGCAGGTCCATCTGGTGAATTTTTCAATCGCTTCAATGCCTTCCGAGAACAGGCCCACATCGCCGCGAAACTTGTTGATGACGTAGCCTGTCACCATGCGGCGGTCTTCCTGCGGCAAAATGAGATGGGTTCCGGCCAGCGATGCGATGACGCCGCCGCGATCGATGTCGCCCACCATCACCACCGGCACGTTCGCGCGGGTGGCGAAGCCCATATTGGCGATGTCGCGCGGCCGCAGGTTGATCTCCGCCGGCGAGCCCGCACCCTCCGCGATCACGAGATCGGCGCCTTCGCCGACCTTCGCCCATGACTGCATCACAGCCTTCATGAGCTGGCCCTTGAGCGTCTGGTAATCGCGGGCGCGGGCCTCGCCCAGCACCTTGCCCTGCACCACCACCTGCGCGCCGATATCGGTCTGCGGCTTGAGCAGAACCGGGTTCATATGCACGGTCGGCCGAACCCCGCAGGCCAGCGCCTGAAGCCATTGCCCGCGCCCGATCTCGCCGAAGCCGGCTTCACCTGGAATATCGGCCACGGCCGCGTTGTTCGACATGTTCTGCGGCTTGAACGGGCGCACCTTCAGCCCGCGCCGGTGCGCGGCCCGGCACAGCCCTGCAACCAGAACCGTCTTGCCGACATCCGAGCCGGTGCCCTGAAGCATGATCGCCCGCGCCATCAAACCACGCGCTTCCGGCGAAGCGGCTCATGCATTTGTGCCAGCATGCACTATCCCGATCTTTAATTTTTGCACAACCGCTCCGCTCAAGGTTGGGTTGCGCGGCCTCATCATTGGTCTAGAGTGTCATGCATTCTTAGCCAAGCATTGCCGGCGAGCAAAATGACGGCCCGCCGGCTGACCGGAGGACGCGATGGACGGCGCTGTTTCGACGCATGAGAACCAGTTCGACCTGACCGGGGACCAGCGGGCCATTCAGGAAATGGCACGCGCCTTCGCCGAGGATCGCGTCGCCCCTCACGCGCTGGAATGGGACCGGGAAAAACGCTTCCCCAGCGATGTGATTCGCGAAACCGGCCCGCTCGGGCTCGGCGGCATCTATGTGCGCGACGATGTCGGCGGCTCCGCCCTTTCGCGCCTCGACGCGGTGCTGGTGTTCGAGGCGCTTTCGCAGGCCTGCCCGGCCTTTTCCTCCTTCATCTCCATCCATAACATGGCCGCGTCGATGATCGACCGCTATGGCAGCGAGGAACAGCGCCAGCGCTTCGTGCCGAAGCTGACCTCGATGGAATGGCTGGCAAGCTATTGCCTGACCGAGCCGGGTTCCGGCTCCGACGCGGCGGCCCTGCGCACAAAAGCGGTGCGCGGCGGCGACCATTATGTGCTGAACGGCGTCAAGCAATTCATTTCCGGCGCCGGCGACAGCGACATTTATGTGGTGATGGCGCGCACCGGCGAAGACGGCCCCAAAGGCATCTCGACATTCGTGGTCGAAAAGGACACGCCCGGCCTTTCCTTCGGCGCCAATGAACACAAGATGGGCTGGCACATGCAGTCCACAAGGCAGGTGGTGTTCGAGGATTGCCGGGTTCCGGCCGCCGACATGCTGGCGCAGGAAGGCAAGGGCTTTTCCATCGCCATGTCCGGTCTCGATGGCGGCCGCCTGAACATCGGCGCCTGCTCGCTGGGCGGCGCGCAATCCGCGCTCGACAAGGCTCTGGCCTATGCGGGCGAGCGCAAGGCCTTCGGCAAGAGCATCGACCAGTTCCAGGCGCTGCAATTCCGCCTCGCCGACATGGAAACCGAGCTTCAGGCGGCGCGCATCTTTCTCTACACGGCAGCCGCCAGGATGGATGCCAATGCCCATGACACGTCCAAATGGTCGGCCATGGCCAAGCGCTTCGTGACCGACGCCGGCTTCAGGGTGGCCAACGATGCGCTTCAGCTTCTGGGAGGCTACGGCTACCTGCACGACTATGGCATCGAGAAACTGGTGCGCGATCTGCGCGTTCACCAGATTCTCGAAGGCACCAACGAGATCATGCGCCTGATCGTCGCCCGCCACATGATCGGCAAGTAGCGGCGGCCTGCGGATATCGGGTCCGAAAACCTTTCCATGGCCCTGCCCCTCGCAGCGCTTCCTTACCTGTTTCGGAGGAATACCAGATGACCACGATCGCCTTTATCGGCCTTGGCAATATGGGCAACCCCATGGCCTCCAACCTCGTCAAGGCAGGTCAT